>CAZKID010000017.1:0-28058 GCA_964552405.1 uncultured Thermoanaerobaculia bacterium
TGATGTCGGCGGCGGAGATCCCGCAGATCTCCGCGGTCATGGGCTCGTGCACGGCGGGCGGCGCGTACGTGCCCGCGATGTCCGACGAAGCCGTCATCGTCAAAGGCACCGGCACGATCTTCCTCGGCGGTCCTCCGCTGGTGAAGGCGGCGACGGGAGAGGAAGTGACGGCCGAGGATCTGGGCGGCGCGGATGTCCACACGCGCATCAGCGGAGTCGCCGATCACTTTGCAGAAGACGACTACGACGCGATCGCGATCGTCCGCAACATCGTCGAGAATCTGCCGCTCGACAAGAAGGAGCCCGAGACGCGCATCGCATCGGAGGATCCGCTCTACGATCCGAAGGAGCTGTACGGTGTGATTCCGCGCGATCTGCGCAAGCCGTACGACGTGCGCGAAGTCATCGCGCGCATCGTCGATGGCTCGAAGTTTCAGGAGTTCAAGGAACGCTACGCGACGACGATCGTCACCGGCTTCGCGCGGATCTTCGGCTACAAGGTGGGCATCCTCGCGAACAACGGCGTGCTCTTCTCGGAGTCGGCACTCAAGGCGACGCACTTCATCGAGTTGTGCAATCAGCGGCGCATTCCGCTCATTTTTCTACAGAACATCACCGGCTTCATGGTCGGCAAGCAGTACGAGCGCGGCGGCATCGCAAAGGATGGCGCGAAGATGGTGCACGCGGTCGCCAACGCGACGGTGCCGAAGTTCACGGTGATCATCGGCGGCTCCTTCGGCGCAGGAAATTACGGGATGTGCGGCCGCGCCTACTCGCCGCGCTTCCTCTGGATGTGGCCGAATGCGCGCATCAGTGTGATGGGCGGAGAGCAGGCCGCGGGCGTGCTGACCACGGTGAAACGCGATCAGCTCGCGCGCGAAGGGAAGGCGTTCAGCGCCGAAGAAGAGCGCTCGATCGCCGATCCAGTGCTCGCGAAGTACGAGACCGAAGGGAGTCCGTACTACTCCA
The DNA here is from genome assembly GCA_964552405.1 of uncultured Thermoanaerobaculia bacterium. GTDB lineage: Bacteria > Acidobacteriota > Thermoanaerobaculia > Gp7-AA8 > Gp7-AA8 > JAJPHC01. Next base: position 970 of record CAZKID010000017.1, read on the forward strand.
CGGCGAGGTTGTGGGATGACGGCGTCATCGATCCGGCCGACACGCGCACCGTGCTCGGCCTCGGCCTCTCGATCGCGTACAACGCCCCAATGGATCCGCCGAAGTTCGGAGTCTTCAGGATGTGAGGAGAGGAGAGTTCTGAGTTCTGAGTGCTGAGTTCTGAGTAGAGACAGACCGGAGTACCACTCAGCACTCAGTACTCAGTACTCAGAACTCAGAACTCAGAACTCAGACAATGATTACCTGGTTCCTCTTCGATCTCGGCAACACGGTCATCCGGCTCGCGTACGAACGCGTGCTGGAGAACATTTGCCGTAGTTCGTCGGTGAAGAGGGACGAGCTGGTGAAGATCCTCGAAGGCTCCGGCGGCTATCGCGACATGGAACGTGGTGCCGTGACGTTCTGGGACTTCTACGATTTTCTCTGCTCACACACGGGCTATCGCGATTCGATCCGTGAGTTTCACAAGGTGTGGAGCGACTTCTTCGACGGGCCGATGCCGGGCATCGAGGATGTGCTCGAACGCGTGCGCAGGAAGTATCGCGTCGCGTTCCTCTCGAACTCGAATGAGGTACATGCCGAGGTGATCCCGCGGCAGTTCGCGACGCTGTTCGAGAAGGGGGACCGCTTCATCTTCTCGCATCGCTTTCGCACGGCGAAGCCCGATCCCGAGATGTTCCATCGCGCGCTGGAAGTGGTCGGCGCGCTGCCGAAGCAGGTGGTCTTCATCGATGACCTCATGCAGAACGTGAACGCCGCGCGCAACCTCGGGATTCATTCGATTCAGTTTCATGACTCGCTGACGTTGATCGAGGAACTGGAGAGAGAAGGGCTGCTGTGACAGTCAGGCTGCTCGGCATTGCGATGTTGATCTCTTTCAGGATCTTTGCCGGCGAGCGTGAGGCCCAGCGATCGGCAGCGCACGAGGCACTCGACCGCGCGAAAGACGCGGACGGCGTTCACGATGCCTGTGGATCCCTGGTCACGGTGGGTGATGCTTCATCAGTTCCTCATCTGATTCGCGCGCTGCGCTTCTTTCCCGATGTCGAGGTATCGGGGCCCGGCTATGGTGTCATCGACACCCAGGCGCATTGCGTTGAAGCTCTTCAGCGCATTACGGGTGAGAGAGTGGGATACAGCTTCTCGGTGTGGAAGCTCTGGTGGGACGCGAAACACCCGCAAGATCCGATTCCGGCCTGCCATTCATTGAAGAACGCGACAGATGGTGCGGCGATCGAGTTGCGAGGTGCGGTGGAAGCAGACAGGAACCAGAATCTCATCTTGCACATGGATGCTTGCAGTGAGGTGATCGTGCTCGAATGCGCCGATGCGGACAATGAAGCCGTTCGCCGGTTGAGAGATCGAGCGCTCGAGTTGAATCGGCCACGAAAGGACCTGATCCGGCGGGAAAATCCCGATTGTGTCGTGCATGCAAGGGTAAAGGGCATTTTGGATATCTCGCCGCGGGCCGGATGGCATATGGACGCGAATGGTCAGAAAACTGACCTGCGCGGTTACGGCCAGCCGACTCCGTTCACTCGGTATCGGCTTCGTGTCCAGTGGGCCGATTTCTCCGATGATCGAAAGTATCTTGAAGATCCGACTTCAAGGCACTTCAAATTCACGCTTCGAAATACTTCCAAAAAGCAGGTCAGTGGATTGTCCTTCACGATCGAACCCCTGTCCGGCGATGGATCCATAACGAAGGGTGAGCCGTTCAGGGTTCCTCCAGGCGCTGTCCGCTCCGGAGAGTTCGTGTATTCCGCATATGGCGACTGCCAAGGAGAGGAATCTCTCCAATTCATCCTCGACGATGTGAACTTCGCCGATGGAACTGAATGGACTCCGAAAAACTAATCGCGATCGTCGTTTACGGGTGGGCACACTCGCTACTGCGCAGCTTCCGCAGGCCGTGAGCTCGTCTCGTACTGACGCCGGATCTGGTTGATCGTGGCAATCACCGCGAACGAATGCTGCATGAAGTCGCCGTCCAGCAGGTTCAACGCCGCGGACTGGTTCCCCGCGTTGGCATGGCGCACGATCAAGGCCGCCAGGTGGTGGAACGCTCGGTGTTGCTCGCGGAGCTTGTTCCACACCTCGTCATGCTCGTGCAGAAGTTTTCCTTCTCCGTAGATCCAACTGCCCAGGAGGCAGCGATCGTCGTGCTCGATCTCATCGGGTTCGAGCTTCGACTCTCCGCGTTCCATCACGTGAACGCGTAGTTTCACTTTCCACTGAACATGGGCGCTGATTGCTTCATCGGGAATCACGGAGAGCCTCCTGACAACACATTCGCGCACTTTGTTGATGCGACACGTTGACCGCTGTCACGGCGATGTGTGATGGTGCCGGGATGAAGAGCCAGGAGGACAGCGTCGCTGCGTATCTGAAGTCGCTTCCTGCGGACCGGCGTGCCGCGATCTCCGCGGTTCGCGAGGTCATCCTCGAGCATCTCGATTCCGATTACGAAGAGGGGATGGCGTACGGGATGATCAGCTACTTCGTGCCGCATCGTGTGTTTCCCGCCGGCTATCACGCCGATCCGTCGAAGGGGTTGCCGTTCGCAGGGCTCGCGTCGCAGAAGAATCACATGTCGCTCTACCTCATGGGCCTCTACTGCGCTGGAGAGGATGGAGCGCTCGTTCGCTGGTTCAAGGATGCATGGGCTGCGAGCGGAAAGAAGCTGAACATGGGCAAGTCGTGCGTACGGTTCAGGAAGATCGAGGATCTCGCGCTCGATGTGGTTGGCGAGTCGATCCGGCGCTTGCCCGCAAAGACCTATATCGCGCAATACCTCGCCACCCAAAAACCAGCCTAACGGGTCATTGCAGCGCGAACGACGCTCCATAGCTTCGCGTGCGAGTCGAACTCGACGACCTGCACGCCGGATGGCGATCCTGCCAGATGGGGCGCCGTGCTTCCCTTTGTCGATAGCATCCAGGTTTCCGCGGTGTGACCGCAAATGCGCGCGCGCTGATGCAGGAGCCACCACAGCGGCCACTCGTCCGCGGCGAGTCCGCATCCGATGAACACGAGCGGCGCGCCGAGGAGGATGAGATCGAGCCAGTGTGCGCGCGAATCCTGCCGTCCGTGCGAACGGCTTGCGGCCATGATGCGCGTTCGCTCGCGCTCCAGCGTCCCGATCAGCATCCCGTACTTGCGAACGCCGGGCTTGAGCGTCGCCGACTTCCGCGTATCGCCATGCGGATACCAGACCCGCGTGTTCCCCGCGACGCTGTGCCGGTAGAGCAGATCGCGCCGCCGCGGAGCCACGAAGCGCTCGCTCTTCCGATGCAGCGCAATCTGCCGGTCGAAGTTGAGCGAGATGATGTCGCGGAATCCTGCGTCGACGAATTCACCATACAGGCTGTAACGCTTCGAGCTCATCTCGTGCATGCGCAACTCACGACAGACGAACGCCTGCAGCTGCGCTTCCGCCTTGAACGGTTCGACGCGCTTGTGTCTCGCCCAGCGGCGAAGCAGTGTCTCCCACTTCGCAAGTGGCGTCGGCGGGAGTGGGCCGTCGATCCCGACTTCTTCGCTCACACGATTGAGCAAGCCATCCCAATCGTTCGGGTTGCGCGCTCCATCCTGGAGTGCCGCCTGAATGTTGACGCCCGCGCCGATGACCGGCACGCATGTTCGTCCCTCGGCCGTGCGCGCCGCAAATGTGCGCTCGAGTTGGAGGAGGGTCGTCACAGAACAGACCCCAACTGCAGATGCGTATCGTCAGGCACGTGCGAAAGTTTCGCACGATTCCCGCTAGCGCCCCATCACCGGCAGCGTCATCCCATCCTCGCCATACCACTGGCGATGGAACTCGATGAGCGCATCCCGATCCGAGGTCCCCGCTTCCGGCGCGCGCACATTCTCCTCGGCATGAAAGAGGCGGGGAAAGGTGTAGAGCACGAAGTTGAAATTGCGCTTTGCGTACTCGTCGCCGAGACGGCGGAAGCCAGCGCCGTCGATGGAGAACTTTGCGATGCCGCGATACGAGAGATCGACGCGCGAGTAGCGGCGCGTCCGCATCTTCTGTGCGAACTCGAGAAACGCGGTGTGTACGTCGATCGGTGTCTGGCGGAAGCCGAGGCGCTTCAGGTCGTAGACGACGACACCCGGCACGACCCAGTACTCGTAGTGCGCGGAGACTTCCATACCGCGAAATGCCGAGTTGTGTTTGAGGATGTCGTTCATCGGTTCCTGCAGCAGGAACGCATTGGCCGAATAGCCGATCAGCGCTGCGAGGAGCGGTGTGCCGACGAACACCAACTTCTTCTTCCTCAATGCGGGAATCGGAATCGCAACACGCTCGATCTTCAACTGCCGCCGGAGGAACGCGCCGAAGCGGCCGGGCCTGACTCCGCTCGTCGCCGGCGGCTCGATCGGAATCGCGTAGTAGAGAATCGAAAGCAGCAGTCCTGTTCCGATCGATACGAGTCCTACCGGGCGGAAGACGAGCAGCGCCGCGAGACCGAAGAGATACGCGATCCAGCTCGCGTAGTTCACGCGTGCACGAATGCGACGCGCTCGCTCGCGGTAGTAGTCTTCGTTGAGAATCTCGCCGCAGTGCCGGCAGCGAATCGCGAGCCCGGGCACGTCGCCGCCGCAGTAGGCGCAGACCGATTCATCCGAGTCGGACGAGCGCCGGCGCTGATCGGCAAAATCTTCAGCGCGGCGACGTTTCGGAAGGATCGAGAGAAGCAGCAGTCCGCAGTTACCGCATGCGGATGTGCCCGGTTCGGCTTCTGCGTGGCATTCAGGACAGCGCATGCAACTCTCAGGTGTGCAAACGGGTCGCCACCCCAGCACCCCGTTACTTCCCGAATCTGCGCTCGATGTTGAAGCCGAGGTGCAGGTCGCCGCGATTGAGTGGCGAGCCCTGGTATGTCGAGGTCAGGTATTGATCGACATGCGTGGCGGGGCTGTCCGTCACCAGGATCTCGAAGTAGTGACCGCCGATTGCGCGCTTGAGTCCGATGGCCCAACCGAAGTCGGCGTGCACGTTGTCCGGGAGATCGCCATTCTTCGGAATGATTTCGGCGACCACGCTCAACGCAGGCCGAAAGAGAAACGCTGCACCGATCGGAACGTTGAACGCATGTTTGAAAAGCGCCGTCGAGCCATCGTTCGTCACGAAGCGGCCCGCATCTGTTGCATAAGACGGAACGGCGAAGACTTCGACGCGTTTGCCGAACTGGCGCGAGAGAATCACCTGCGCGAAGAACGTCGTGCGGTCTGTCAGGTTCTGTTCGGTGCGCCAGTCGCCGCCGGCGCGAACCGCTGCGCTGAACGGAATCGCCTGCGCCTGCTGCACCACGACATACTTCGCGGCGAGCTCGATGTCGTCCATTGCATTGCTGCGCAGCATCGAGAACTGAAGATCACGCCGCGGTGCCCACGAGAGGCCGAGTCCGACATCGGCGTTACTGTCGAGACCGAAGAGGTTGTGGACGCGCGAACTGCCATTGCCCTGATCGATCGAGCCATTGAAGCGATGCGTGAAGCGCAGCTCCCACGTTCCTTCCGAAGGAATGTGCGAGGTCGGCAACGTGAGGAGGTTGTCGCCGAGCGGAATGGGATTGTTCGGAGTGTAAGCGTCCTGCGCGAGTGCAGGGAGGGCAAGCAGCAAACAGAGGATGAGTGGATGCTGGCGCTTAGTCATTGGGCGCTCCACGGCGAATCCAGTCGCGGATCAATTTGATCTGTGCATCGTTGAGATAGGGGCCGCCCTGCGGCATGCGATCGCCGGTGATGCCGGCGCCGGTGATCTTGCGATAGAGGTAGGAGTTGCTCGGGTCGCCGGGGAGCACGCGCATCAGCGACGGCATTTCCGTGCTGGCCTGATTGACGATGCTCGCATACGCTCGCCCCGCCGCGAGCACCTGGCCCTGCTGCTGCCCCAGCGTGTCGTGACAACCGATCACAGCGCAGGTGGGAGTGAAGATCTCGTTCTGGACGCGTGTGAACGTCGCGGTCGGATCGACGGGCTCGCCGCCGCCTCCGCCCGGTTGCGTCGGAAGCTCTTTGAGCTTCCCGCAGGACATGACCAATAGCGTTGCTGTGAAGAGGACGATGATGCGACGCATCGTGGGGAGAGTAGCACGCCCGGCGTCGTCAGATCATGTTCGCGAATGCCGGCGCAATGCTTCGCAGCCGTGCTGCGGCGGCTTCGTCGTCAGCCATCAGCGTGAAGTCTTCGTACTCGAATCCCGGAGCGACGAAGCAGGCGAGGAGTGCGTAGTCGCCGAGGGGCTCGGCGGCCATCCATGTGCCAGGTGCGACGGCGTGGAACGCGTGGCCGTGCACGATGTGCGACGTCGTCGATTCATCATCGAACGTGAAGAGGCGCACGCCATCGCCTTCGAGGTTCACCCAGATCTCATCGGCGGCAACGCGGTGCCAGCGGCTGAGCTCACCGCCCGGCAAAAGAAAATGAATTGCCGTCATCGCGCTGCGTCTGTTCTCGACGACTCGCTTCGACTTGAACACCTGATGGTAGAAGCCACCCTCCGGGTGCGGTTTCAGTTGGAGCGATGCGATGAGCTCTTCGGCTCGCGGGTGCATGGCACGCCCAATTGTAGAGGGAGAGCGGGCGTCTCGCCCGCAGTCGCTGGCCGTCTCGGCCGGCGAACTGAACTCGAGCCATGGTCGTCGAGCGAGACGCTCGCCGACTGCGGGCGGGACGCCCGCTCTCCGTTACACTGCCCACGGTGAAGCTCCAGGCGGGAGAGCAACTCGGTCCTTATCAGGTCATCGCGCTGATTGGCGCCGGCGGGATGGGCGAAGTCTATCGCGCGCGCGATGCGCGCATCGGCCGCGAAGTCGCGCTGAAGGTGATGCCGCAATGCGGCAATGCCGACCTGACGCGGCGCTTCGAACAGGAGGCGCGTGCGGCAGGAATGCTCAATCATCCGAACATCCTCACCGTGTTCGATGTCGGCACGCACGATGGCTCTCCCTTCATCGTCTGCGAGCTCCTCGAAGGCCACAACCTCCGCGAGCTCCTCGGCGAGCAACTGCCGCAGCGCAAGGCAACCGACATCGCGATCCAGGTCGCGCGCGGCCTCGCCGTCGCACACGAAAAGGGCATCGTCCATCGCGATCTGAAACCAGAGAACATCTTCATGCTGCACGACGGCCGCGTGAAGCTGCTCGACTTCGGTCTCGTGAAAGTCGTCGATTCCGAGTTCAGTTCGACCTCGGACACGCAGCGGCTCGTCACCGGCGCCGGCACGATTCTCGGCACCGCGGGTTACATGTCGCCGGAGCAGGTGCGGGGCGAAGGTGCCGATCAACGCTCCGACATCTTTTCGCTCGGCGTCGTGCTGTTCGAGATGCTGACGGGCAGCCATCCGTTCCGCCGCCAGTCCGCCGTCGAGTCGCTGACCGCGATTCTTCATCACAACGCTATGCTGCCGCCCGACATCCCGTTGGCACTCGCGCGCATCACGCATCGCATGCTGGAGAAAAATCCGGCCGATCGCTTTCAGTCCGTCAAGGACCTCGGCTTCGCACTCGAAGCGGTGGAGGGGAGCGATGCCTCCGTCGTGATGACGCCACGCAAGCGGGCGATGCGGACGACGATGAAGCCGGCGCCGATTCGTTACGAGCGAATGACGTTCCGGCGCGGCTTCGTGCAGAGTGCGCGCTATCTCGACAGCACTTCCGTGATCTACGGCGCCGCATGGGAAGACCAGCCGATGGAGATCTTCACGTCGACGAATCACTCGCCGGAGTCGCGGCCGCTCGGGATCGGTCATGCGGACATTCTCGCGGTGTCGTCGCACGGCGAGCTTGCCGTTTCGCTGGGACGGCGTTTCCTCGGCGGCTTCGCGTCATCGGGGACGATCGCGCGGATGCCGATTGGCGGCGCGCCGCGCGAGCTTTGCGAAAACGCGCAGGATGCCGACTGGTCGCCCGACGGGAGAAGTCTGATGATCGTGCGGCAGGTCGGCGGGATGCATCGCATCGAGTGGCCGATCGGTACGGTGGTCTACGAGACGCCGGTCTGGCTGAGTCACGCGCGCATTTCGCCGCGCGGCGATCTCATCGCGTTCATCGAGCATCCGGTGTGGGGAGACGACGGCGGCGCGCTTGCCGTCATCGATCGCAGCGGAAAGGTGCGCATGCGATCGCCGGAGCAGTTCAACACGACCGGCGGTCTGGCCTGGCATCCGAAGGGCGACGAGGTCTGGATCGCAGGCGCGAAGCATGGCGCCGATCGCGACATCTATGCGCTGACGCTGGCAGGGAAGGAGCGTTCGGTGCTCGCGTTTCCGGGGCGTGTCTCGCTTCACGACATCGATGCGAAAGCAGGGCTTCTCATCACGTCGGATGCGGGACGCCGCGAGATCATCGCCGGGAAGCGAGGCGGCGAGGCGCGCAACCTCTCCTGGTTCGACTGGTCATGGCTGGCCGGGCTCACCGTCGACGGGTGCAGCGTATTGTTAGAGGAACAGGGTGGGGCTGTGCGCGGCGTGAATGCGATCTATATGCGCGATCTGGATGCCTCGCCGGCGGTGCGCCTGGCGGAAGGACGCGCGCGTGGGATGCCGCTGTCACCCGATGGCAAGTGGGTGCTCGCGCTGAACGAGCAGCACAATTGTCTCGAGCTCCTGCCGGTCGGAATCGGAGAGCCGAGGCCGGTGGCGTGTCAGGGAATGCACACGCTGCTCTGGTGGCAGTTCTTCCCCGATGGTCAGCGCGCGCTCCTGCTGGCGAATCGCACCGACGAGCCGAAGCGCATGTATGAGATCTGGCTCGACGGCTCGCACCCGCCGCGCGAGATCTCACCGGAACCGACCGAATGGCCGGTGCGATTGTCGACGGATGGGCGCACCGTGGCCGGCGTCGGGACGGATCGCGTGATCCGGCTCTTTCCGGTGGAAGGTGGCGAGCCGCGCGTGATGCCCGGCTGCACAGGCGAAGATGTTCCGATCCAGTTCTCACCCGACGATCGCGCGCTGTATGTTTATCGCCGGGGACGCATCAGCGTGCCCATCGATCGAATCGAGATCGCAACAGGGGAGAGAACGCATTGGATGACTGCGCGTCCTCCGGATCCGGCGGGCGTGCTCGACGTGATGCCGGTGCAGATCACTCCGGATGGAGAGACCTACGCGTACAGCTACCGAAGGTTGTTGTCGGATCTCTATATCGTGACGGGCTTGCTCTAGGATCGCAGCGCTCCCGCGCGGCGGCGATGATTCAACGAAGAGAAGAACTGATACGAGAGTCCCATCGCGGCGGAGACCATCGCTGTTTCAGGTGACGCCAGCCGCGCGTGTAACACGATCGGAAATGCGGCAAGCGCGAGCGGAAGATAAAGCACGACGCCCGAAACGACGCCGGGCGAATAGCGGCGCATGCGAATCGTGGCGGTGATGTGAAAGAGCGCATTGCCCGCGAGCACGGCGACGACCGTCAGGAAGAGCGACGTCGATCGCGGAGTAGCGCCAGCCACACCTGCGATCGCGCAGAGACAAAGGAGCAGCGCGTTGATGCCGGCGAGGAAGCCTGGCGAGATGCTGCGCGAGATCTCGGGCCGGTATTCGCGATACCAGGAAGCGAAGCCGCCCGGCCAGACGAACTCTTCGAAGATGTGAATCGAGGCGGCAGCGAGAGGCATCCAGAACAGGAGTTGGACCGGCATGCCATGGATGCTACTGATCGCAGATGGTGGCCGCACATGCCGGCGGTCATGGAGCCCAGGCATGACTTTCGGCACACCCGCTGCCCGCTGCCTGCTGCCTGCCGCCTGCCTACTTCGTCCACGACACCAGCCACTGACAATCGGCTCCGCCGTGCATCATGCAGACGTCGTGAACGATCTGTGGATTTCGCGCGCCCGACATTTCTCCCGCGCCCTCGAACCATCCCGCGAGCCGCGCGCAATGCGCAGACTCGGAAGGAAAATTCGAGAGGCGGATGCGTGCCGAGAGACTCTGCTGTTCGTCGACGGTCATGCGGCCGTGACTATGCACGCTGGCCCAGAGTGATGGCGCTTTGCGCAGCATCGCGGCCGGCGTCACGACGAGAAAGAAGAATCGATAGACGCCCACGGCGTCGCTGATTTCGGCGCGGCCGGCGCGGCGGCCGAAGAGCTCCAGGTCTTCCCCTTTGATCCGCGCAGCCTCTGCGGTCAGCCGGTTGAGGACGAACTCCGGTACGCGCTCGCGTGGAAACGTCTCGAGCTCCTCGATCAGTTCGCGATCGCTGCCAGGCAGCGCGGTCAGCGCCCGTTCATATTGAGCGGCAGTCAGTTCGTGCTGCACGAACCGGACGAGAGTTCGGAGGATCGTGCCACGCGTGGTCGGGACGATCTCGGCCATGGGATGATTCTACGCCGTGACGAAGAACCGCGCGGATCTGGCCGCACTGGCGCTCATCGCGCTTGCGATGCTGAGAATGATTTCGACGTTCACCGTTCTTTCGGCGACGTATGACGAATCGACGCACGTCTCGGCGGGGCTCGAGCTTCTGGATCAGCATCAATATTGGCTTCAGCCTGAAAATCCGCCGCTGGCGCCGCTGATCTTTGCAATCGCTCCCGCGCTGGCCGGGATGAAATACGAGGCCCGGACACCGAAGTGGCTTCAGGTGCGAGAGCTTTTCTTTCAGAACGGCCGGTACAAGACCAATCTCTTCGTGTCGCGAATCGGGCCGCTGTTGTTCTTTCTCATTGCGTCGCTTGCGACCTGGTGGTGGGCGAGGCGAGAGCTGGGCCCGAGCGGCGGACTGCTTGCGATGCTCTTGTTCACGACGCAACCGATCGTGATCGGGTACTCCGCGGTCGTGACGCACGATGGGGCGGGCGTCGCCGGGATGGCCGTCACGGTTCTCGCGTTCGTGCTATGGCTCGAGCGGCCATCGCTGAAGAGCGCCGCAATTCTTGGTGCCGCGTGGGGATTCGCGATTCTTTGCAAGCTCTCGTCGCTGGGTTACGTGCCACTCGCATGTGCCGCGATCCTTGCTGTTCGTCTCCTGCGCGAGGCCGGGACGCGCCGGTTGTGGCGCGCGTATCTGCAAACGAGTCTCGCCGCGTTACCGGCCTGCGCCTTCGTCGTCTGGGCGGCTTATGCCTTCACCATCGGTCATGTACGTGATCTGCTGCCGCATCGGCCAACGCTCGAGAAGAGTGCGATCGGCCGCTTCGCGATCAGCTATCCGGATCTGCCGTTGCCTGCTCCGCGTCTTTTCTTCGGCATCCTCGGACTCCAACGGTTCAACGAGCACTGGACCAGTTATCTCTTCGGCGAAACGCGACAGGATGGCTGGTGGTATTACTTTCCCGTTGCGATCGGGCTGAAGACGACGATCGCTTCGCTGCTGCTCGCAATCGGCGCGTTGCGGATCAGCCGTTTTCGCGTCGCTCTGGAATCGATTGCCGCGGCACTCGCGATGATCTGCGCCGCCATGCCGAGCCATCTCGATATCGGCGTGCGCTACATCCTCCCGGCCTACGTCTTTCTTGCGGTTGCCGGTGCGAGTGTGGTGCTGGTGATGCTGGACAGTCCTCGGCGTGTGCTGCGTCTTACCGCGATCGCGTTGCTGACGTGGCATTGCGCGGCGGGCGTCGTCGCGCATCCCGATTACTTCCCCTATTTCAACGAGCTGACGATCGGCGATCCGTCGCGTTATCTCATCGACAGCAATCTCGACTGGGGACAGGACGTGCTTCGTCTTCGCGAAGTGCTGCGCCGAAGGCATGTGGATCGCGTCGGCCTCGATCTGCTCGCGATCAACAACTACGACGAGCTCGGGTTTCCGCCATCGTACGAGGTGCAGTTCGACAAACCGGCGACGGGCTGGATCGCAGTCAGCGAGACCAAGGCGCGCATCTTCCGCGGCTACGAGTGGCTGGAGGGTAAACCGTTCGAGCGCGTCGGAAAATCGATCCGCCTCTATCATCTCTAGATGCTCGCGCCACTTCTTCTGTTGCTGCTGGCTTCCGTCACGCCGTCGCCGCGCCTCGTCGTCGCGAAATTCTTTTCCGTCTACATCAAGCAGGATGCATACGGACTTCTGGAGGGAAAGAACCGCGAGCAACTGAAGCCGTTTCTCAGCAAGCGGTTGCTCCAGCAGCTCGATGAGGTTGTCGCGTGCGAGAAGGATTGGGTACGTCAGCAGCCGAAGGACTCCACGGACAAGCCGCCGTACATCGACTGCTGTCTCTTCTCCGTTCCCGATGGAATGCCGACTTCGTATCACGTCGCGTCCGTCGAGATGCAGAAGGATGGCCGCTACAAGGTGATCGTGAATCTGAAGATGGTCGAGGGGCGCGAGCACATCGAATGGCGCGAGGCGTTGATCGTCGTCAGGGAGAGCGATCATTACGCGATCGATGATGCCTACGATCCCGATCGGGATACGACGCCGTTGTCGCAGGGGTTCACGGAGTGCAAGGATGGGAAGTGGTCGCCGGAGTGAAGAAACCGTTTCTCACGCGGAGGCGCGGAGAGCCGCCGCGACGAGCTTGTTGTACTTGCCGATGCCCTTCGCCTGTTCGAGAAACTCCGTGAAGCACGCGCGTGCTTTCGCAGTTCGTCCGGCGAGCGACTGGCAGCGTCCTTCCCAGTAGAGTGACTCCGGGACCGGATGCTCATCGCGGGCAACGCGGCACGCCGCGATCGCGCGATCGAGATCGCCCTCACCCGTCCGCTCGCGATAATCGACGGTCGTTCGCGCCAGCTCGAGCAGCAAGCCCGCATCCTTGGATGCGACTCGAGATCCTTCAGCACCCGGGCGAGCGCCTGCCGCAACGCATCCTCGGTCCGGCGCAATTTGCGGCATGCTAGGCATCGCACCGCATGCGACGCGAAGTTGAACTTCAGCGTTTCGTACCAGTACTTCTGCTCTTTCGCACCGAAGACGAAGGGCTGCTTGCACTGCAGGCAGGTCCGCGGCTCATCGACGTAGAAGTACTTCGGAACATCGTGACAGTAGAGCTGCCTGCGCGGCTCACCACGCACTGCACCTTTCGGAAGCGGTGGCTGATAGTCGGGATCGTACTCGCGCCACTTGTAAACGCGGCCGTTCCACGTCGTCGTCCTCTCGACGATCGGAATTTCGCCGTATGACGAATGATGCTTCGTGATCACTCAGTGCCCCAGAGCCTCAGTGCCCCAGGGCCCCCGCGAGACTCACCAGCCGTAGCTGCGTCCCGCCTCCGGCCGCTCATATCCCAGCAGTGCGTCGCGGTATTTCGTGAACTCGTTCGTCTTCATGAAGTACTCCGGCAGCACCGTGTTCAGGTAGCCGAGGTATTGCTCGCCGGAAATTGGCTTGTTGTTTTCGGTGAGCAGCGTGCCGCTCACGTCGTACGGCATGAAGACGACTTCCTCTGCGCCGCGCTTGCGATAGAACTTCACGTCCGGCACGAACAGCAGATCCTCGGGATGCACGCCTTGCACGCGCTCGCCCGTGTCCTGCACTTCGCGCACGATCGTGCGCGCATCAGGCGCCGAAGTGCCCGGCACCTTCGTCTGCACGACCGCGACGTTCACGAGCTCCACCACCTCGCGCACTTCGTTGTAATACTCCGACTGCGCGGTGCCGTTGTTGCGGTCCTTGAAGCCGAAAGCGACGGCAGTCTCGCCGCCGCGCTCGTTGCCGAACATTTCGAGTCCGCGCGGGCACCACGCGTTGAGCGTCTTCTGAATGTCCGCGATCGAGTAGCGTCCGCTGCCGTTGGTCGCCGCGACCGCGAGCTCCTTCACGAACCCACGTCCCGAGCCGATGTGGAAGCCCTCTTCGGAGAGCATCGGTCCCATCGAGCGCGCCATCGGTGCGTAGGAGAACACCTTCTGCATTTCGAGCTGGTACTTGCCGACGAGATCGATCACCGTCGCGAAAACGACGTTGTCGAGAAAGTTGGAGAAGGGGATGTTGAACGCGTCGAGGACGTGGTTGCCGAGCTCCATCGAGAGCAGCTCGTCCATGGTCTCTTCCGCGATGTCAGGATGGCCGGGTTTCTTCCACGAGTGATCGTGCGAGAGCACCCAGAACATCTGATACGCATGGCGCAGCTCCTCGGCCATGATGCGGAGGACGGCCATCTTCATCTGATCGTTCGGCGCCTCTTCGAGGGTGAGGCGATGCTGCTGAATCGAGCCGAGCTCGGTGGAAGCCTGCGCACGGATGATGTCGCGCGCGGAATAGAACATGTTGCCGACCATCTCGCTTGCTTTTTCGAAGCGAGGCTGTCCGGCCATGCGACCGAAGACGATGTTGTTGTTGCTCAGCTTGCCGATCTTGGCGTAGAGCTGAAACGGCGTCTGGTTGGCGTAGAACTTCGTCCAGTTCTCTTCGAGAAAGCTGAGCTCGGGGAAGTTCTTCTTCTGCCAGGTGACCAGCGCGTCGTGGTACCTGGAATCGATCGTCTCGGTATCGTAAGCAGCCAACTCTTCCTCCTGTGGATGGGCAAACGGGTGCGGGCTATACTTAATTGCGCGGCGCATTGTATGCGGTAGCACGACCGGCGTGGAAGAAAGCGGCGGGGTGCGGTCGTTGCGTTTGAGACACGGCGATGCAGACTCTGACGCTCCTTCACTCCGAAGCCTTTCCGATCGGCCGGTACGCGGACGTGCTGACGTCTGCGGCGATCTCCTCGCTGCCGCTCGGCAGCATCGATCAGCTCAAGAGCTCGGCCTCGCTTCGCGTCGTCATGCTCGATTCGTCGAATGGCGGAAATGGGCAATCGGTTTCGATCGACGGGCGCACGGCAGTGGTCGGGATCGGCCTCGCAGAGCAGCCTTCGTGGTTGACGGACGAGAGCATCTATCTCGATCTTCCGAATGATCCGACGCCGGACGTGCTGCTGCGCGTCGTGAAGCGCGCCTTCCAGTTTCTCTATCAGAAGGTCCGCGCAGACTCGATCGAGAAGCAGCTCAACGAGCGCACGCGCGAGCTGGGCGAAGTCAGCAACATCGGAATCGCACTCTCGACCGTCCGCGATCATCAGGTGCTGCTGACGATGATTTTGCAGAAGGCGCGCGAGCTCTCGCGCGCGGATGCAGGCTCTCTCTATCTGCTCGATGAGATGGGCGGTGGCAAGGTTCTCCGCTGGAAGCTCGCGCAGAACGACTCGCTGGAAGTGGATTTCGAAGAGCGCATTCTGCCGATTACCAAACGCAGCCTCGCTGGCTACGTCGCGCTGACAGGCGAGATCCTCGTCATCGATGACGCGTATGACCTGCCGGAGGGCACCGAGTATCAGATCAACCGTTCCTTCGACGAAGAGAACGAGTACCTGACCAAATCGATCCTCGTCTTTCCGATGATCAGTCACGTCGGCGAGTTGATGGGCGTGCTGCAGCTGATCAATCGAAAGAGGATGGGCGCTCCGAAGAAGCTGACCGCGGCGACCGTGCCGGACGAAGTGATCTCTTTCGATCAGGAGATCGTCGATGTCATGCGTGCGCTCGCCGGACAGGCGGCCGTTGCAGTCGAGAACAACCTCCTGTACGAATCGATCGAACGGCTGTTCGAGGGCTTCGTCACCGCCGCCGTCACCGCGATTGAACAACGAGATCCGACGACGTCCGGTCATTCGTTCCGTGTCGCCGATCTCACAGTCGAGCTGGCGAAGGTGATCGACAAGATCGATCACGGTCAGTATCGCGACAATCGCTTCAGCGTCGATCAGCTGCGCGAGATCCGTTACGCGTCGCTGCTGCACGACTTCGGCAAGGTCGGCGTGCGCGAGCAGGTGCTGGTGAAGGAAAAGAAGCTCTATCCGAATCAGCTCGACTCGATCCGCTCGCGATTCGAGTTCGTGATCAAGAGCGTCGAGGCAGAGGGGATGCGCCGCAAGCTCGACTTTCTTCTGAAGAACGATCGCGCGGCGTATGACGCGTATGCCGCGCAAGTGGAGCGCGAGACGCAGGAACGAATCGCCCAGCTGCAGCACGACTTCGCATTCATCTCGCAGTCGAACGAGCCGACCGTGCTGCCGGAAGGGGAGTTCCAGTATCTGCAGTCACTCGCCGATCGCGACTTCCAGGACATTCGCGGTGAGAGCAAGCGGCTGCTCACCAGCGAAGAGGTGCGCATCCTCTCGATCCGCAAAGGCAATCTCGATGCCGGCGAGCGGACCGAGATCGAGAGCCACGTCACGCACACGTTCAACTTCCTGCAGAAGATTCCCTGGACCAAGGATCTCGCGTCGGTTGCCGACATCGCCTACAAGCATCACGAGAAACTCAACGGCCGCGGGTATCCGCGCAAACTGAGCGCGCAGGACATCCCGATTCAGTCGCGGATGATGACGGTGTCGGACATCTACGACGCGCTGACGGCGAACGATCGGCCGTACAAGCGCGCAATCTCCACCGAACGTGCGCTCGACATTCTGCAGATGGAGATGAAGGACGGCCTGCTCGATCAGGAGCTGGTCCACACGTTCATCGAGTCGCGAGTGTACGAACGCGCGGGGATCCTGCGGGCGTAGCGATTCCCATCCTTGTCCTGAGCGCAGCGAAGGATCTCCGGCTGCAGCGGACTTCGGACCCGCTCGCTGGCAAACTCGTCTTGCGCAACGTTAGCGAAACGGATCGACGACTCGCACGCGGCCATAGAGCCGTCCATGCTGGAAGTCTTCCGAAATGATCTCGGTCAGGCCGTTCGTCTCGGCGTAGGCCCACATTTGTGCGTCGAACCACGAGAGCTGATACGTGGCCGTAGCGCGGAGCGCGGCGTGAACGACGTCTTCCGTCGGGAACAGCACATCGAACTGAACGAGCAGCTCTTCGACTTCGCGAGTGGCCTCGGCGGCATCGAGGATTGGCCTCGCTCCTCGGAGTGACCGCGTGACGGCCGAATAGAACTCGATGACTGCCTGATGAGAAATGCGGATCGAGCCCTCCGCGATGCCCTGGCGAAGGAGCTCGGTTGCCAACCGCTGTTTTCGCGGCTCGCGCGCATCGTAGCGGTAGACCAGCACATTGGTGTCAACGAGTGCGGTCACGGTCGTAGAGGTCCTCGCGGGTCCAACCGCGGTCACCGCCTTTTCGTGACCGCGGGCGTTTGCGTTTGGACTGTCGCAGGGTCGCAGCGTCGAAGAGTTTCAACCGTTCCTCGACAGAAAGGCGTGTGCGCGTGCTGGCCGGAGTAACGCGTAGTTCCGTCCCTGCGATTCGCCAGTCGACCTCGTCTCCTGGTGCGATGCCGAGCCGGTCGGCGAGCGCTTTCGGCAGGCTGACCTGATACTTACTGGTTACCTTACCCATGGCCTTACTTTACCAAGGAGAAACACCCTGTCAACTCTCCTCCAGAATCCTCCGGCACATTTCGCGCCGCGCCGCGTAACGCTCCTCGAGCATCGCGCGGCCCGGCTCCGGCATCCAATCCGGGATCCACGAGCCGGCGAGCACGTCGCGCACCACGTCCATCAGCGATTGTCCTTCGCGGCGTGCGCGGCTGAAGCGTTCCGCCAGACCGCGGACTCCCGCGCCGTCAATGAGAATCGCGCCGGCGAGCGCGCGCTCCGTTTCCGTCTGCGGATCATCGAGCCGTCGGATCGACGCGATCGTTGCGCGCAGCTCTTCCTCTGCGATTCCCGTTGCGAGCGACATCCGCGAGAGGTTGCCGAGCTTCTCCAGCCATTTGCCGATTCCGTGCAGTTCCAACAGGAGCTCGAACGCGCGATCGCCATCGGGGTGCAGCCGTCGCGCAATGGCGGCGATGCGCTCGATCTCGCCCAGCCGCGAGACGCCATCGAGGTCCTGATACAAAGGCGCAACAAACGTGCGCAGTGCATTCATGATCTGCGTATCATCGCGGCATGAGCGGCCGAATCAAAGGCACGATTCTTCAATCGCGTAAAGCGTTCGTCTCCGAACGATTCGGAGCCGACGGCCTGGAGAGAGTCCTCGCAAGCATGAAGCCGGATGATCAGGAACTGCTGCGCGGGATGGTTCTCCCGCTCAGCTGGTACGACGCGGGGACGTGCATCCGCTTCGACGAAGCGATCATCAAGGTGATCGGCGGCAACGCCCAGCAGGCCTTTCGCGACCTCGGTCGCAAGAGCGCGGATGACAACCTCGCGAAGTTCCAGGCGGGATTCGTGCGAGGCAAGAATCCGCTCACGTTCCTCGCGCAGACTCCTGCGATCTATCGCCTCTATTACGAAGTCGGTTCACGCGAGTTCACGAAGACGAGTGAGAAGTCCGGCATTCTGACGACCCACGGTGCGGAGAACGTCACGCCTGGCGACTGCCTCACGGTGATGGGCTGGCACGAGCGCGCACTCGAGATGGTCGGCGCGAAGAACCCGGCGATGTCGCATCCCACGTGCCGCGCGACAGGCGGCGCGACCTGCGTCTATCACGTGACCTGGACGTAAGGGCCCGTCAGCAGAAGCATTCGATCGACGCCGCATGGCGAACCGTGTGCGCGAGTTGAGGAGTAATTCGACGATGACCGAGGCATCGACGACGATCATCGGCGATTGCGTTCTTCACGCAGAACGCTAGCAGATGGGGTGCGCGGAAGATAGCGCTCCCGTTGTCGTAGGCTCTCCAGCATTTCCTCGAGCGTCGGCTGCTCGACCGTCATTCTCAGTTCGCGAAGGAGGTAGTCGCTGAGCGATAGGCCGGACTCGGCGGCGCGTGCCTTCAGCCTTCTGTGCATTGCCTCGGGCACGTTGCGGATCTGAACCATTCGTCCCATGTCTTGAATATGGTTGCATGTGGAGCACACGTCAACATGCCGAGGGAGTACTGAGTTCTGAGTTCTGAGTTCTGAGTTTACGGAAGCGAGGATCTCTCAACTCAGAACTCAGCACTCAGAACTCAGTACTCAGCGCCGCTCCTCACTCGCCGAGCGTCACGCGTCCTGCGACTCCCATCGAGTCGAGCGCGAGCAGGCGGACATCGACGAAGACATCGTCGGTCGTCACGCCGGGAAGCTCGATCGACAGACGGTTCAGCCCCGGCGTGAGCGTCTGTTGCGACTCGCCCCAGGCGATGCCGGCGCGTTCGCCCTTTTCATCTCTGGAAGAAGCGACGATGACGTCGAGCCGATAGTTGCCCGCTTCGAGCACATTCGCGTTAGCAGTGACGCGGAGCGTGTCGCCGTCGCGGCGCATGCGGACGATGCCGAGGCGCGCGGAGGCGCGCTCGTTCATGAATTGGTTCGAACTGGTGCGCGCGAACTCGGCGCCACTCATGCTCACGCCACTTGCGTCATAGCGAACGGACCAGAAGCCGGGTGTCGCGTCGATGTCTTTCACCGTTGCCGCATAGCTCCCGTTGCCGGCCGGCTTCAACACGATCGATTCCTGCTCGCTGCCATCAGGCGCGATGAGATGCGCGATCACGTTCCCGCCTTCGATGGCCTGCTCCCCGTCGCGGAGCTGCGCTTCGAGCGTCACGGCTTCTCCCGCCGAACGCGACAGCGGGCCTACTGTAGTCGTCATCGTCACGCTGCTATCGGGCTCGGAGGCGATCACCGTTGTCCCCTTGCTGATGCCGCTCATGCGGTAGCGGTCGGCGATCGTCCGCTCGATGTGCAGCACGTCATGACCAGCAGAGTCGACGGAAAATCGCTGAACGCTCGACGACGACGAATCACCGCCCGGGGTGCGCAGTTGCGGCGCTGCATTGTTGCGATCGTTGACGACGATGATCATCCCGCCCTGGCCTGTCGCGGGAAGGTCAACACCTTGACCATCGCTATTCCGCACGAACATGCGCGACGTCGCCGGCGGGGCATTGCGTTCCGGTTCGAGATAGGTCTCACCGGCGGCGAACCTGCCGGTGACGGTCTGGCCGAAGAGGGGAGCGGCGGCGAGGAGTACGAGAAGAAGTCGCTTCATGGTCAGCTCTCCCTTCAGAAGTCCGTTGCCAGTGCGTCGCCGATCTTCTTGTAGTCATTGCGGCGGTTGTGATGGTGATTGGCCAGTGTCGTGAACCAGACGACGCCGACGGCCTGCGCGCTGTATTGCGCGACCATGCCATCGTCTTCTCCCGGGAGCCCGGCGATTCCCGACAACGTCGCCAGTCCGTAGTCCTCGCTGTGCGCGAAGTCGTTCCACAAGCCGGTGCCTGCGATGTTGTAGACGGTCTTCGGCAGCGAAGGACGCCCGCTCGTCCCCTTCAGGTAGTACTGGTTGTAGTACGCCATCGAGGATGTCGTGCAGTTCGTCGTCGAATTGTTCTTCTGTCCGACGAGATCGATGAGCCAGCCGGTGAGCCACGATCCCGACAGCGTCCCGGCGAGGTCCGCCGCTTCCGAGCCCTTGTTCGGCGGCGCGATCGAGTTCACCCAGCGAATGCGATTGATGATCGGCTGATAGCGCGAGTCATAAGTCGGATTCGAGAGAATCCAGCGGATCACGACCCCGCCGAAGGAGTGGGTCTCGATCACGATGTCATCGATCGCGTTCGCGTTCATCCAGTTGTAGATCTGTCCCGCAACCGTTCCCGCGGCCGTCCACATGGACTGCGTGCCGTCATAACTGCAGACCAGATAGGGAATGGTGTAGCCCCTGGTCGTCGCGGAGATCATCGCGTCGGTCCAATAGGCGCGCGCGACGCTCGGATTCGCGAGGTCCGCGGAACCTTTGCCGTGGATGAACACGACACCAGTCCGCGCCTCGGCTGAAACGATGACGAGAAGATGGAGTACGACGACGAACAGAAGATTGCGCTTCATGACGCCTCCTTCCACGTGGACCCGTCCGCGAGCGGACGAGCCGACCAGCCGGCGGGGGGGACCCTGCGACGAGCCCGCTCGTTGGCGCGCCGGCTACGCCGGCTGGTCGGTTCGTTCGCCCGATTTGAAAGGTCAGTAAACGCAACGCGAATGCCATTCGTGTTTTCAATGAGTTACGCGAAGGTTGGGTCTGATTTGGCTCCAGAACCGGGCTGAATGAGGGTTCAATGTTTGACCGGCGGGTCGAAAATGCGCCGCGATTTGGGATGAAGGATGATCCCTTTCAGTAAACTGACTGCACTCTGAACGCTCCTCGGTATCGCACCATCGTCACCATCCTCGGTGTCGCTGCGCTCTACGTCGTCACGGCGAAGCTCGGCCTCGCACTCGGCATTCGCGCGCATCAGGTGACCGCGGTCTGGCCTCCGACAGGGTTCGCCATCGCTGCGCTCATTCTTCTCGGCAAGCGCAACGCTCTTGGAGTCTTCCTCGGAGCTTTGATCGCGAATGCAACGGCGGGTGAGCCATTCTGGGTTGCGGGCGGCATCGCTGCAGGGAACACACTGGAGGCGTTGTTCGGTGCCGCGCTGCTGCAGCGATTCGAGCTCGAGCCGCGCCTTGCGCGCGTGCGCGATGTATTGCTATTGATCATCGCTGCGTTCGTCAGTCCGTTCATCAGCGCAACGATCGGCGTTGCGTCGCTCGTCGCTGGTGGCGTTCAACCGTTCAGTGCAAGTGCCGCATTGTGGGGCGTCTGGTGGACGGGCGATGCGCTCGGTGCAGTGATCGTCGCGCCGCTGATTCTCATCTGGAGCGCACCGACGCCGGCGCGGCGCCGCAGGATGGCGAGTAGCGAAGGAGTCATCGGGACGCTGCTGCTCCTCGCGTGCAGTGCGACGGTGTTTCTCGGATGGTTGCATGCGCCGACGACGGAGTACGTCGTTTTTCCCTTCGTGATCTGGGCGGCGCTTCGCTTCGGGCCGCGCGGCTCGGTGACGATCACCGCGCTAACGAACGTGGTGGCCGTGCTTGGGACGCATCTCGGACGCGGACCGTTTGCCGGCACGGGGCCGGAAGCCGGCCTGATTCCGTTGCAGCTCTTCACATCAGTCGTGGCGGCGACCGGCCTGGTGCTGGGTGCAGTCGCTGAGCAGAATCGCGAAGCGCAGGAGAGGAAGGATGAATTTCTCGCGATGCTGGGCCACGAGCTGCGCAACCCGCTTGCGCCGATCGTGAACGCGGTCGATCTTCTCGAGCGCGGCAATCCGGCGGTGGAGACGATTCGGCGGCAGGCCGCGCATCTCTCTCGGCTCGTCGGCGATCTGCTCGACGTGTCGCGGATCACGCGCGGTGTGATTCACGTCGAGCGCCGTCTTGTCCTTCTGGATGACGTCGTGGCGCCGGCCATCGAGACGTGGCGGCATCTGGCCGAGCAGAAGGAGGTGCAGCTTTCGGTTAGGCTGCCGGAACAGCCGGTGTGGCTCGAGATCGACCCCGCGCGTTTCACTCAGGTGATCTCGAATCTGCTGCACAATGCGATCAAGTTCACGCCACCCGAGGGGGAGGTGCGCCTCAGCGGTTCGGTCGACAATGGAAGTCTCGTTCTGCAGGTCTCCGATACCGGCGACGGGATCGCAGCCGAGCTGCTGCCGCACGTATTCGAGCTCTTCGTGCAGGGGCGTCCGCCTCTCGACCGGCCACGCGGCGGTCTGGGACTCGGACTGACGCTGGTGCAACGGCTGGTTGAGCTCAACGGCGGAAGAGTCAGCGTCACGAGCGAAGGAGCAGGCAAGGGGAGCTGCTTCACCGTGCGCGTTCCAATTGCCGAGCCTTTGCCACGCGTAGAGAAGGTGGTGGAAACGAGCGCGCCTGCCGCGGTTACTGCTCCCCGGCGCATCCTCGTCGTCGAAGATCATGCCGACGCGCGGAAGATGCTCATGCTGCTCGTTCAGCGTGAGGGTCATGAAGCGCGGGGTGCGGCGGATGGGCACGAGGCCTTGATCGTCGCGAAGGAATTCCTGCCGGAGATCGTTCTGCTCGATGTGGGATTGCCGGGTCTCGACGGCTACGCCGTGGCCCGCGAGCTTCGCGGGAATCCCGAGACCGCGGGCGCGTCGGTGATCGCTCTAACCGGCTACGGCACCCTGGAAGCCGAGACGCTTTTCGACCCGCACCTGGTGAAGCCGGGCGAGCCGGAGGTCCTGCTCCCGATCGTCAACGGCCCACAACTCCCCCCGGGCCATCGCCGGCCTTGATGGTGGGGGTGACGCGGGATGTGACCGTTTCGATCACGGACACGTCATTGGACAACCCGTTCGCAACGTAGAGGCGATTGCCGTCCTTCGTCAGCGCGAGACCCCAGGGGCGCTGGCCGGCAGGAATCGTGGTCAGGACTCGATTGCTCTTCGTATCGACGACGACCACGCTGTTTCCGCGGCCGGTCGCCACGTAAAGGACCTTTTCGTCCTTCGACAGCACAAGGCCGACGGGGTGATCGCGCGGACCGAGCTTGATTTTCGCGGTGACGCTGCCGTTCATTACGTCGATCACGTTGACTGTGCCCGCGACTTCGGCGGTTGCATAAGCCCGCGCGCCATTGTGGGTGAAGATGACGGCGCGTGGCCGTGTGTCGACGAAGAAATTCGCGTCGACGCGCTTCTTCGACAAATCGATCTTCGTGATCGTGCTGCTCGTCTCACCGGTCACGAACGCGGTCTGCCCATGAATCGCGACGCCTTCCGGCTCGGTTCCAGTGACCAGAGAAACGGCCTTGCCGCTCGTCGTGTCGATGATCGTGGCCGAGCCTGCGTCTTCATTCGACACAATGATCGTTCGCCCGTCGCTGCTGATCGCGATTCCCTCGGGATCGGTACCGCAGTCGAATCGGCCCAGCTTCTGATACGTCCCGGCATCAAACACGCGGACCGCGTCGCGGTCCTTCGACATCGTGTTCCTGATGTGCGACGACGCGACATAGAGCTTCTTCTGATCGGGGCTGATCACGATGCCGCGCGGCCGCGCACCAGCTTTGAACGTTGCGACGACGCGATCGTTCTCGATGACGCTCACCGTGCCGCTCCGCTCGTTCGTGACGAAGACTCGATCGCCCGCGAGGCAGCAGACGGCCGGCAACAGGGAGCAGGCGAAGAAGAGGCTCAGTCTCATCGCAGCGTGTAAAGAAACGCGGCGATGTCTCGCGCATCCTGCGGCGTTACGTTCAGATTCGGCATCGCATTGTTCGGATCGACCGCCTGAGGATTGAGAATCCAGTGCTCCAGGTTCTGCGGCGTGTTCGGAAGTTTGCCGGCGATCATGCTGCGCGTGCCGACTCCGGAGAGTGGCGGTCCGACCATTCCGCGCGGTCCCTTGACACCCGGAATGTCATGGCACGCCGTACAGGCATACTGCGCGACGAGCTGTTTGCCGCGATCGCGGTTGCCGCCGTTTGCGGTTGTGGCGTCCTCGTGATGACACTGGAACAACAAGACAGCGGACAGCAGGCAGCAGGCAGCAGACAGCAGGGACGGCTGTCTGCTGTCCGCTGCCTGCTGCCTGCTCCCCGCTGCCTGTTGTCTGAACTTCATCTCCGCTCCGTCAATGTCGCGCTCTTCGTGAATGCGACGCGTCGTTCCGCCTCGGCCAGCCAGGCTGCGAACAGTGCAAGACCGAGGATGACGAGGATGATACCCGCGGGGATCCACATGATGAGACCCGCGAGCTGCTGGTCTTCGAGCGGATCGAGGCCCCACGCACGCGTGATCGGGCCATAGATCGGATAAACGAGCGATGGCGCCAGAGTGAGGAGAGCGCCGAGCACGCCACTGTGGATGCCGGTGATGAAGACATAGGCGACTCCGATGCCATAGCCCATTCGACCGAATCGACCGTGGATCATCGCCGTCCAGAAGAGAGCAGCGGTGGCGATGAACGAGGTGTGCTGCAGCGCATAGATGAATTCGTGGTGCAGCGTTGCCTGATAGAGCGCGGGCAGATGCCAGATCCACAATGCGATGCCATGCAGCAGCGTTGCGAAGAGCGGTGCGGTGATCGCATTCCAGCCAGCGACGATGGAGGGCCGCTGGGTCCATTGTGCGGCAGGCGATCGCCAGCGTTGAGGAAGTACCCAGAGCATTGCAATGAGCGGACGGCCCACTACGATCAATGGTGCCGCGACGAGCATGAGCAGTTCGTGTTGCACCATGTGCGCGGAGAAGAGGATGCCGCCGAGAGCATCGACGGGGGAGACGAGTGCTATGACGAGCGCAAGCCAGCCAGCCGCGAACGCTACAGCCTGCAAACGGCTGATGCCGCGTCCCATCTTCGCCGCAAGCCACAATCGTGCGAGACCGCCGAAGTAAATTGCGGCTGTGAGCGCGAGAAGTGCGATGACGACTGGCTGCCAGGACCACCAGTGCAGCACTTCGTCAGGCTCGAGGTGATGCGAGCCGGTATGTGCGAGCAGCAGAATCGAAGTCAGTCGCATGGTGATAAGAAGAAGTCCGGCACGATGCCGGCCAGAATCGTCAATGCGAAGATGAGACCGAGCGCCAGGGCACCGATCGCCATGAACCGTACGCGCGCGGCGTCATCGCTCTTATAGCGCCAGCCGATGAACGCCCCGGAGAGGGACAACAGACAGAGTGGAACGGCGAACGCCGTGAGCGTCCAGCGCGCACCGCTCGCGCACGCCCATTGAACGAGTGCGTAGCGAAGCTGCAACGATGCGGCCCAGGCAATCGGCGGCGCGAGGTTGCCGTACCAGAGTGCAATGGAGCTTGGCCTGATGGCGAGATCGTGGGCTGGCATGTTCATCCCTTCCGGAGGGAATACGGCGCGACATACACAATGAGATAGAAGGGAATCCAGGTCAGTACGACGAAATACCAATAGACGCATGTACAGCGGATATCGAGAAGCTGCTTCTTCGTGACGGGCCGCAGGCTCTCATAGACGAACAGCACGAGCGTCTCTCCGGTCGCCGCCAGCATGTGGAACGTGTGCATGCCAAGCGATGTCCAGATGATCGATCCGTAGGCATGGTCGCTCCACTTGAAACCGAGGTTGGCCATGTTCTTCCAGCGAATGAAGAGGAACGCGACGCCAATCACGATACCGAGCGCGTGCCCGAGACGGACTGACCGGATGTCGCCGTTGATCGCACCGCGATCCGCGAGCACGTACATGAGGACTCCGCTGATCAGGAGCAGAGCGAGTCCTGCCGATGGCCATAGAAGGGGTGGCAGAGGTACGCTCTGCGGCGGCCAGTCGAGATTCGCGGTTTTGAGATAGAGCCACGTCGCGATGAGCATCGCGAACATGCTTCCCTCGATTGCCAGCATTCCGATGTTGCCCCACCAGAGCAGCGCACGGCTGTCGGCAGTTGCCGTGGGAAGCGCAGAGACATCGAGCACACGTGCGGTCATGCAGAGACCTCGAGCTCACTCGGCGCCGGCCAGAACCAGAAGATGAGCACGATGCCGCTCAATACGGCGCCGATCGTGAACCACCATGCGAAAAAGATCGCGCCCCACAATGCGAGTGTGCAGGCCAGTGCCAGGAACAAAGGCCCGAGCGAGTGGGCGGGAATCTCCTCGCGATGATCCACTTCGGCGTCGAGCGTTTTCGTGATGAGCAGCTCCCGTTTGTCGGTTGCCATGCCGGTGACGAATGGTGGGTCGGCCTCCGCATCCCAGATTGCGTTCGGTCCGTTGACGATGGGAAGGTGCAGGAAGTTGTACGAGGGCGGTGGTGAGGTCGTCGCCCATTCGAGGGAGTCGGCGTTCCAGGGATTGTTCCCGGCCAGCGCGCCGCTCCTCCGGCTGATCGCGAAATTCGTCAACATGCTGACCATCGACAACGTGATGAGGATCGCGCCGCCGGACGCAATCTGATTGGTCAGCGTCCAGCCCATGTGCGGCCCGTAGGTATAGATGCGGCGCGGCATCCCGTTCAGCCCGAGGATGTGCATCGGAAAAAACGTGAGATTGAAACCGGCGAGCAGCAGCCAGAACGAGACCTTGCCAAGGCGTTCCGAATACATCCGGCCCGTCCACTTGGGGAACCAATAGTGAAACGCGCCGAACAATGGAAAGAGCGCACCGCCGATCAGCACGTAATGCAAGTGCGCAACGATGAAGAATGTGTCGTGCAGCTGGAAGTCGAGCGGGACTGACGCGACCATGACGCCGGAGAGTCCGCCGATGATGAACACGGCGAAAAAACCGAGCACATACAGCACCGGCGTCCGGATGATCAGGCGGCCCAGCCAGATCGTCGCGATCCAGCAGAAGATCTGCACGCCAGTCGGAATCGAGATCATCATGCTGGCCGCGGTGAAGAAGCTCTCCCCGAGCTGCGGCAGGCCTGTCGCGAACATGTGGTGAACCCACAGACCAAAGGCCATGAAGCCCGTGAATACGAGCGAGGAAACCATG
>CAZKID010000018.1:0-27966 GCA_964552405.1 uncultured Thermoanaerobaculia bacterium
CAACGGTCGCGGCGGGCTTGGCGCGGCCCGGCTACGGCCGTTACTCGCTCGTTGCGCTGATCGGGTTGCGGTCGACGCCGCTCATTTCGGTGATCGTGCTCGCACTCGGCGCGATCGGTGGCGTGGCTAACCTTGCGCTGCGCCGTCCGGCCGTCCTTCAAGCCGTGGAAGAGCAGAAGGCCGCCTAAGACACAATATTCGCGGCGCCGGTTCGTCTATGCAGATAGATGAACCGCGCCGCTGCTTCCGAGATGTCGATTCCCGATCGAGATCGACGCGTCACCGAAACCGTCGCCCGTGAAGAGCGGCGGCTTCGGAACTTCATCCGCAAGTGGGTGCGTGACGAAGAAGATGTGAAGGACATCGCGCAGGACGTGTTCCACGAACTGCTCGAAGCAGAACGTCTCTTCGAATCGGTCGAGCACGTGGGCGCCTGGCTGCTACGCGTCGCCCGCAATCAGATCATCGACCGCTTTCGAAAGAAGAAGACCGAACCGATGCCGGAGGGCATCGAGGATCTGCTGCCGTCGCCCGATGCCGGGCCGGACGCGCTCTACGCGCGCAACGTGCTGCTCGATGAAGTCGACGCGGCGCTCGATGAATTGCCGGATGAACAGCGCGAAGTGTTTCTCGCGCACGAGCTCGAAGGGCTGAGTTTCAAGGAGATCTCCGCGCGCAGTGGCGTAGGCATCAACACGCTGCTCTCGCGCAAGCGTTATGCGGTGCTGCATCTGCGCAAGCGGCTTCGCGGGATTCATGAGGAATGGACAGGAGAAAGCGAATGAGAGCCACCCGTATCATCAAGATCATCGTCATCGCACTGATCGCGATCCCGCTCTTCGGCTTCATCGTGATGCAGCTGTGGAACTGGCTGATTCCCCCGATCTTCGGCTGGCACGCCATCGGGTTCGCCCAGGCCCTCGGACTCTTCGTGCTGAGCAAGATCCTGTTCGGCGGAGCCATGCGCGGAGGTCCGCCGTCGCGCCACTGGCGTCATCGCATGATCGAACGCTGGGAAGCGATGACACCGGAGGAACGCGAGAAGTTCCGCGAAGGAATGAAGATGAGGTGTTGAGCGGGGCCGGCGTATCATTCCGCCGCATGACGATCGAAGGCCTCATCGCGGCGCAACGCTACGACGAGGCTCTTCGTCTGGCCCAGGAGGAAGTGAAGAAGCATCCCGGCGATCATCGACTGTTGAATCTCTGCGCCGATCTCTTCGTCTTCCTGCGCGAAGAAGCCGCGGCCGAGCGCGTGCTTCTCCACGTTGCAGATCTGCACGCCGCGGAGGGCGCGCCGGCGAAAGCGGTGGTCGCGCTCAAGAAGGTCCAGGGATTGGGGCGCGGCGACGAAGCGATGTACGACTCAATCGCCGCGCGTATGCGGCATGAAACACCAACGCTGGAGATCGACATCTCGGACATCCTCTCCTCCGTCGCGATCGACATCAAGGGCGAGCCGCGCGCGATCGACGAAGAGAGCGTTGCAGGCGACGCCGTAGCGAGTCCTCTCTTTGATCAGTTCTCGAAGGACGAGCTGCTCGCCTTCATCAAGGGGTTGCAACTGCAGGTTTATGACCCTGGCGACATCATCGTGGCCGAGGGCGATCCGGGCGACAGCCTTTATCTGCTGACGAATGGAATCGTGAAAGCGTACGTGCGCGGCGCCGGTCATCGGTATCGCTGCGTTCACACGCTGCGCGACGGCGATTTTTTCGGCGAGATTTCGATCCTGACCAGCGGGCGCCGGATGGCGACGATCACGGCAGCGTCGCGATGCGAGCTCCTGGAGATCGATCGCGTTACGCTCGACGCGATCGTCGCGGCGCATCCGCATGTGGCCGACGTGATGCGCCGCTTTCACGACGAACGGCTGGCGGGCACTCGCGGACTGTGAGCGGAGTGCGGACGTCTCGTCCGCACTCCATCGATTCATCAATAGTAGTGACGGTAGTAGTGCCCGTTGCGGGACACGTACTTGTAGTGCCGTTTGTGTCTGTGCGAGGTCTTGTGCCGCGCGTACTGCACGCCGTTACCAACCGCCGCGCCTACGACCGCGCCCTTCTTGCCGCCGAGGAGCGCGCCGGCGACTGCGCCGATGACGGTTCCTTTCGTGCGGCTCTGTGACTTCGACCAGTCGTTCGCAAATGCCCCGCTTGCCGGCAGGAGAAGCGCCGAAGCGAGCACTGCAGCCTGAATTTTCTTTCCAAGATGAGAAGCCATTTGAGGCACCTCCTGCGCTGTCAATACTGCGAGGGTGATGCCTGCTGGCCACTCATTCCGCTTACTGCTCAGGACAGTAATTCGTGAAGCCACGCGCATGCTCACGGCGATCCAGCGGACTCGTGCGATACGGTTCCGGCAGGATGCCCATCTTCACGAGCTGCTTCGTGAATTCGTAGCGAATCCGCAGCGAAGCGATCGGATTGCGCTCGAGCTGGATATCCACGCTCTCGACTTCGTGCCGCTCGCGCTCGCCCATTCCGGTCGCCGCATAGTCGTCCGAAAGATCCTTCCCTTGCGCGCTCGCCGAAGGAGGAGGTGCCGCACCCATGTTGCCGTCCGACTTTTCGCGCCCTTCCTCGCGCGGCGAGTACGGCGCCGGTTCCCATCGCGGCCGCACCGGTGCGACTTCGCGGAAGAACACCGCTTCGATCACGCCGAGATTCTCGGTCTTGCCGAGAAAGGCGCCGTAGGAGTCGCGTTCGCCGGTGAAGAAGAAGCTGCGTGCCGTTTGATTGTTGACCTGCCAGCCGGAGATCACCGTCGACTCGTAGGGCCCGAGGACCCACTTGGAGGCGCCGCGCGCGTCGGTGTGTTTCGCGTCGATCGTGTTGAGGCCGTCGACGGAGAGCGCGACGGCGACGCGATACGGTGTCGGATTCGTAATGCGCAACGAGTAGCTCGCGCCGCGAATCGCCTCGACGTACGTCGTGCCGTCGTGTCGGTACTCGGTCCGCGGATTGTCATCGACGAGCACGGCGAGGCTGTAACCGGATTGATGATGCGCGGAGGCGGTCGCGGCAAGAAGCAGGCTCGCCAGTAAGAAACGAGTGGCTGTGCGCATAGCGATTCCCTTTCAATCGAATTGGACAAGCTTGGCGGCCAAAAGGAAACCGCGAAGCCGCCTCATCAAACGCATCCCTCCACTTCCGAGGAGACGGTACGCGCGCCGTATGAGACGTCGCCGCGCGAGCAGCTTGCGCCGCATCCGATCGAGCTCGCGGTCTTCGATTCGCAGCGATGAGAACGTCGCGACGACGTAGTTCGCGCACGTAGCGGAACGGGAGATCTGATCGTCATGAATCCGGCGTCGTACGAGTGGCTCATCCGTGATGACGTGTTGCCAGCCTGCAAGGGCGAGGGTCGCGTGGATGAAGAGATCGGGCGACACGCCATCCGGCATCGGCTGGAGGCGTTGTGCTTCGTCGATCGCGGCACGCCGGAACAATGTGGCCGAGGGGGAGACAGCCCAACGTTCTGTGAGGATCTGCTGCAACACCTGGTTAGGCTGCGGCAGCGTCGCTGCAGCGATCGTTTCGCCGCGCAGGTGCAGCTCGCGGCAGATCGCCGCGCCCGCGCGCGGGTACTCGTCGAGGAGCTGCGACAGGCGCGCGAGGAACTCGGGCTCGTACTCGTCGTCGTCATCGAGCAGGCCAACGTATTCTCCGCGGCACTCCTGCAGAGCTGCCACGAACCGGCCGCTCGCCTCGAGCTTCCTGGCCGCGCGCACGTAGCGGATGCGGGGATCATCGAACGAGGCTGCGATATCCTCCAGCGATCCGGCATCGTCGTAGACGATCAACTCGAGCTCACGATGGCTCTGTTGCAGAACGCTATGGATCGCCCCGCGAAGCCACTGACGCCGGAATGCGCGAATGGCGACGGAGACGCTCACCATACCGCCGCGCTTTCCGCGCAGCGCGCAAGTTGCTCGTGTGCCGCCTCGAGCTCACTCGGCGTCGCCGATTGCCATTCGCGCAAGCGCTCACGCGCGCGAGCGATCTCGAACGCCAATCCACGCTCCGCGTTCCTGAAGAAGCTTCGCGCGATGAGCGCGGACGTCGCGCCGGTGCGCGCGTATTCGGCATAGACCAGATCGGATGGCACGGGGAGGGAGTCATCGTGCGCGCGGCCGATGCCGCCGAGGCCGAAGCGCAGGTTGGCTCTGCGAACGATGGCGCCAGCGTCGGCAATGAGCTCTCCGCCGAGACTCAGCCAACGGTTGCGCAGGCCGAGACTGAGTGCGAGGTCGTTCAACCCGATGTGGATTTCGCCGACACCGGGAACGGCAGCGATCTCGTCGAGACGCCGGATGCCTTCGATGTGCTCGACGAGCAGGATGACGGTGGCGCGGCCGCGTACGAGCTTCACGAATCTCGACGCATCGTTCGCGGTCATGACCATCGGCAGCATCAGCGTCCGGACGCCGCGCGCGATGAGCGAGTCGATTTGCCGCGCGCTGTCGTGATGGAGCGCGTCTACCCGTGCGAAAAGACTCGCGCGCGTCACCCCCGGTCCGATGCGATCCACATCCTCCTCGGAATGCGGCGAGATCCACGTGCCGCGATTGCTCTGCCGCTGCTCCTTGCCCGAGTGCTCGAGATCGACGCCGATGCGGTCCACTCCGGCGGCATCGGCCTCCGCAGCAAGCGCCGGATCCGCCGTCCACAACGTCAGGATGAACGGCTCAACGGAAGACATATGGGATTTCGTCGCTGTCGGGCGGGAGACGCCATTCGTCCGGATCGTCGTAGTCATAGAGCTCATTGAAGAGATTGACGAATGACGAATGCTCGCTCGCGAGATTCTGTACGCCATGCCACACCGACGGCGGAACGGCGAGAAGCTGCGGTCGCTGCGGGCTCAGATGAAAGATGTCCACCTGCCCTCGCGTCGGCGACTCCGCTCGCGGGTCATACAGAACGACGCGAAGATGACCGCCTACGACGAAGAGATAGTCCCAGCGGCCGCGGTGCTGATGCCACGCGCTGATCGCGTTGCCGCGCAGCGAGACGAAGATCGTCTGCTTGACGACACCGTCGACGATGTTCCAGTCGGAACGGCAGATCTCCGTCGTCACGCCGTTCGCCGTGATGACGCTTCGCACTTCGCGCACACGGACGCCATCGATCAGCCGGCGCTCGAGCTCCCAGTTTCTGTTGATGTGCGGCGTGTCTTTGATCCCTGGCTCCATGCCGCTAGGGTAAGACTCATGACTGTTCACTCACCACTGTTTCTCAT
This sequence comes from uncultured Thermoanaerobaculia bacterium, assembly GCA_964552405.1. Classification (GTDB taxonomy): domain Bacteria; phylum Acidobacteriota; class Thermoanaerobaculia; order Gp7-AA8; family Gp7-AA8; genus JAJPHC01. The sequence continues at coordinate 5,244 of CAZKID010000018.1, forward strand.
ACCATCACGTCATGCCGACAAAGAAATCTGGTGCCGGGGCTCCGCTCCCCGCGGTCGATGCGCCGCGCATGCGCGTCGCGCTTTTGATGGTTTCCGATCTCTTCGGCGGCGGACAGATCCCGCAGCCGGGAACTTCGATCGTTTCGTGGACGAAGCACATTCAGGTGCAGATCTCGTGGGCCGCACAGCTCAACAACTCGGGGCGCCCGCTGCAGTTTGGCTTCGGCTGGAATCACGTCTATGCGTCGGACATCGGCGGCTGCAAGGTGATCGAGGATCTCATCGGCCTCGTTTACTCGAAGCTCAAGACCGCCGGTGATGTGCAGGTCGCGGGCCAGGACATCGAGTCTTATCTCGAGCATTTCACTGGAGGCGACAAGTGAGATCGCTGCGCTGGGCCGCGCTCGTATTGCTGGCGAACGCGATGTTCGCGCAAGAGAAGACGCTGCTCACCGATCCAGTGAAGGTCGTGATCGGGTATGAGGATGGCGGGATCGGCGCGACGGCAAAGGGCGAGTACGTGACGGCGTTCGGCAAGCCGGTCACAATGTGGGCGCCGGGTGCGACGTATGGGATCGACGGCGCGTGGAACAGCAAGGCCGAGAAGCCGGATCAGGTCGAGTTCTCAGCGGGTGCGGGCTTCGTGCAGATGAATCCGGGCTATCCGCAATGGAGCGGCTTCGTCCGCGTTCTCGGCAAGAACGGCCAGTTCGTGAAGGACGCGAAGATCGAGAAAGTGAATCAGATCCTCGCCGGCGTGACGCTCGAGTACGTGCCGCCGTTTTTCAGTGCGTGGGTCTTGAAGAAGGTGACGATCCCGGTCGAGCAATTTCCGGCGGATAGTCCCTGCCTGACGCTGACGGCCGAGGAGCGCGCGCAGCATCCGGAGTGCAAGGTGAAGGTGACGAAGACGCTGCAGTCGCCGCCGCACTTCACGCTGAGCTATTACCACCCGTTGCGGACGAGAGGCGATGTCGCACTGCCCGAGAAGATCGAGGCGCACAAGGTGACCGCAACATTCGATGCGGACAATCGAGTGTTCGAGAAGACGAAGCTCCCATTACGCATCGTGGCCAACCTGAGCGCGACCTATCACCACGAGCTCACAGGGAAGATCGATGTCGGTGTCGGTTTGCCGTTGTCGGAGAAGTTCACGCCGATCGTGAAGTACGTGTCGGGCGAGAAGGACGGGTTCAAGTACGACAAGGCATTGATCGTGGGGATTCTGTTGGATCTGGCGAAGTAGTTCGATGAGAGCCACTGTGCAGGTTGTGCTGCTTTGTCTCTTCGTGGTTTCCGTTCATGCGGCTGCGCCGTTCAAGATCACGATCGTGCCGGGCAAGAGCAGCGATCATGAACAGCGCATCACCGGGGCGTTCTACGTTGTGCTGGCCAATATCTCAGCGGAGCCTCGAGACGTTTGGGAGACATGGAACAGTTGGGGCTATCAGTGCATCTCGTTTGAGATCACAAAGAGCGACGGCAAGTCCTACCGGGTGACAAAGGGGAAGCAAAGCTTCACCCGAAACTTTCCGAGTACGTTTCGAATCCCGGCCGGCGGATATCAGGTGTATCCAATCTCGTTCGATTCCAGTTGGAAGAACGTGCCGCGATCTGAGCTTGCGACCGAGCGCGTGAAGATCACCGCCATTTACGAGGTCGTGCCGTCTGCAGAGTCAGCCGGTCAGCACGTCTGGAGTGGCCGCGTCTCTTCGGAGCCTGTAGCGATGGTGATTGGCTGGTGAAGTGAGAAGACTGTGTCAGTAGCTAACTCGATCGTGAAATTCCGAAGGTCCATTCGTTGCCCGCGCACTCGATTGCCTGAGATGTTTCGCCCGGCGTACCTCATGATCGTGTTTGTACTGGCTGTTCAGATCACCGCAGCGGCGTCCGCGCCGCCGGCGCGGCCGGATCGCGATCCAGCCGTGGTGAAGGCCGTTCTTGACGATCTAACGATGTACAGCAGCGGTGGCGACTGTCCATTGAGTCTGGATCCCCATACACCGCGCGTTGTGTACGTGACTTCCGCAGAGCCGCCGCTGACTCTTTCATGCGACAACAAGGACGAATCGGCGGGATTCTCCATGGCGCCGTGCGTTGATCTCTCGATTCTCAACGGCATGCCGCGCGCTGTGGGGAGAAAGGTGAAGCAGGCGGAGCGAGACGAGACGCGCAATCAGAAGAATGCACGAGCTCTCTTCGATTGGCAAAGCTCCAATGCGAGAGTCATGGTGGACGCGCCGCGGAGCGAAGACGAATACCAGTCGGCGTATCCGGTTTCAGTCTGGTCGCCGGGCTATTCCTCCGACGGCACCATCGCGATCGTGAAGCTGTGGTTCCCCGAGGTCTGGCATCCATCGTCGGCCACCTATGTATTGCAGTCCACGCCTCGCGGTTGGGCGGTGCTCGCAAGTTCTTTCCGCACGTTTCTTTGATCGGCGATGCTCGGGAACGACAACGGTAGCTTCCCCAAGCCGGACTTTTCACGGGAGTAAGAGCGAAATGCAAAACTCAGAATTCTGCATTTTGCTTTTCGCGCTCTTTTGGGGATGAAAGCGACGAAAGCTCCCACAAGCCCAGGCACTTTCCGCGATAGATGCCGCCGCTGTGCAGACAGTGCTCGTCGATCAACGCGAGCGGTGCGGGAAACCCGAATGGCGGAGCCTGGAGATTGAGCGTGCGCCAGCCTCCGGTCGCCACGTCGTCATTCGATCCGATGTCGGTGAACGTCGTGGTGAGAAGGTATCGCGATCCGCTTGCACGAAAGTTTCGAAGAGCTGCAGCGATGTCGGTGAACGACAAGTGCACCAGTGCGTCGCGGCAGAGAATCAGATCTGCGCGCGGGAGCGGATCGCGCGTGAAGTCGCAGGCGATGAAATCGCGGCCCGGAGCGCCAAACATCCGCCGATTGCGGGCGATGAGCTCCGTCACGATATCTGCGCCGACATAGGATTCGAGCTCGAGGCCGGCTGCACTCATCCAGTTGAAATCTCCGCATGGCGCATCGAGCAGCGTGCGGATACCAAGCGCCGTGAACAGTTCGCGCAACTCGGCGGTGAACGCCGCAGCGCGCTCCAGTGTCGAGCCCGGACCGGAAACGGATTCCGCATCCGTCTTGCGAAGCTCCTGATAGTGGTCGGTGAACACCGCCCGCAGCACGGATTCCGGGGTGCGACAACGCATTCCACCTCTCCAGGCGAAGGTGTAGCCAAGGGAGAGCAACGACGAGTTCATCAACCTGCGGAGCATGTGGTGCTAATCGTATACGGCTGGCGCGATTCGACGGCACCACCTTGATTCATCAGCAGGATGAGAACACCATCCTCGAAACCAAAGTCCACGATCAGTCTCCGGTTGGGAAGGCAGGTAATGAAGAAGTTCCTCATCATTCTCATCCTTCTTTCACCTGCAACGGCGTATGCAGGCGAACCGATGTCGATCGAGCAGGCGGTGGCCGCCGCGCTCGAGCACAACGCGAGCGTGCGCAACGCGGGCCTCGAAGTCGAGAAGTCGGAGGCGAAGCTCTTCGCGCAGAAGACGCATCGACTGCCGGCGCTCACCGTCGATGCAATCGGCGGCGAATCGTTGAACCGGCTCTCGTTCGACTTCAGGGAAGGTGCGTTCGGCACCTATCCATCGACGGGACCGATTCCGAATCGCGACACGAAGGTCGAAGTCGCGCGCACGCTCAACACGTTCGTAATCACGCAGCTCCGGCAGCCCCTCACGCAACTGCACAAGATCAACCTCGGTGTGAAGTTGTATGAGGCGGAGCTCGCCGCGGATCGCGAACAGCAGCGCGCCGCACGGCAGGCGATTGCGCGCGAGGTGAAGGCGGCATACGTCGATGTGGTTACCGCGATCGAGTACGTCAGGGTGGCGAAAGCGACCGTCGATCTCTACACAGAAGTTGATCGCGAGGCGAAGGTGCGCATCGCAGAGAAATTGGTGTTGGAAGCCGACGTTGCCGATGCGGTCGCGAAGCTCAGAGGCGCCAAGGCAACTCAGCTAGCCGCAGACAATTCGCTGGCGACTGCGCGGGAGCGACTCGCCTATCTCGTCGGACGAGACATCGATGTGCATGAGCGGATGGGGATCGGACGGGACCCGGCTGTCGTAACGGACGATCGCGTATTGATCGAGAATCGCCCCGACGTCAAACGGGCGAAATTCCAGCTCGATCAAGCAGTGCTCGATGCGCGTCTCAAGTCGGCGGATCGCATTCCGGACATTTCGCTCACGATCGCTCACGCGACGCCAATCCATTTTGATGTGCTGCCCACGAATCTAACCACGGCGGGTGTCGTCGTGAGTTGGGAGCCTGTGACGTGGGGCCGTCGCAAGGCGGAGGCGCGAGAGAAATTACTCAGTGCTGAACAAGCACAGAATGCGGTGAACGACCGCCGTGCGGCCGCGGCGATTGAGATCGCGGCACGCAAACGCAAGCTCGATGAGGCTCTGGCGCTCAGCAATGTTCGCGAGGTTGAGATCGATGCGGCCATGGCGCGAGCGCGTGTCGTCAAGGTGCGCTTTGAGCAGAACGCTGCCCGGCTTGACGAGGTGCTCGCTGCAGGAGCCGCGGTCACCGAGGCGTTCGCGCGCGCACAGGAAGCGATCTCTGCGTGGTATACGGCGCGCGCCGACTACGAGCAGGCGATCGGAGAGGAGTAATCATGAGAAAACACATCGCACTCGGACTCGCATTCATCGCCATCAGCGCGTGCAGGGAACAGACGCCGAATGCGCAGATCCCCGCCGCCGTCGAAGTCGCAAGCGTGCGCGAGATGAGCGGCGCGTCCGGCGTCCGCTACTCCGCGACGATCGAACCCGAAACGCAGGTCTCGCTCGCGTTCCGCGTCAGCGGTTACGTCGATGGCGTGAAGGCCGGAGAAGGCGATCACGTCGCAGAGGGCCAGGTGCTCGCGCACATTCGCCAGAGCGACTATCAGCAGAAAGCCGGCCAGGCCACCGCGCAGAAGGCGATGGCCGAAGCAGCCTTCGCGCAGGCGGCACTCGATCTCGAGCGCGCGAAGTCGCTCTTCGCGGCGAATGCGTTGACGAAGCCGGAGCTCGACGGCGCAACCGCGCGCTACGAATCCGCGCAGGCGCAGGCGAAGGGGGGTGCGGCAATCGCCAAAGAAGCAGGGCTAACGCTTGGCGACACCACGCTCACCGCACCGATCTCCGGCATCGTCCTCAAGCGCAACATCGAGCGCGGCGACCTCGGCATGCCCGGCCAGCCGGCCTTCATCCTCGCCGACACGCGCACGGTGAAGGTCGTCTTCGGCGTGCCCGACACGATGATCCGCACGCTGAAACCCGGCGAGACGATCAACGTGATGACGGAGTCGATTCCGGATCACAAGTTCACCGGCCGCGTTGCGCGCATCGCACCGGCGGCGGACGCGAAGTCGCGCAGCTTCGACATCGAGCTGCACATCGCGAATCCGAAAAACGAATTGAAGCCGGGCATGGTCGCATCGCTCGAGATCACGCGCGGCGGCGGCAGCTTTCTCGCGATTCCGATCTCGTCGGTGATTCGCCCGCCGAAGTCGAGCGAAGGCTATGCGGTCTACGTCGTCGCGAATGACAAGGCGCAGGCGCGCAGCGTCGAGCTCGGCGAGCCGAACGGCAATCTCGTCGGCGTCGTCAGCGGATTGCACGCGGGCGAGCGCGTGATCATCAGCGGCCCCGCGCTGCTCACCGACGGACAGGCAGTGCGAGTCGTCGGAGGAACGAATGCATCAGAGTGACTCCGAGCTGGAGAAAAAACACAACACCGCGCGCTTCTTCACGGAGCAGCGGCACATCTCCTGGGTGCTGCTCATCGCCGTGGTGCTGTGGGGTTTCTACGGTTACAGGAAGATGCCGAAGCGCAAGGATCCCGAGATCCCGGTTCGCGTTGCGGTCGCGCTGACGCCGTGGCCCGGCGCGAGCGCGGAGAAGGTCGAAGACCTCGTCACGCGCAAGCTCGAAGCGAAGATTGCCGAGAACGCGAAAGTGAAGAAGATCGACTCGATCTCGCGCACCGGCCTCTCGGTCATCTACGTCGAGCTCGTCGAGAATCTGCCGGAGACGGGCAAGGAGTTCGACGACATCCGGCTGAAGCTCGACGACATCAGCCGCGCACTTCCCAGCGGCGCAGGTCCCGTGAACTTCATCAAGGACTTCGGGGATACCGAGGCGTTGATGCTGACGGTGGCGAGCCCGAAGGCGGACGACATCGAGATCACGCTGCGCGCGAAACAGATTCGCAATGCGATCGAGGCCACACGCGCGGGCGCGGCCGGCAATCGCGTGACGGTGGTTGCGTGCGTGCCGCAGACGATCGAAGCGAAATCGACGGCGCGTCTCCTCGAGACCTACGCGCGGCTCCTCGAAGAGCAGAAGGTCGGCGTGGATGCGCGGCCGATCAACGGCAATGGCTTCGCCGGCATCGACTTCGCGACGAATCTCGATGACGCGACGATTCTCGCGGCGTCGAATCAGATCAACGACGCACACATTCCGGTCGCGCAGCGGCATCCCGATCTGTGGGACATCACGCTCGTGCGCGATCCGGCGCAGACGAAGGAACGGCTCGCGGCAGTGGCGGGCGACAAGTACAGCTATCGCGACCTCGAGAAGTACACCGACCTCTTGCAGCGGTCGCTGCAGACGGTGCCGATCGTGTCGAAGGTGACGCGCTCGGGGATTCTGAACGAGCGCGTGTATCTCGATTACTCGCAGGAGCGCCTCGCATCATTCGGCCTCGCGGGTGGACAGGCGATGCAGCTGCTCGGCGCGCGCAACATCATGCTGCCGGGTGGTGTGCTCGAAGTCGGCGGGCGCAATCTCGTGCTCGATCCGTCGGGCGAATTCAAGAGCGAGAAGGAAATCGGCGACGTCATCATCGGCGCGTCGCAGAAGGGGACGCCGGTGTACCTGCGCGATGTCGTCGACATTCATCGCGCCTATGAATCGCCGGCGCGTTTCCTCAACTACTTCACCTGGAAGGATGAGAAGGGCGGATGGCATCGCTCGCGGGCGATCACCATCGGAGTGCAGATGCGCTCCGGCGAGCAGATCGCGAAGTTCGGCAAGGCGGTCGATGCGACGCTGGAAGACGTGCGGCACCGGTTGCCCGCGGATCTGATCGTTGCGAGAACGTCGGATCAGCCGCTGCAGGTCGAGGAGAACGTCGAGCTCTTCATGAAGAGCTTGTATGAGGCGATCATCCTCGTCGTCCTCGTCGCGCTGATCGGCTTCTGGGAATGGCGCTCGGCGATGCTGATGGCGCTGTCGATTCCCATCACGCTGGCGATGACGTTCGGCATGATGTCGATGCTCGGCGTCGATCTGCAGCAGGTCTCGATCGCCTCATTGATCATTGCGCTCGGACTGCTCGTGGATGATCCGGTGGTTGCCGGCGATGCGATCAAACGCGCGCTCAACGAAGGGAAGCCTCCAATCATCGCGGCGTGGCTCGGCCCGACGAAGCTCGCCACGGCGATCATGTTCGCGACGATCACGAACATCGTCGCGTATCTGCCGCTTGCGTTGATCACGGGCGACACGGGCAAGTTCATCTCGACGCTGCCGGTCGTGCTGACCTGCTCGCTCGTCGCGTCGCGTCTCGTGTCGATGACGTTCATCCCGCTCCTCGGCTACTACCTGTTACGCCCAACGAAGAAATCTCCCGTGGAGGGACAGGCCTCACGCGGCTTCGCCGGAGCCTACTACCGCCTCGGCCACTGGGCGCTCGAGCATCGCTGGCTCGTGCTCGCGCTCTCCTTCATCTTCATCGCGGCCGGCGCAGGCATCGCGACCAAACTGCGCACCGCGTTCTTCCCGCACGATTACTCATATCTCTCGTATGTCGATGTCTGGTTGCCGGAGGATGCGCCGCTGACGGAGACGAACAAGGCGGCGGCGAAGAGCGAAGAGATCATTCGCCGCGTCGCCGCGGAGTACGGCAAAGAGCACGGCAAGACTGACGTGCTCGAACGTCTGGCGACCTTCGCAGGAGGAGGAGCGCCACGCTTCTGGTTCTCGGTTAACCCGGAGCTGCAGCAGCTCAACTACGCGCAGATCATCGTGCAGGTCAAAGACAAGCACGACACGTCGCACCTCGTGCCGATGTTCCAGAAGGCGCTGACGGCCGAGGTGCCGGGCGCGCGGATCGATGCGCGGCAACTCGAGATGGCGGCGGTCGGCATTCCGGTCGCGATCCGCATCAGCGGTTCCGATGCTGCGACGCTGCGGCAGTACGCGGAGAAGGTGAAGGAAGTGTTCCGCTCGATCCCGGCCGCGGAGCGCGTGCGCGACGACTGGGGCGCGGAGTCGTTCGTCATGCGCCTCGACATCGACAGCGATCGCGCGAATATGGCGGGCATCACGAACTATGACATCGCGTCGTCGACTTCGTCCGCGATCAATGGCCACGCGGTCACGCAGTTGCGCGATGGCAACACGCTGATTCCCGTGGTCGCGAGACTGCGGCCTGATGAGCGCGCGCGGATGAGTGACGTGCAGAACCTCTATGTCGCCTCGCAGAACAGCACGACGCACGTGCCGCTCGGCCAGGTGTCGAAGATCCGCTACGGCATCGAGACGGAGAAGATCCGGCGAAGAAATCAGTTCCGCACGATCACGGTCGCGGTGTTCCCAGCGGATGGTGTGCTGCCGTCGGAAGTGCTCAACGCGGCGCGCAAGCGGATCATAGCGATCGGCGCGGATCTGCCGCCGGGCTATCACCTGGAAGTTGGCGGCGAGGAAGAGGAGCAGATCAAAGGCTTCGACAACATGAGCATGGTGATGCTCATCTCCATCGTCTGCATCTACGTCGCGCTGGTCATGCAGTTCCGCAATGCGGTGAAGCCGCTGATCGTGTTCGCTGCGATTCCGTACGGCGTCGCCGGCGCGCTGATCTGCCTCGTCGTCGCCGGTGCGCCGTTCGGCTTCATGGCCTTCCTCGGCGTCGCGAGTCTCATCGGCGTCATCGTCAGCCACGTCATCGTGCTCTTCGATTTCATCGAAGAGATGCACGCGGAAGGGAAGCCGCTGCGCGAAGCGCTCCTCGATGCAGGGATCGTGCGATTGCGTCCGGTGCTGATCACGGTCGGTGCAACGGTGCTCGGTCTCTTCCCGCTAGCCTCGCACGGCGGCCCATTGTGGGAGTCGCTCTGCTACGCGCAGATTGGCGGCCTCACGATCGCAACGGTGATCACGCTGCTGATGGTGCCGGTGATCTACGCGATCTGCGTGCTGGATTTGCGCATTGTGAAGTGGCCGGGTGTGCATGACGACGAACACGCGGCGGCCGCGATGACGGTGCCCGAGGCGGTGACGCCGTGAGGAGCCGAGCGCAGTCGAGGGACCCAGGTGGCGGAAGGCGCGCGACAAGAGCTTCGTACCGCCTTCCGCCCAGGTCGCGACTTCGCTTCTAATGACACGACCCTCGTCCGAGCCTGAGATAGTCCCTTCTCCCCTCGCGGAGGGGAGAAGGAACTAGGCATCGATCGCTTCATGGATTCCCTCTGAAGCAAGCGGATTCAACATGCATCGCATGATGATGTCGCGGCACTCTTTTCAAACGGGGAGTGAAGCCCTACTCTCTTGTGAAAAGGAGAACCCATGATTCGCACCCGCAAAGTCTTTGCCGTTGCGTTGCTCTCTCTCTTCGCTACCGGCTGCTTCGAGATCGAGCAATCGATCGTGCTGGAAAAGGACATGTCCGGCACCGCGAACTTCAAGCTCGGCATCGACATGGAGCCGATGATCGTCATCATGGCCAAGGTGCAGAAGGAGATGGGCGGCGACAAGAGTCCGCTCACGGCCAAAGAGATCGCCGATGCGAAGGCCGATTTCAAGAAGAACGAGAAGAAGTCGACGAGCAAGCAGGACGAGGATCCCCGCAAGCAGGTCGAAGGTGGTTTGCCACCCGGCGTGAAGCTCGTCGACGCCTCGGTCACCGAAAAAGAATTCGGCATGACGACGAACATGAAGTTCGCCTTCGACAAGCTCTCCAGTCTCGTCGGTGTGAAGCTCGGCACGAAGAAGGAAGGCGAAGGTCCCGCTGATCCGACGAAGAAGTCGGTCATCGACTCGCCCTTCCAGGGCCTGGAGATCTCGGAGACTGCGAACACGATCACGATCCACACCAAGCCGCAGAACCCCGCGGACAAAGTGAAGTCCGAAGCGAGTGAACAGGGACCGAAGCTCGATCCGGATACCGAGAAGTTGATGAACGACGCGTTCAAGAACATGCGCGTGGCGTGGAAGATCACCGCGCCGTTCGACGTGGTTTCGAGCAACGCGACGCGCAAGGAAGGGAAGACGCTGATCTGGGAGTACGACTTCCAGAAGCTGCAGAAACTCGGTGAGTCGAAGAAGAGTCTCGACGATCTCGGTGTGCGGGTTACCTACAAGAAGTAGAGAGCGCTAGTTCTGCTTCGGCTCTGCGGGTTTCTCCTCCGCCGGAGCCGGCTTCTTCGGCGCGGGTATCGTGAAGGTGTCCGCGGCGAGGGTCGGGTTCAACTCGACTTTCTCGATGATCACCGCTTGCCCCGACGCCTGACCCTTGACCTTGTCTTCGATCGACATCGCGAAGAGGATGCCCCCGAACTCCTTGTAATTACCCAGCGTCTCTTCGGTCTGGAGCTCCTGTCCCTGGACCTTCCTGGTCGATTCGCTCTTGATGCGCAGGAACGAGCTGGCGTCGAAATAGATCGTCTCCGTGTGGCCGTCCTTTGCGGTGAGCTTCAGCTTGTAGGCCGGCGTGCCATTCACATCTTCTTTTCCGGCGAGCTCGATTGCGGTGCCCTTGTGCTTGTAGTCAATGAGTTGACCATCGAAGTCCGCTTCGCTTTTCACCAGATCGAGCTGCTCGGCGGGCATCTTCTCGGGATCCTTCTTTCCCATGAACGGCATCATCGTCCAGCCGGTGGTGCCGTCGAACGCCTGCGTGCCGGTCATGCCCTGGATGGTGAACTCGAGGCGCATGTTCGAGGGACGCGACTTGATCATGGTGAAGGGCGCCTCGATCGGACCGATCGTCATCCTGCCTTCGAGACGCACCGACTTGAGAGCCTTGAGCTTCTCGATGCCGCCCATCGCTTTGAGGTTCTTCTCGATGATTTCATCGGCCGTCTGCCCGAACGCGGACATGGTCGCAGCCATCACGGCACACACTGCCAGCAATCTCTTCAACATCGTTCCTCCCACGTGAATGGCTTGATTGTCGCTCACCGCAAGCCGCTGACCGTGAACAGATTCGTGAGCAACAGTTTGTACCCGAACACGTAGCTGTCGTAGCCGCTCGCGAAGTGAATCGGGAACACGCCCTGCACGCCTGCGCCATCGGGCGGACGCAGCGTGCGGACGAAGCGCCGCTCGCCGCTTTCGAGATCGATCGCGTAGACGTCGCTCTTCTTCTCATCCGGGCGGCAAACGTAGATCGTCCGTTCATCGGGCCAGTGCACCGGCAGATCGCCGCTGTTCGTTCCGGCGATTCGCGAAGGGATTGCATTCTCTTCCAGCGACCAGATGAACGGCATCTGGTTCGTGTCCGTCGTGGCGATGCGCCGTCCATCGGGAGAGATCGCGAGGTAGAACCACGATCCGATCACCGGCTCGCTCAGCGGCTGCGGCTCGCCGCCCGTCGCTGCGACTCTCCAGATGCGCGTCCCCTCGTCCGCGCGCGAGCCGAAAATCATGATGGCCTGATCTCCGGGGAGAAATCGCGCAGTCCAGACGTGATCGATCCCGTTCAGCGGGATCTGCCGGATCTCACCGGCGCCCGTCGGCACGATCATCAACTTTCCGGGAGAGTCATTCGTCAGCGCGAGGACCTTCTCTCCATCGCTCGACAAATCGCGGCCGCGCCCTTCATCGAGGCGCACCGCCGGTCCGCCATCCGTTCCGCGAATGTAGAACGTGTTCCGGCCGCCGCTCGCAACGCCCTGCTCTTCGAAGAGCAGCGTCTTGCCGTCGGATGAGAGCCGCATCGGAAACGACCAGTCGTGCCACGAGAGATCGCGATCGAGCTCTTCTCCCTCGGTGTGACTGACGACGTAGCGCCGCGGCGTCTGCTGCCCGATGAGCGTCGTGCCGTCGGGCGCAATGTCGTGTACCAGCGCGGCGCCGAGGCTGGAGAAAACCTCGCGAGGCTGCTTGCCACGCGAGATCGCGTAGACAGAAATGTTCTGCGCCTCCTCGCTCTGCTTCAGCGCGCCGCTGTACCAGACTTCGCCGCTCGTCGGATGCCACGCCAGCCCCCACGCGATGTAGTGCTCCTCGGTGAGCCGCTCGGCCTGCCCATCGAGATCGACGATCTTGACGAAGCCGTAGTTGTCGCCGACGAACGGATGTTCGATGAACGCGAGCGTTCGTCCATCGGGCGAGAAGCGGAGATCACTGAGCCACGATGACGATTCGTAGAGGCGATGTCCGATCGGATATTCGATCTGAAAGCCGCGCTCCGAGCGCCGCACGATCGCGAGCTGCTTGCCATCGGGCGACCAGTCGGCTTCGTAGACTTCCTTCGCGATCGGGCGTGGCACGCCGCCGACGAGCGCAACGCGCGCGAGCGTTCCCGAGAACTGAAAGCCGAACTCCTGCTTGCGATTGAGTGACACCGCGAGCTCGCCATTGCGCGAGATCGCGTGAATCGAGCCGGGGATGCCGAGGGCCCGCGCTTCGGCGATGCCGCGATGGGAGACGAAGATCTCCAGCGGCCGGTCGTTCCAGGCCGCGCCATAGAGGACGCTTCCATCGGGTGCGAATCGCGCCTGCGCGACATCGCCGCGGCGAAAGGTCACTTGCGCGATCTTCGGCAGCGGTGCCGCATCCGCAATCGTGATCGCCGGAGTCGGTCCCGATCCCGCGATCTCGATCAGCTCCAGATGCAGTGCGAGATCGTGCGCAGAGTGGAAGCGCGCGTCCGGATTTTTTTCCAGGCAATGCTGCAATGTTGCCGCGAGTGCGGGAGGGAAGGGCGGAGTCTCGAGCCGCTGCGCCTCGTCGCGCAGAATCGCGGTGATCGTCTCCGCGGTGGTCTGGCGTGCGAAGGGTGTTCTCCCAGTGAGCATCTCGTGCAGCACGATCGCGAAGCTGAAGATGTCGCTGCGCGCGTCGGCGCGTTCGCCGCGGACTTGTTCGGGCGACATGTAGCCGATCGTGCCGAAGACCATGCCGTCTTCCGAAAGCCGCGCCGTCGGCAAGTCACCCGAGAGAGGGCTCATTTCGTGTGCGACTTTGGCGAGGCCGAAGTCGAGGATCTTCAGCGAGCCGTCGGTGAGGATGAAGATGTTGGCCGGCTTCAAGTCGCGATGCACGATGCCGCGCGAATGCGCCGCCGCGATGCCGCGGAGCATCTGCAACGCCCACGCGAGCGCGCGCCGCAGCGGGACGGGGCCGCGCAGCAGGACATCGGAGAGCGGCTCGCCTTCGAGCAGTTCGGTGACGAGATACGGCGTGGAGCCCGACGTGCCGAAGTCGTGAATCGTGACGATGTTCGGATGATGGAGCGCGGCGGTGGCGCGCGCCTCCTGTTCGAATCGCTGCAGGCGGGCCTGATCGTCGATGAGGGATGCGGGAAGAATCTTCAGCGCGACGTCGCGGCGCAGCGAGGAATCGACGGCGCGATAGACCTCGCCCATGCCGCCCGATCCGATCGAGCCGGCGATTTCATAACGTCCGAAGCGCGTGCCTTGGGCGATGGTCACCTTGAAAAGAATAGACGGTTACCGGCGAACGAGGTTCTTTTGCCATCGCGCGTTCATCGTTTGGTTGCAGGCTCAGGACGACAGGCCTTCGAGCACCGTTGCGGTTTCGCCACAGTGCGGGCACTTCGCGACCGACCGCAGTTTCTCCAGCCACGCTGCGAATTTCTCCTGCCCATGCTCGCGCGCCATCGCGGCGTAGGGGGTGGTGAGAGTGTCCTGCGGTGGGTCGGCGGGCGAGACCGGCTCCCTGTCGAAGGTCTGAACCTCCCACGGTTCGCTTTCCGTTTCGATGATGAACTCGCCATCGCAGTGAGGACATGCGACCTCCAGCTCCGAGTCGAAAAACATGCACGCGCCGCGAGATCCGATGGCGTTGAGTCCGTCCGCGACGGCGATCATCGTCACGAACGAGACCACCTCTTGCTCCGTCGTGGCGGAGGCGAGTGCGTCGGCGGCGAAGATCCGCGCGCGGCGGATCGCATCGGTGTATGGTGCCTGAAGCTGAGGATGCATGAGGATGCGGGGAGCATCGCCTGCAATCGCCGCGACGAGATTCAGCGGAGGCTCGCGCAAGGAAGTTGCCACCGCACCTGCATAGTCGACGAGGACCGGTACCGCCGCCAGGCTTCCATTCGAGAAGGCCTGTCCCCCATAACAGAGTCTCTGTGAGAGCTCGCCCCAGACTTCGCTGTCACCTGCACGCATCCGTTCGAACAATGCGGGCAGATCGGACGCGTCCCCGTAAGCGTGCTTGAACTGCTTCCAATAGGGGTCCTTCGCCGCATCCTCCGCCTCGAGCCGTCTCTTCACTCGCTTGTTGTAGAAGCGGCCGAAGATCATCAGGACGCCGAAGCCGGAGAGTGCGAAGGCGGCGCCGATGAGGAAGTAGACGAAGCACATCTACCAGAACTTCCACCAGGGCCTGGGCGGCGGCATGGGCTTCGGCGCCGCGCTGAGCAGCGACACGGTGCCGAGGATTTGGCCATCGCGAGTGCCGTGCACGAGATCGGCGCGCTGCATGATCGACAGAAACGCTTTCATCGGAGCGTCGTTGGCGAGAGCGCGGCGCAACGTGAGACCGAAGCGGCGCAGGTCGAAATCGCCGATCGCGGTGACGAGCAGCAGGGACGTGTCCGGTGGGCTAACCATGCGCTGCATTAGGAGTTTCTGGACGAGCTCTCCGGCAAAGGCGTCGAGATCCTGCAGGTCATCGATGTTGACTGCGGCCATGACGGCGGATGCCGGACGTCCGGCCTGATCCTTCAGTGCAACCGTTTTGAGCTCGACGATCTCGTTCATCGGTATTGAGTATAGGGGCGTCGCGCGCTCGCCCATGACAAGGATGCCACGGTGATCGTCTATGAGCGCAATCACGTGATGCTCGAGTCGAGCATCGGTAATACGAACGAGATCGCCGAACAGCATCGAGTCGTACCTGGCTATTTCGACACGGTGACGAAGCGGTTCGTGCAGCACACGAGTAAGTAGTAGTCTCTAAGCCAGATGTGCGCGCCTCCGCTCTTCAGGATCTGGCTGATCCTGGCCGCATGCTTCGGAATCGCGTTCGCGCTCGTCACGCCGCCGATGCAGGCACCCGATGAAGTCGGTCATTTCTGGCGCGCGGTTGCGATTGCGCGCGGCGATTGGGCGCCCTCGAAAGTGAATGGGCTGCTTACATCGCGCGCGCCGAAGGGTGTTCGCGATCTCGTCGGTACGGTATGGGTCTTCACTGCCGGCCAGCCGGAAGTGAAGATTGGTATCGAACGAATCCGCGCCGCCGCGCGCGTGCCGATGCAGCGTGACGTGCTGGTAAACATCCGGTATCCCGCTTACTACACACCCGTGGCGCAACTCCATACGGCTGCCGTGTGGATCGTCGCGATGGCATTCGACGTGCGGCCGCTCTTCGCGTTCTATACGGGACGGCTGTGTAACGTTGCGCTGCTCGTCCTGTTGATGTCGATCAGCATGCGGCGTCTCGACGACCACGCCAGCGTGGCCGGCGTGACTCTGCTGCCGATGACGCTCTATCTGGCCGGTTCGTATTCGACGGACGCGATCACGATCGGCCTCGCGGCGCTCGTGACGGCGCTCGCGCTCACGCCCGATGAAACCGACGAGCGATATCCGCACAAGCTTGCGATTGCGACATTGCTTCTCTGTCTCACGAAGCCGGCGTATATCTTTCTGCCGCTCATCGCGCTGCGAACCGTCCGACGCGATCGGCGCGCGCGGAGCACCTCGCTCGTTGTGGTGCTCGCGGTGATTGCCGGAACGTCGCTGTCCGCGTTCAATGCGGCGCGAAATTACAGCGTCGGCAGAGCGGGTGTCGGAATTGATGCGAGCGCACAACTGCATTCGGTGCTTCACCATCCGCTGCGATTCCTTGGTGTTCTCGCCGGAGATGCACATGCTCATGCGCTCGATTACGTCGATCAACTCATCGGCCGTCTGGGCTGGATCGACGTCGGTCTGCCGGGGACGTTCCTCTGCGCCATCCTGCTGCTCTGCGTCGGATTGACGCCGCGCCCGTTGTCCGGAGTCGTGGATCGCGCAATCGCCGGGATGCTGATCGTGGGCTGCGCATTCCTCGTCGTGCTTTCGCAGTATTTGACATGGACGCCGGCTGGAGCCGGGTTCATCGAGGGAGTTCAGGGACGTTATTTTCTGCCCCTCGTGCCTCTAACACTTAGCTGCATCGGCGTGCCGGGCGGGCCTGACAGAATCCGGCAAGGAGCCTTGTGGCTCTTCACGATTGCGATGGTTGCGCTGAATCTTGCCGCACTCGTGATCGTCGCGCGGCGGTATTACTGAGTGCTACGAGAGATCGAGTGCGCGCCGCCAATGATCGCGCATCTCCTTCGGTAGCGATGCCAGCTCATCCTCGACCTCCGCAATCACCTCATCGCGATCGTCGCGGTCCAGGAGACGTGCGACATCATGAAGATCTCCAGGGCCTCCGGCGTACAGCTTCAGAAGGATGAGGTCGGCGACCGCGGGGATGCGGAGTTCAATCCCGCTCAGCGCGATCACCTGGGCGCGATCAAGGGCACGTTTCTGCCATTTGTACTTTGCGACAATGACGTCGATCGAGGACGCACCGGCCTGAATGCGGACAACGCCGGCAAGCGGATCGTCGAAGTCACCTTTGCGGATTTCGACGCGAATGCCGGCCGAGGTCAGGTCTCTCCATGTCGTCTCCGTCAGGGCCGAATCGTCCGCGGTCATCAGATCGAAATCGGCAGTCTGACGAACATAGCCTCTCGCTGCGAGCGCGTACGCTCCGACTACGGCCCAACTGTCGAATCGCGATGCGATTTGCGCCACGAGCTCGAAGTTCATTCGTCTTCCATGCAGCGCGACGGTGTGCGGCCTGCGCGGCGTTGCTTGCGAATGCGCCGGCGTGCTTCTTCGAGCGAGATGCCGTGTGTTGCCGCGAAGAAGTCGAGCCCCTCGTTTGAAAGAGCGATCGCCATTTCGATGCGCGCAGCAGGAGTCATCGCCATCAGCTCGCGTTGTTGCTGCTGCTTCAGTTCGTCGGCCACAGAGCGCATCGCGTCCAGTATAGGTGGAGTGCGGACGTCTCGTCCGCACGCGAGTCCGGATGGTTCACGCAGAGAGAGAAACCGCAGACACTCCGTCATCACAAGGGCACGAAAGCGAAATTCAGAATGCAGCATATGCAGAATTCCGAATTCAGGGGCGTCGGGCTTTTCAGTGGGTAACCGGCCAATGATCGAGCGGCTTGCGATCGCGTGCCTTGGTTTCTTTCTCTCAGTCGCGGCGCGTGCGCGCGCCGTGGCTCGCTCGGGATGACGGAAGAACGAAAAGCGAAATGCAGAATTCAGAATGCAGAATTCAGAATGCAGACCGAGATGTCCCAATGTGGGTATTTTTCATTTTGAATTCTGCATTCTGCATTCTGAATTTCGCTTTCGGCTCCTGAATAGTCCGGGCTAGTGGACCTTGTCCACCAGGGCGGCGTAGGTTGGGTCTTTGTACCCCCGCTTCGCCAGCGCGTCGATCATCGGCTGCGCCTCGGCGCGGCGGCCGAGGAGGATCAGTGCGGAGGCGTGGGTATCGAGGAACATCACCGGCGCGTTCGCAACATCGCGCGTGAGCGGCTGCATCGCGAGCACCGTCCTCTCGAGCTCCGCGTGCGCTTCGTCGCGGCGCCCCAGCGCGAGCAACACCGATCCCGCGACGCGCCGCGCTTGCGCGAGATCGCGCGTCCAGCCCGTGTTCGACGGATCGATCGCGCTCAAGCGCTCCATCGTTGCGATCGTCTTCTTCATCTCGCTCGATGCCTCGGCGAGTCTCCCTCCCTGGAACAGCACGTCGCCGAGCAGGGCATCGCACATCGCGTAATCGCGGGACCATGTTGCGTTCGAGCGGTCGCGCTCCGCGAAGACGCCGAGGATTTGCGTGGCCTTCGTGATGTGCTCGATGGCGGGCGCCACTTCGCCCTTGGCCTTGAACACGCGGCCGATGACGGCGTGCGAGAACGCGAGCTCGCGCTGCCATGCGGTGTTCCCTGGCTCCTTGTTGACGACGTCTTCCATGATTTCGCGCTGCTGCTGGAACTCCGCGATGGCATCGTCGAGCTGACCTTTCGAGCGCAGCCCCCAGCCGATGCTGTTGTGCGCCACGGCGAGCTCGCGGCGCCAGAGCAGATTCGATGGCTGCTTCGCGGTGAGATCGATGAGGATGCTCATGTACGTGCGGTACTCGCGCAATGCGCCGTCGCCATCGCCGGCGGCATCGAGCACGTCGCCGATCTTGCTGTGGCTGACGCCCAGCTCCTCGCGCACTTGAAGATCGGAGGGAATCGCGGCGACGATCTTGTCCAGCAGCGCGGTGCTCGCCGTGTATTCGGCGAGGGCTCCCTTCACATCTCCCTGCTGCATGAGAATCTCGCCGATCTGGCTGTGGCGCGCGGCGAGCTCACGCCGCCACTCATGATGATCCGGCTCCGCGGCCAGGACCGTCTCGATCATCTTCTGCGATGTGCGCATGTCGGCGACCGCGGTCTTCACATCGCCGCGCGCACGCGCGACCACACCATGAAAGTAGTGCGACATCGCGACGTCATTCTGCCGCTCGCGGCTGGAAGGGTCTTTGTGCAGCAGATCGTTGCGGATCGCCGACGCCTCGTTGAACGCCTTCTCGGCATCATCGAGCTTGCCGCGCATCTTGAGCACGTAGCCGATGGCGTCGAGCATCGTCGCGCGTTGCGCGCGCTCCTTGTCGGAGAGGGACCGGCTCGGAATCGAATCGAAGTAGAGGAGTGCCTGGGCCGACACACCATCGAGCAGATCGAGGCGTCCGATGGGCTCCAGGCCGATGCGCAGATCGCTGAGCATGAACTCGAGCAGCTTCTCCGCCCGCGCATGCGCCGCCTTCTCCTCGGCCTGCGCGCGTGCCAGCAGCCAGGTGTAGATGCCGCCGCCGAAGATGATCACGCCGAGCAGCGCCGCGGCGAGGCGGCTCGCGATCTTTCGCTGGCGCGCGATCGCCTTCGTCCGTTCGTCCTTCGCCGAAATCTCCGCGAACAGCGCCTCGCGCCGCTCCTCGTTCGCGATGCGTCCGGCCTCGATGCGCGCGAGCATCAGATCGCGATTGCGAATCGCGGCGCGCGCGAAGCACTCCGAGACCTCTTCGAACAACGGCGCGACTGCCGGATTGTCGGGCCAGGAGATCGCCGCACGCTGCAGCAGATCGATGATCGCCCCGTATGACGCATACGAACCGTCCGAATTCTCGAGCATCGCCGATGCGCGCAGCGCCATCGATTCGGATTCGCGCCGTTTGCCCGCACCGGAGAGATATGCCTGCAACCGCTGGACGATCTCCATCGCGGATTGAATTCGCTGCTCGCGCTCGGGCTCGAGACACTCGAACACCAGCTGTCGCAATTCTTCCGGCACTTCGCGACCCTCGGCCGCTTCCTTCGGGTCGGGAAACTGTCCGTCGCGCGCCATCTCGAAGGCGGTGCGCGAGTCGTCAGCGTCGTGCGGAGCTCGCGACGTGAGCAGCGTAAAGAGGATGCCGCCGAGGAGATAGACGTCGGTCCAGGGACCGATGCGATCTGTCGTGCGCAGTGTCTGCTCCGGCGCCATGTAGGCGACCGTGCCGGCGGGATTCGTACCGCCGCTCGCCATCTCGCTTGCGCCGATTTCTTTCGGTATCCGATAGAGCGCGACGGCGAGTCCCCAGTCCATCAGCAGCACTTCGCCGAACTCGCCGAGCATCACCTGCGATGGTTTGAGATCGCGATGCACGACCCCGCGCGAGTGCGCATAGGCAGTCGCCTGCGCGACGTCGATGAGAATCGGCAGATGCTTCGCGAGGAAATCTGCGACGGAGAGCGTCGAGAAATCCTTGTTGAGCAGCGAGAGCCAGGTGTGACCCTCGACGTAGCGCATGACGAGCACAGGCAAGCCCGCTTCGTCGGCGCCAAGGTCGTACATCGGAATGATGTTCGGATGCTCGAGACGCGCGGTCGTCAATGCTTCGATGCGGAAGGCGTCCTCGACTGCGCCGGTATTGCGCATGCCGGAGCGGATGCGTTTGAGCGCGACGATTCGCCCGAGGGAGTATTGATTCGCACGCCACACTTCGCCGAAGCCGCCTTCGCCGGCGACGTTCAGGAGATCGAAGTCTTCCACGACATTGCGAAGCGGACGACTCTCGGCCAGTGATCCGCCACGCGGAGTGGGCGTGCTCAGAATCTCGGTGATCTCAGGGTTGTACGAGCTCTGAGGATCCTCGGGGAGATCGTCGGGGATGGACATCTTTTGGGATTATCGCTCCGGGAGAAAGTCAAAAGCGAAAGGCAGAACCCAGGTCCCTCGCTCTCGCTCCTAATGACACGACCCTCGTCCGAGCCCTGAGATAGTCCCTTCTCCCCCGCGCACGGGGGAGAAGGTGCCCGAAGGGCGGATGAGGGGCGGTTTTCGTGTGAGGCATAGACCCCTCATCCTTCGTTCCCAGTTGCCGAATCTCCGTTCCGGGCCTACGTTGCTCGTATGGGCGACGACGTTGAAATCACAGCGGGCAAACCGAAGTCCGAGATCGATGACGACGCTGAACGGCGCGAGGCCAGGGACGACGAGAAGGAGCGCGACGACCGTTACCGAAAAGATGTCTCGAATCCACTGCGCGTAACGGACTGAGATACTGTTCGCACCGCGAACATGTTCTCCACTGACGACCTTCAACGGCTCGCACAGCACGGGATTGCGAAAGAAGAGGCGGAGCGGCAGATCGCCTTGTTGCGCGAGCCGCCCCCGGCAACGAGTCTCGATCGTCCGTCGACCGTCGGTGACGGCATCTCGCGCATCCGCGACATCGATCATCGTTCGCTGATCGATCGCGCGGAGGCCGCGGCGAGTGCGGGACGCGTCATGAAGTTCGTTCCCGCATCCGGCGCCGCGACGCGCATGTTCAAGGATCTGATTGCCGCGCTGCACGATCAGCGGCGCCCCTCTGCCTTGCCAGCCGGCCGCGAGTTCTTCGAACATCTGGACGCATTCGCGTTCGCCGAGGAGTTGTGCAGGCGGGCGGAGGTCGCACCGGAGGACGAAGCGAGCGAGCGGCGCGTGCTCGCGACGCTGCTCGAGGAGATGGGCTACGCGCAGAAGCCGAAAGGTCTGATCCCATTTCATCGTGTCGAAAAAGCGCGCACGGCATTCGAGGAACAGCTGCTGGAAGGGACGCGCTATGCGCGCACGATGCACTTCACCGTTGCGCCGGAGTTTCGCAGGGAATTCGAGGAGACGCTCGTGGCACTCGCGCCGGATGTGATGCGCAGGCGGCGCGGTATCGAATTGAACGTGTCGTTTTCCGAACAGCATCCGTCGACCGACACGCTGGCAATCGACGCGGACGGCAATCCCTTTCGCGCCGCGTCGGGCGAGCTGCTCTTTCGCCCCGGCGGCCATGGTGCGCTGCTGCGCAATCTGCAACTCGCGAATGGCGACATCGTCGTCATCAAGAACATCGACAACATCGTGCCCGACGAGGCGAATGGTGAAGTCGTGCGGTGGAAGCAGATTCTCATCGGCTATCTCATCCGCATTCAGCAGGAGGTGTTCGAGCTGCTGGAGGCCTGCTCGCGTGAGGATGTGCCGGAAGCCTGGCTGGATCGCGCGCTGGCGCTGGCCGCGTTCCGCTTCGCGAGGCGGCCGGCGTCGCTGCTTGCGACACCGGACGAGAAGCGCCGCTTCGTGTTCGATGCACTCGACCGGCCGCTGCGCGTCTGCGGCGTCGTGATCAACGAGGGCGAACCGGGCGGCGCGCCCTTCTGGGTCGTGGGCCGGGATGGTGTCCGCTCGGTGCAGATCGTCGAGTCGGCGCAGGTCGCGACGAGCTGCCCCGAGCAGGTCGCGATCTTCAAATCGTCGACGCACTTCAATCCGGTCGACATCATCTGCGGGCTGCGCTCCTGGCGCGGCGAGCCGTTCGATCTGGAGCGCTTCGTCGATCCGGAATCGATCTTCATCGCGAAGAAATCCTTTGAAGGGCGCGAGCTGAACGCGCTGGAGCGGCCCGGACTCTGGAATGGTGCAATGGCTGGTTGGAACACGATCTGTGTCGAAGTGCCGGCCAGTACGTTCGCTCCGGTGAAGACCGTGTTCGATCTGCTGCGGCCGCAGCATCAGGTGCAGGCTCCGACGGAAGTCGAAGCGCGCAAGCTGAGCGAGGATCTGCAGGCCGCCGTCGATGTGCAGCGTACGTTGCAGTTGCACGATGAAATCTCCGCGGTCGGCTTCGATGCCGCTTCGATGTTTCAGCGGTCGCTGGATGTGAGCGGCGACATCTTCAATGTTTGTGGACGCGTGGCGTTCCTCGCGGATGTGAGCGGGCATGGCGCGGCGTCCGTGCTGATGGCCTCGGTCGTGTCGCAGCGGCTCATGTCGATGAGCGACGCGTCGCCCGCGCAGGTGATGAAGCAGCTCGAGCGCGAGTTTCCGTTCGAGCGGTTCGGCAAGTATCTGACGCTCGTGTTCGTGGTC
>CAZKID010000019.1:0-27940 GCA_964552405.1 uncultured Thermoanaerobaculia bacterium
TTCCCGCCGGGATGCGGAGAAAGGAAGGGAACGAGGCCAGGTTCTTCGTGCCGCTCGCGTTCGGACGTGAGCTTCTGAAGGGAATGGGCGTCGTGCTCTCTCCGGCGTACATCAACATGACCGCGGGTGCTCGAGAGGAACGTGCACTCGACAAAGAGCCGTTCTACCGCGCTGCAATGTGGCTGGCGAGCCTCATCGCGAAGGAAGACGCCGCAATGTTCTCCATCGTCGCGACCCAGAGCTCCGAAGTGCAGGCGGTCAACGCGGCGCTGAACGGAGGAGCGGACGCAGCGGGACTCGTCGCCTCGCCGCCGGTCATCGAATGTACGATGCCGACGTGCGCGACACTCAAACCGTGGTGGAGGTTCTGGTGAAATGACGCAAGCCAACGTTCGCAACTACGAAGTCGAAGCGCGCTCGACGGAGACCTTCGGCCGTGTGCTCTGCAGCGCACGGAATCATCACCTCATCGTCGATGGACCGGTGCAGAACGGCTGTCCCGGTGAAGCACTCACGCCGCCCGAAGCGTTCCTATCCGGCGTGGCGGCGTGCGGGATCGAGCTCGTCGAAGTCATCGCTCGCGAGCTCTCGCTGCCTGCGCCTTCGGTGCATTTGAAGATGACCGGCGTCGTCGATCGCGATCACCCGGTACGCCCCGACGTCACGTTGTTCAACAAAGTGCGCCTGCAGTTTTCGATCGGCGGAGTCACGCAGGAACAGGCCGTCGATCTCGTCGATCGATTCAGAAAGCGTTGACCGCTCTATGGCACCGTCGCAGTTGCGACGCCGATCGTAGAAGTCGAAGTGAATGGCCACTGAGGGATGGTGAGCGTCGAACTGCGCTCCGGTGACCTGCTCGATCAATCCGATGTCGATGTCATCGTCAATGCGTGGAATCGCAACTTCATCCCATGGTGGCTGCTGCTGCCGAGCGGGGTGTCGGGCGCGATCAAGCGGCGCGGCGGCTACGCACCCTTTCGCGAGTTGCGGCGCTTCGGCGTGCTCGCCACAGGCGACGCCGTCACGACCAGCGCGGGACGGCTGCCGTTCCGCGCGATCATTCACGTTGCCGCGTTGGACGCATTCTGGGTTTCGTCCGAAGCGATCATCAGGAGATGCACGGCCAACGCGTTGAACGCGGCGGCAGCGATGGACGTCCATGCGATCGGGTTCCCGCTGCTCGGTGCAGGAACGGGCGGTGTCGACCCTGCGATCTCGCTGGAGGCAATTCGATCCGAAGCGGAACGGCATTCGTTCGACGGCCGCGTGGTCATCATCTCGCGAGAACCGATTCCGTAAACTCACGTATCAACCCTCGAATGGATCAGGATCGCGACTCTCTACCGCCCGTCGATCGCGCTGCGCTCCTCGTTCTTTGCGCTGCGAAGCTGCTGCTGCACCTCCTCACCAGCGTGAGGAACTACGGCTACTTCCGCGACGAGCTCTATTACATGGATATGGCGCGCCATCTCGATTGGGGGTACGTCGACTCCGCACCGCTGATTGCCGTCTACACGAAAGCCGCCATGCTGCTGGGCGGTTCGCTTGCTGCGCTGCGCATCCTTCCCGCCCTCGCCGGTGCCGCGCTCGTTGCACTCACGATGTTCATCGCGCGCGAGCTCGGCGGCGGACGTTACGCACAGTTCCTCGCGGGTCTCGCGATCCTGATCGCGCCCGCGTTCCTCCTCATCGACAGCCTGCTCACGATGAATGCGTTCGAGCCGCTCTACTGGATGGGCGCCGTCCTCGTGCTGATCCGCATCATCCGCACCGGCAACTCGCGGCACTGGCTCCTCTTCGGTCTGCTCACCGGCCTCGGGCTCGAGAACAAACACTCCACGGTGTCATTCGGGTTCGCCGTCTTCGTCGCGCTCATCCTCTCGCCGCAGCGCCGCGAGTTGCGCAAGCCGTGGGTGTGGCTCGGCGGCGCGATCGTCGTGCTGCTCTTCCTCCCGAATCTGATCTGGCAGATCCAGCATCACTTCCCGACGATCGAAGATCTCCAGAACGTGAAGCGCGAAGGGAAGAACGTCGTGCTGCCGCCGCTGACGTTCGTCAAACAACAGATTCTCGATCTGCATCCGTTGCTCTTCCCTGTCTGGCTCTCAGGGCTCATCTGGTTTCTCCGTGACCGCACCTGGCGCATCCTGGGGTTCCTCTTCGCTGCGTACTTCGCCCTCATGGTCGTTGCCCACGCGAAGGACTACTACGTCTTCCCGATCTACCCGCTGCTGTTCGCGGGAGGCGCTGCTGCAATCGAGAGTTGGGCTTCGAAGCGTTGGCTGCGCGTCGCCATCTCTGCGGTATTGATCGCGGGTGCGATTCCGACGACGCCGCTGGCAACCTGGATGCTCGCGCCGGATTCGTATCTGCGCTATGCGCGCGCGCTCGGCTTCGTGCCGCAGAAGGCCGAGGTGCATCACGCCGGGTTGTTGCCGCAGCCGATGGGCGATCAGTTCGGCTGGCCGGAGCTCGTGCGCGACGTCGCCGAGATCTACAACGCGTTGCCGCCAGCGGAACGGGCGAAGACCGGAATCTTTGCGGGCAACTACGGAGAGGCAGGCGCCGTGAATCTCTTCGGCACCGCATACGGACTGCCGCGCGCCTACTCACGCCATCAGAATCACTGGTACTGGGGCCCGCCCGACAGCGAGTACACGAACCTGATCGTGCTGCAGTGGAGCGAGGACGACGTGAAGGACAACTGCACGTCATACCAGGCGTTCCCGCACGAACATCCGGACGGGATGGCGGAGGAGAACACGCCCATCTATCTCTGTCGCGGCGCGAAGTTCGATCTGCGGAAGATCTGGTGGCACTCGCACCATTGGAATTGAGGCGCGAGGATTACACTTGGTGGGACGATCTCCGTTTCGCGCGAGCGCTCATTCCACGCTATCCAGGCCTCTCTGCGCGCGATCTCGTTCATCTCGCGTCCTGCAAGCGGAGGCAGGCCGACGCGATCCAGACATTCGATCGCGGACTCGCTGCCGCCTTCCGGCGGTAATGGTCGCCCTTTTCCAAATGGGCGATAATCATCCTCGCGTCCAATGCAACTCAGAGCTGGGGCAGTCGTCGGCTCCTATGAGATTCTCGGGCCTCTCGGGGCCGGAGGCATGGGCGAGGTTTATCGCGCTCGCGATCCGCGCATCGGACGCGAAGTCGCGATCAAGATCCTTCCCTCATCCTACGCAGATCACGACGACCGTCTTCGCCGCTTCCAGCAGGAGGCGCGCGCCGCAGGCGTGCTGAATCATCCGAACCTTCTCACCGTCTTCGAGCTCGGCACGCATGAAGGCGCTCCGTTCATCGTTTCCGAGCTGCTCGAAGGCTGGACGCTGCGCGATGTCCTGAACGGAAACTCAGCGCTCTCGCACTCGTCCTCCGATGCGGCGCCGAGAGGCGCGATCTCACCGAAGCGCGCCATCGATTTCGCGATGCAACTCGCGCACGGCCTCGCCGCCGCGCATGACAAGCAGATCGTCCATCGCGACCTGAAGCCGGAGAACGTGCTCGTCATGACGGACTACCGGATCAAGCTGCTCGATTTCGGGCTGGCGAAGCTGCTCGACGAGATGCCGCTCGGTGAAGAAAACACGATCAACCGAGCGACGCACCCGGGCGTGATCCTCGGCACCGTCGCCTACATGTCACCCGAGCAGGTGCGCGGCGAGCCGGTCGATCACCGCTCCGACATCTTCACACTCGGCGCCGTGCTCTACGAGATGCTCGCCGCTGCTCATCCGTTCCGAGGGGATTCGGGCGTGGAGACGATGAACGCGATTCTGAAAGACGATCCGAAGCCGATCGCCTTCGTTCCGCCCGCACTCGAGCGCATCGTCCGGCATGCGCTCGAGAAAAACGCGTCGCATCGCTTTGCGTCGATGCGCGATTTCGCGTTCGCACTCGAGACGCTTTCCGGCAGCGGCGAGTCCGCCGTCATCGATTCGAAGAAGAAAGCGCCGGCGAAGAAGAGCGCCGAAAAGACGAACGCAGTCTTCCATCGCCTCACCTTCCGCCGCGGGTTCCTGATGAACGCGCGCTTCGCACCGGACGGCTCGATCGTCTACGGCGCCGCGTGGGACGATCAGCCGATCGAGATCTATTCGACGGTCGCGGGCACGCGTCATTCTCGCGGCGTCGGATTACCCGGCGCGGACATTCTCTCGATCTCCAGCACAGGCGAGATGGCCGTCTCCCTCGGCCGCCGCTACACGCACGGCTGGGTGTCCTCCGGAACGCTCGCACGCATTCCGCTCTTCGGCGGCGCACCCCGCGAGATCTGCGAGAACGTGCAGGAGGCCGAGTGGGGTCCCGACGGCAAGTCCTTCCTCATCCTCCGCCGCCTCGGCGAGAGTTTCCGCATCGAATATCCGATCGGTCACGTCCTTCACAAGTCGATGATGTGGATCAGCCATCCGCGCTTCTCACCGAAGGGCGACATGATCGCGTTCTTCGAACATCCGTTCTATGGCGACGACCGCGGCTCACTCGTCGTCATCGATCTCGAAGGACATGAGCTCCTCCGCTCCGACGCCTTCCCCAGCACCGGCGGCGTCGCCTGGAATGCGAAGGGCGACGAGATCTGGATCGCGCGCGAACGCGCCGAAACAGGACGCGACATCGTCGCCTACACCCTCAACGGAAAAGAACGCACGCTGCTCGCCGCTCCCGGCCGTTACTCACTCTTCGACATCTCGAAAGACGGCACGGTGCTGCTCTCCTTCGACTACTGCCGGCGCGAGATCATGGCCGGCCGCATCGGTGATCAGCACGATCAGAATCTGTCGTGGTTCGACTGGTCGTTCCTCACGTCGATCACACGCGATGGCTCGAAGATCGTGTTCGAGGAACAGGGCGCATTCTCCCGCGCGGATGGCGAATATCAGATTTATGTCCGCGCGCTCGACGGCTCGCCCAGCGTCAGCATCGGCGAGGGTTACGGACGCGCGATCTCCGCCGATGGCAAATGGGTCGTCGCCAGCTCGGGTACGCCGTCGCGCCTGCAACTGCTGCCGACCGGTGCCGGTGATCCGCGAACGATTCCTCTGCGGGGACTCGAGTCGTTCTACACATGGGAGTTCGCGAAAGACGCGGAGAGTCTCTTCATTCTCGGCAACGAGCCGGGACACGGCATTCGCGTGTTCCTGCTCGAAATCGACGGCGACGGCACGCCGCGCCCGATTTCCGAGGAAGGGACGAGCGCACCGATGTGTGTGTCGCCGGATGGCGGACGTGTCGTGCTCAACGGTCCCGATCATCGCCTCACGATTTACTCCGTCGATGGCGCGGCGCCGCAAGTGGTGAAGGGCGGGCTCCAGGGAGAACGAGTGCTGGCGTGGAGCGATGACGGAAACGGAATCTACGTCACAGGTCAGGGACGCACGCTGCTGGAAGTCGTGCGGATCGATCTTGCCAGCGGCGAGCGTTCGTTGCATCACACGATCCGTCCCGCGGATCCGGGCGGCGTCATGGATCTCTCTCCCGCGCGCATGATACCCGACGGTCAAACGTACGCGTACGGTTACCGCCGCTATCTATCGGATCTCTTCGTCGTGACGGGACTGAAGTAGCTGGGGACGGCGCGGGAACGAAAAGCGAAATGCAGAACGCAGAACGTGGGTAACTATGACTAATTCTCGGTAACCGTCATCCCGAGCGAAGTGGAGGGACCGGGGTGGGCGTGTGGTACGGAAGTCATGTCGCGCGCCCTCCCGCTTCCAAGAAACTCCCAGTGTTCATGCGGGTTTGAGCCGACTAGTCCCTTCTCCCCCGCACGGGGGAGAAGGTGCCGAAGGCGGATGAGGGGCTCTTGTTCGCGCGTTGCACGAACCCCTCATCCGCGCTTCGCGCACCTTCTCCCCTCGCGGAGGGGAGAAGGGACTGATGGCAAGCTGCGCGTCGTTGGCCGCTTCCAAGAAACTCCCTGCGTTCATGCGGCGTTGCGGCCCCCTCCTGCTGCCTGCTGTCTGCTGCCTGCTGTCTGAAACGAGGCAGGACGCGCCACGAGTTTCTCATTCTCAGTCGCGGCGCTGCGCGCCGTTGGCCGCTAGGGATGACGGAGCCACCGCAGGCGGATCGTATTCATTCTGAATTCCTCCCCTACACTGATCTCATGGACTGGTGGACCGTCGCTCTCGCCGCGCTCCTCGGCCTCGGCCTCGCGGCATCAACGGGTCTCAACACCTGGCTGCCGCTTCTCCTGTTGTCGGCCGCCGCACGCTTGCATCTCGGCGGCGTGCAGCTCAACGGCTCCTTCGCATGGCTCGAGTCGAACGTCGCGCTCGCCGTGCTCCTCATCGCGACACTGATCGAAGTGATCGCCGACAAAGTTCCAGCCGTCGATCACATGCTGCACAGCATCGCGACCTTCGTGCGACCGCTCGCCGCTGCCATGGCCGTCGCTGCAGCATTCACGAAGCTCGACCCTGTGCCGGCCGCGGTCATCGGCCTGATGATCGGCGCGCCCGCTGCGATCGGCATGCACAGCATCAAGTCAGCGACGCGCGTCGGCTCGAGCATCACGACACTCGGCTGCGCGAATCCCCTGCTCTCGCTGGTGGAAGACGCGATCTCGCTGTCGCTCTCCACAATCTCGATCCTGATGCCGCTCGTCGTTCCGGTTGCAATCGCGGTGATCGTCCTCGCAGGAGTCTATTTCGTAAGGAGGAAGCGCGCGCGTGAGAGTCGAATATGAAGGCCGCATCTCAGAAGAGATTTGGATGCAATCGCAGCGGCTGCACATGGGGCGGCGCCGCTGGCTGATTTCATTTCTCTTTCCGGTGATCATGACTTTGTTTGCGTGGGTCGACACTCCGGCGATTTCAGCTTCCCTTCTCTGGATCGTGTTCGCGATCTGTTGCTCCTTTCCGCCGCTCCTCTGGTACTTCATGACACGCAACATCCGGAAAGTCTTTCGTACCGCCCCCTATCTAAAAGAACCCGTTCGCGCGGCACTCACCGACGAAGGAATCGCCTGGGAAAACAGCAATGGATCGGGAGTGATCCCGTGGAAGAACTTCATCTTTCGAAAAGAGACCGGCGATCTCGTCCTTCTGTATCAGGCAACGAATCTCTTCAACGTCATCCCTCGCGAGTTCTTCTCGTCGGAGGATTCGTGGAGGGACGCACGGGCGGTGATCGAACAACGCGTGCCGAAGAAGAAGTGATGTGCGGACGCCTCGTCCGCACTCCACGTACAATCGTCCGCGGTTCAGATGCTTCAACCCGGTTCAACCTACGGGCGGTATGAGATCCGGTCCCTCCTCGGGCAGGGCGGCATGGGCGAGGTCTATCTCGCGCACGACACGCAACTCCAGCGCCCTGTTGCACTGAAAGTGCTGCCGGCCGATCTGCGCGAAGATCAGGAACTGCGCGATCGTCTCGAGCAGGAGGCGCTCGCCGCCTCGGCGCTCAATCATCCCAACATCCTCACCGTCTACGACACGGGCCTGCTCGGCGACGAGCACTTCATCGCGACGGAGTTCGTCGACGGCGTCTCGCTCCGCCAACGTCTGATGCGCAACGAGATCCCGCTGCGCGACGTCGTCAGCATCGGCGTTCAGGTCGCCTCCGCGCTGGCAGCGGCCGAAGCGGTGGGACTCGTCCATCGCGACATCAAGCCGGACAACATCATGGTGCGCAACGACGGCTTCGTGAAGCTGCTCGACTTCGGCCTCGCGCGCATGTCGAATCGCAAACGCAAGACTTCGCAGACCGGCACGATTCGCGGAACGATCGCCTATATGTCGCCGGAGCAGTTTCGCAGCGCGGCATCCGTCGATTCGCGCGCCGACATCTGGAGTCTCGGCGTCGTGCTTTACGAACTGACCACGGGCCGTCTTCCGTTCGAGGGCACCAGCGTGCCCGAGATCATGAACGCGATTCTCAAGAACGAGCCGCAGCCGCTGACACGCCGCAGCGGCTCCGCCGTTCCGACCGAGCTTTCATCGATTGTTTTCCGCACGTTGCTCAAAGATCGCGAACGCCGTACGCGAAGCGCGCGCGATCTCTTCGACGAACTGCGCCAGCTTCGGGTCGATCACGAGACGCCGGTCACAGGCGTCGTCACACCCGACATGACGCAGACCGCGTCGACGGATCAGATTCAGATCTCCGCGCCGACCAATCTTCCGACACCGCTCACACCGCTCCTCGGCCGCGACGCGGAGCGCGACGACATCCTCATCCTCCTCCGCCGCGACGACGTGCGGATGGTGACGCTCACCGGTCCGGGAGGAACGGGCAAGACGCGTCTCAGCCTCGAGGTCGCACACGAGCTCCTGCGCGAGTACGTCGACGGCGTCTGGTGGATCTCGCTCGGACCGATTCTCGATCCGCGCCTCGTCCTCTCCGAGATCGCCTCCGTCCTCGGCGTCCCCGAAGGCGGCGCACTGCTCGAAGCCGTGAAGAGCGCGCTGCGCGACCGCGCGATGCTGCTCGTCCTCGACAACTTCGAGCAGATTCTCGATGCCGCTCCGACGATCGCGAAGCTGCTCACGGCCGCGCCGAATGTGAAGGCGCTGGCCACGAGCCGTTCACCGCTGCACATCCGCGGCGAGCGTGAGTACGCGGTGCCCTCGCTCACGCTGCCGCCGCTCGATCTTCCGCTGACCGCCGAGGCGCTGATGCAGTACTCGTCGGTGGCATTGTTCGTCGAGCGCGCGACGACCGTGAAGCCCGACCTTTCGCTGACGCCGGAGAACATGCGTGCGATCGCCGAGATCTGCGTGCGTCTCGACGGCTTGCCGCTCGCGATCGAGCTCGCCGCGGCGCGGGTGAAGATGCTCGCACCCGATGCGATGCTCGCGCGCATGGGCGCGCGCTTCAAGCTGCTCTCGAGCGGCGCGCGCGATCTTCCCGAGCGGCATCAGACGATGCGCGCGGCGATCTCCTGGGGCTACAACCTGCTCACGGAAGAGGAGAAGGATCTCTTCGCCACACTGTCGATCTTCCGCGGCGGCTTCTCGCTCGCGGCCGCGGAGCGCCTCGTCGGTGATGACGTGATGGACGGCGTGTCGTCGCTGCTCGACAAGGCGTTCCTGCGGCGCGATCCCGCGATGCGAGACGACACGCCGCGCTTCTCGATGCTCGAAACGATTCGCGAGTACGGACTCGATTGCCTTACCGAGAACGGCCGCCGCTCGCTGGTCCAGCTCGCGCATGCGGGCCTGATGGCGAGGATCGCCGAAGAGAACGAGCTCGACGCGGAACTGCTCGCGGGCGACGAGGACAACTTCCGCACGGCACTCGAGTCGGCCATCGGCGAGAAAGATGCGGAGCTCGCGCTGACCCTCGGCGCGTCGCTCTGGTGGTTCTGGTATCTGCGCGGTCTCTACAGCGAGGGACGCACGTGGCTGAATCAGATCCTGGAGCTGCCCGGCGGCGAGTCCGTCGCGACGCGGGCCAAGGCGCTCACCGGCGCAGGCGCTCTCGCGTTCCTGCAGTGTGACTACGACGCCGCGACGGAACTGGTCGATCAGGCGATCGCTTCCTCGCGCGCGCTGGGCGATCTCAGGAGCCTCGCGCAGTCGTTGCACTTCCGCGGCGGCATCGCGCGCGAGCGCTGTGAATACGATCTTTCGGTCGATCTCCTTCATCTCTCGCGCAACATCTGGATCGATCTGGAAGATGTGGCCAACGCGGGACGCGAGTTGAACTACATCGCGTTCGCGTCATGGCTCAAGGGCGAGCCCGCACCCGCGCTCGAGCTGGCGAAGGAAACGCTGGCGTTGTTCCGCCAGCGAAAAGATGTGGAAGGCGTCGCCTGGTCGCTGCTGAACCTCGCGGCCGCATCGTTCTACTCGGGCGATCTCGACGACGCGGAACAGCGGCTCGACGAAAGCCTGGCCTGGTCGCGCACGGGAAGCTTCAAGGAAGGCATCGCCTGGTCGCTCAATTTCCTCGGTCTCGTCCTGCGCGCGCGTGGCGATGCGAATGCCGCGCACGTCCTTCGCGACAGCTTGCGGATGCAGTGGGAGCTCGGCGATCGCTGGCGCAGCGCCAGCCTCCTCGAAGCGCTGGGCGGCGTCTGCCGGGATCCGCGATTTCTCGGCGCCGCGGCGGCGCTGCGGCATGAGCTCGGAACGCCGGTACCTCCCGTCGAGCGCACGCAGCTCGATGCCGACATGGAGAGCATCGGCGTCGCGGAATGCGCGATCGAGTCGGCGATCGCGGCGGCGCTGGAATGAAGTTCTTCCGCCTGCCGCCGGTCCTGTTCGTCCTCTGGCTAACCATTGGCTGCACGCTGCAGGCGCGGTGGCCGCTGGCGCTGCACGTGCCGCGAATCGCCGGACTCGTCCTGGTCGTGGCAGCGGCGGCGCTCATGACTACGGCCCTCGTCACGCTGCACCGTCATCGGACAGCGATCGAGCCCTGGCACCGGCCATCGGCGCTCGTCACGAACGGCGTCTTCGCCATCTCG
This sequence comes from uncultured Thermoanaerobaculia bacterium, assembly GCA_964552405.1. Classification (GTDB taxonomy): domain Bacteria; phylum Acidobacteriota; class Thermoanaerobaculia; order Gp7-AA8; family Gp7-AA8; genus JAJPHC01. The sequence goes on from CAZKID010000019.1 coordinate 10,424, forward strand.
CGCAATCCGATTTATGTGGGACTGATCCTGACGCTGCTCGGCCTCGCGGTTGCCGCCGATGCGCTCTGGGTCGCGATTGCCGCCGCGATGCTGTGGCTGACGCTCGATGTGGTCGTGGTGCGCGGCGAGGAGCAAATCGTGCACGCCGCATTCGGTGAGGAGTACGACGCGTACAGACGCAGGACATGCCGCTGGCTCGGAGTGCGGGCGGTGCTTACGGAGTTGAATCCGAAACCGTAGCCATCGAACGGTCATGCACTCTCTGCATCACGACCAGCGCGACGATCGCGCCGATGCACGCCATCAACATGTCCTTCTGCGTGTCCCACACATCGCCTTGCGTACCGAGGAAGTCGTTGGCGGCAGTGCCGGTCATTTCGGCGGTTGCCCATTCCAGCAACTCATAGAGCGCGCTGATCGCGAGGCAGATCGAGAAAACGATCACGTTGAGCCACGCGCCGCGGCGAATCTTCGGAATCCGGATGAGCACTTCACGCGCGGCGATCGCCGGAACGAATCCCTGCGCGAAGTGGCCGATCCGGTCGTAGTCGTTGCGCGCCAGGCCGAACCACTGCTGCATCCACGTCCCGAGCGGCACGCGCGCATACGTGTACTTGCCGCCCAGCTCGAGGATCATCGCGTGAATCGCAATCAGCACGTACAGCAGATTCGACAAGCGGAAGCGCCGGTACGTCGCAAGCAGCACGATCGCGGCGATGATCGCGGGGAACACTTCCATCACCCAGGTGAACCGGTCGAAGGGATTGATGCCGCTCCAGACGAAAACGGCGGCGCTGATGCCGAGCAGCGCGAGCGGCAGCGTCGAATCAGAGGAACGTGTCACGGATGGGCGGAGTATACGGGCTATCATCGACGCATGCGACGCGTTTTGTCCGCGCTTCTTCTGACGCTCATCGGGATCTTCTCGTACCTCTTCTTCTTCTCGCGCTGGACCGTGACACGCAACGTCCCATGGACCGCGTTCGTCATCTTCCTGCTCGCGATTCCGCTCTTGATCAGCGGCGTCCGCGGCGCGCGGCGAAAAATTCTCTCCTCGATCGTCGCCGGAATCACGGCCCTGCTCATGCTCGGCTTCTCGATCGGCATCTTCGCGGGCTCGCGCCTGCCCGCTTCCGATCAGGCACCTGCGATTGGAGCACGCGCTCCCGAGTTCACTCTGCCCGACGCGAATCACCGCGGCGTTTCACTCTCCGCTCTTCTCGCCGAACCATCGACGAAACAGGTGCTGCTCGTCTTCTACCGCGGCTACTGGTGACCGTTCTGCAACTCCGAGTTACGGGGTATCGAACAACATCTCACCGAGTTCCGCAGCGCCGGCGTCACACCGGTCGCAATCAGCATCGACACGCCGGAGGAGTCGCGCGATCTCAGCAGGAAGGCCGGCTACACCTTCACGTTCCTTTCCGACCGCGATGCGTCAGTGATCAAGCGCTACGGAATCCTGCACAAAGGGGCGGGTGAGCACGGCCGCGACATCGCGCGGCCGGCGGAGTTCCTAGTCGATCGCAATGGCATCGTGCGCTGGCGCAATCTGACCGAGGATCTGCGGGTACGCGCAACGCCGGAGATCCTGCTCGACGCGATCAACAAAGCGCGCTGACCACAGCGTCACTGACTCCGCGTCTCCGCGTGAAATCGGCCCCTCCGCGATACCATCGCACCATGCAGTCCGATGTTCGCGAGCTCACCTTCCGCGCCGTCGCCGCCGGGATCGGCTTCGGCATCATCTTCGGCGCCGCCAACGCCTACCTCGGTCTCCGCGTCGGCCTCACGGTCTCGACGTCAATTCCGATCGCGGTGCTCACCGTCGCGCTGTTGCGGCTCATGCCGCGGCGCGGCGAAGTGATTCTCGAGGCGAACCTCGCGCAGACGATCGGCTCCGCCTCGTCGTCACTCGCAACCGGCACGATCTTCACGATTCCCGCGCTCTTCCTCTGGGGCATGGTGCCCCCCTTCTATCAGGTCGCGCTCCTCGCACTCCTCGGCGGCTACCTCGGCATCGCCGCGATGATTCCGCTGCGGCGTTTGCTCATCGTCCGATCCGCGGACGAGCTCCCGTATCCGGAAGGCACGGCGTGCGCCGAAGTGCTGCGCGCCACGACGACTGCTACGGGCGGCGGCAAGTGGATCTTCATCGGACTCGCTGCCGGCGCCGCGATCAAGCTGGCACTCGGCGCGACGATGCTGATGCCGTCGACACTCGTGATGCAGCTGCCGATGATTCCGAAGGCGGAGCTCGCGCTCGAGATCGCGCCGGCGCTGATCGCGGTTGGTTACATCCTCGCCTATCGCCAGTCGGCGATCATGGTCTCCGGTAGTCTCATTTCCGCGCTGGTGCTGACGCCGATCATCGCGCTCGTCGGCGCGAATCTGACGGCCCCGCTCTTCCCCGAGATGAAGCTCGCGATTCACGAGATGACGGCGAGTCAGATCTGGTCGCGCTACGTGCGCTACATCGGCGCGGGAGCTGTCGCGGCAGCGGGCATCGTCGCCGTCGCGCGCGCACTGCCGACGATGTGGAGCTCGTTCGCCGCGGTCATTCGCGGCTTGCGATCGCAAAAGGGTGTGACGGAAGCAACTTCGGATCCGCGCGATCGCGATCTGCCGTCGTGGGTCGTCGTCGTCGTTCCTCTGCTCGTCATCATCACGCTCGTCACGGTGCCGGGATTGTTTGCGGGTGAGATGTCGTTTGCGCCGCGGCTCGTGGCGGCGATCGGCGTCGCGATCTTCGGAGTTGCGTTCGTCGTCGTGTCGTCGCGCATCGTCGGCCTCATCGGCGTCTCGTCGAATCCCACCTCGGCGATGACGCTCGTGACGCTGCTCGGCGTCTCCGTCGTCTTCGTATTGCTCGGCTGGCGCGATCCGTCGGCGCGCGCGGCGATCCTCACCGTCGGCACCGTCGTCTGCATCGCCGCGTCGAAGGCGGGCGACATCTCGCAGGATCTGAAGACGGGATTTCTCGTCGGCGCGACGCCGGCGCGTCAGCAGTTCGGGCAATTCATCGGTGCTGCATTCGCGTGTTGGGCTGTGGCGGGAACCGTGCTGCTGCTCGGCGGCGCGTACAAATTCGGCTCGAGTGATCTGCCCGCGCCGCAGGCCACGCTGATGAAGACGGTGATCGAGGGCGTGCTCGCGGGCTCGCTGCCGTGGGGACTCGTCGGCGCCGGTGCGATGCTGACGGTTTGCGCGCTCATCGCGGGGCTGCCGGGACTCTCGTTCGCCATCGGCATCTATCTCCCGCTCAGCAGCCTGACGCCGATCTTTCTCGGCGGCATCATCCGCCACATGGTCGATGCAAAGCGCAAGGAGAAGGCCCAGGAGACTGATCGCGGCGTGCTCGCCGCGTCGGGAATGATCGCCGGCGAAGGCCTCGCGGGCGTCTTCATCGCACTCATCGTCTCGATCACGACGAAGTGGAAAGAGAGCGCGTTCACCAGCGCGATCAAGTCGATGCACTTCGCCGCCAAGGACTTCACCTGGCTGACGGGAAGCGCCGCGATCCTGGGCGGAGTCGTGCTCGTCCTGGGAGTGAGCACGCTCCTATACCGCGCCGCCCGTTAAGTTGGTTTTCGGGGGTCGCACCCGGAAATCAACTCAACTCCGCGCTGTGATCGCATCAAGGTGAGCGCGGACTACTGGCCTTCCGTACCGTGCACGACGTCGGCTTGGGGGCCACATCCGGAATTTCGGGGCTCAATCCTGCAGCCTGCTCACTCGCTGTGTACGCTTCGCTCGGAAGGTCGCCCCTCCAAACGCAACACTCGCTTCCAGCTGGGTACCACCCTTTACTGGACAGGATTCCGACCTGTCAGGTTCTCTTCGAAAGGTTTCCGACTCTGTTCAAGCTTTTCGCTATCTCATTGTCTTTCCCCTTTCCAAGGCTTACTTGGCGCACGCACAGCATCCGGTGCAGCGGAGAGTTAGACCGTGGTGCATCGATCCGAGCATCATAGGCGTGGCGGTTCGCCTCGACTCGTGCTCCAGACAGAAAGCACTTGGATTCTTCGGCGAACGTGGTCGATTCGGTAGTAGACATGATGTTGAGTCGCGAACATCAGCACTCGACGAACGCCCGCTATTTCCACATCTTCTGCTTCGGCTCCGATCTCAGGATGGTCGGCAAGGAGGGCGAATGCGCGTCTGAGCTCATCACGAAAGAGGTTCGGCGCCCGTGTGCGGTTCTCTCGCCACCAGCGTGATTCCTTCCGAGTTTGAGCAGCGGCCTTCGGAGTTGGTTTGACCTCAAAGGCGGCGGTCAATTCGCCTCATCCAGCTCTCGAAAGAGGTCATCGGTGTCAACGAATTCGCCGCGATCCGCTTCCGCGATTGATTCGAGAAGGAAACGCTTCTGCTCGGGTGTCACCGCAAATGTCTCGTTCGATTCCCGAGCGAGAACGGTCACTTTTTCCCCTTCTGCGAGTGACGCATCCTCGACCACGATCTGTCCGCCATGGACTGTTCCAGTGATGATCCTCATGAAGGTTATTCTACCGGAGGTCCACCAGCCGATACGTGGCGCCGCTTCCGTCCGCTCGACAACCGCAAATGTCGATTCGTACTCCAGGAGCCAACGACAAGGAAGCCGCTCAGAACCTGACTCAAGCCAGGGCCTGGCGGGCGGGTGGCTCGTTCTCCTCGGGCCAATTCCGAGTTACGTTGATTTCCAGGTGCGACCCCGAAAGCCAACTTAACGCGCCAGTGCCGCCAGATCCGCGAGCACTTCCTCGCTGTGGCCCGCTGGCTTCACTTTGACGTACACCTTCCGGATCATGCCCTGCGGATCGATGAGAAACGTGTTGCGCGCGGCGTAGGTCACGCCTTCGTGCTCCATCACCGAACCGTACTTCGATGAGACCTCGTGCTGCGTGTCCGCCAGCAGCTTGAAGTTCAGCCCTTCCTTCGTGCAGAAGCTCTTGTGAGAGTCGACGGCGTCGACGCTCACGCCGACGATCGCAGCGTTCTTCTCTTCGTACTTCTTCAGATCGCGCTGGAAGTTGTGCGCCTCGAGCGTGCAGCCCGACGTGAAGTCCTTCGGATAGAAGTACAGCACGACCCACTTGCCCTTGAATTGCGAGAGGGAGACCGCGCTGCCATCCTGACTCGGCAGCGTGAACGCCGGCGCCGCACTCCCGGCAGTAGGCACTTCGGCGGCAAACAGCGTGGCGGCGAGAACGAGGAGCAGAATCACGATCGTGCGCAGTTTCATGGGGCTCATGGTATCAGTGGAGCTGCATGTTGCTCCTCGACGCTCTCCGCCAGCGCTTCCCAGACTCCTCGAACACGACGCTGCGCCAGTTTCTGCAAAGCGATCGCGTGCGCGTCAACGGAGCACCAGAGCGCAACGCCAAGCGCGAGGTGAGTGAGAGCGATCGCATCGAGGTCGTCGCCAGGAGTGAGAAGATCGATCCGCGCGTCCGCATCCTCTTCGAGGACGACGACCTCATCGTCGTCGACAAGAGCGAAGGACTCCTCACCGTTCCCAGCGAACAAATGCGGTACGAGACGGCCCAGACCTTTCTCGAGAAATATCTCAACCGCGAGCTGCACGTAGTGCAACGTCTGGATAGGGATACGTCCGGCGTCCTCGTCTTCGCAAAGAACGCATGGATCGCAGAGCGGCTGCGCGAGCTCTTTGCGACGCACGACATCGATCGCATCTACATCGCCATCGTGCATGGAAAGCTCAAGCCGCCCGCGGGGACTTTCCGCTCATTGCTCAGCGAGGGCGGCGATCTGCGCGTGCGAAGCGGAGCCGAGGGGAAGGAGGCGATCACGCATTACAGGACGATTGCGTCGGGCCGCCAGTATTCGATGCTCGAGGTGACGCTCGAGACCGGACGCCGCAATCAGATCCGCGTGCACCTTTCGGAGAACGGCCATCCGATCGTTGGCGACACGATGTACGGCAATGGCCGCGAGCTCGGACGGCTCTGCCTGCACGCCAGGCTTCTCGGGTTTGTGCATCCGCGGAGCGGAGTGAAGGTCTCGTTCAGCGCCGACTTGCCGAAAGAGTTTCGCGAGCTCGCGCTGTAGGCCTCACTTCTCCCACGTCAGCTCCCACTGGCACTCCGTTGCGCCGCGCGTCATGCAGACGGTGTGAACGACGGAACTCTTTTTGGTGCCCGTCAAGTCTCCCGCACCTTCGAACCATCCCGTCAGCCGCGCGCAATGCGCCTCCTCAGAAGGAAACTCGACGAGACGCACGAGCGCCGAGCTCGACGTTTCCTTCTCGACGAGCATCTGCCCCTGGCTGTGCACCGTCGACCAGAGGGCGGATGCCTTATGGAGCAGCGCCTTCGGTGTGAGGAGCACGGTGAGAAAACGATAGACGCCGACTGCATCGGCCAGCTCCGCACGCCCGGCGCGCCGTCCGAAGGCATCGACGCTCTCCCCTCGCGCGTTTGCAGCCGCGACCGTCAGGCGATTGAGCACGAACTCCGAGACTTTGTCGCTGGCGAGAATGCGGCCGCGCTCGATGAGTTGCCGGTCTTCGTCGGGCAGCGAAGCAATCGCGCTCTTCTGCTGCGCGTCCGTCAGCTCCTTCTCCACGAACTTCAGCAGACTGCGAAGAATCGTCCCCTTCGTCGTCGGATCGGCCATTGAGAAGAAGTGTACTCCTTACGTCTGCGAGAATAGCCCGATGCGCACACTGCTGTACCTCATCGCGCTGCTTCTGCTCATGCCGCAACTCCTCATCGTCGCGACGATCAAGACAGTCGCTCACCTAACGACACGCGGCACGCTCGGAGGCTTGTTCACGGCCTCATGGAATCTGCTGGATCTGCTGCTCGGCTGGGGTGGGCTCGCGGCGATCGCGATCGCGATTGCGCTCTTCGTCGCCGGGTCCATCCCGCTCCCGCGATTCATTGCATCGCTCGCACTCCTGCTGACAGCGGCATATACCTCGTTCGTGCTCGTGATGTTCATGGAGTCGTCGAGCATCGCCGATGCCATCTTTTTTCTGACGCCAGGTGCGGTCGCGATCGCAGCGTTCGTCTGGCTGATCCGTAAGGAGTGGCCGCGAGTGCAGTCGCTGGTTAGCGCTTCCGGCCGACCATGAATACGAAGAGCGGATTCGTCACTGCTCTCCGCGACACCAGCTCCCGCTCATACGCAATCAGCTCCGCCAGAATCGCTTCATTCTCGGGCAGTGCGGCGATCGTGTCATCGACATGACAGAGGACGGGGAACAGCACGTTGCCCCAGTAAGGCCGTTCCCACTCGATGGCAAAGCGATCCTTCATCGCCGCGACGATGCCGCTCGAAGCGAGCATCTCCGATGGATCCGTAGAATCGAAGGGCGGCACTACGTGCTCGCTCGTCCGCCACGCTGACGGCAGCGACTGATACGCGGTCTCGGCCAGCGACAAATCCTCGCCCGGCCACTCGTCTCTCGATGGTCCGACATAGTCGTCCAGAAACACGAGTCCCCCTCCTCTCAACGCGGGAAGAACCCGGTCGAGCAGACGAGCGGGATCGCTCATATGGTGCATCGAACCGTTGAAGAAGACGGCGTCGTAGTGCTCGCGCTCGTAGTCGAACGATTCACAATCCGCCACGTGAAACGCGACGCGATCGATCTCTTCGCGCGCCGCCCGCTCGCGCGCGAGCCGGATCGACTCGGGAGAAATATCAAACGCGTCGACTTCCTCGCAGATGCGCAGCCAGCGGAGGTCGCGCTCCAGCGCACCCGTTCCGCATCCGATCGAAAGCCCGCGCGCCAGCGGCTTGTACGCCCATCCCGCCTTGAATCCATGCGTCGGATATGCCCACCAGGAATCGGTTGCGCACTCGTTGATGTAGCGGCGGACCAGCGGATACTCCGTCCACTGCTTCGGCGCACCTCCGGATGATGCCTGACGATTCCAGAACTCGGCGGCGGAGTGACCCATCGTGAGGGAGGATACCTGCGTACGCGATCAGCGCGACAAGCAGTGCCAACATCGAGGCTTCGCCGAGGATGACAACGCGGCCCGGAACGCTGCTCTACGGCGAATGCAGCGGAGAGTTTGCGCGGCGCCGATTTAACATACTCCCATGTACGTCCCCATCTCCTGTCCCTATTGTGGGGAACCGGCAGAGCTCAACGTCGACGATGACGGCTGGAGCCGCCAGTCCTACGTCGAGGATTGTCCCGTCTGTTGTCAGCCGTGGCAGGTCGAGCTCACGCGCGACGAACATGGCGACTGGAGCGCCATCGTAAAGACGAGCGACGAATGAGCGAACTTCACGATGCAATCGCGTCCTGCATGCGGGTTGGACTTCCCGGCTTGTCCTTCAGAATCGTCTGACCCTTTACGAGCCACGCGAACCCGAAGCCGATGACCGCCGTCGTCTCGGGCCAGAAGATCGACTCGCCTCGATTTCGAAACGCGAGGATGCCGATCGCAATGAACGAGACGAGCATGAGGGCGCCGCAGACGCGATAGATCGCGTTCCGCATCCGCATCTCGCGCGCCGCATTCGGCGGCGTGAATGCCGGGAATCGGAAGAACACCATGACGAAGCAGAGCGCGAAGAAGATCGCGACGAAGATGAAGTGATATCCAAGGATTCCGCGATTGACGTAGCAGCGCGCGTTCGCCATGTCGGGGAAGCGCCGCAGAATTTCTTCTGCAAAGACGGGAGACATCGGGAAGAGCCCGATGCCGATCGCCCCGAGCCCGGCCGCGGTCCCGAGGAAATTGTCGAGGCGTTGCGGCGAGCGGTAGCACGCCATCAGCGCCCCGACGAGGACCAGCGTCGATACGAAGATGTCGCGCATCCCCGTGTAGTAGTAAGCGCTGATCGATCCGGTCGTTACGATGCCTTCGAAAAAATATGCACCGACGCGGACGACGATGGGCATCAGGAGTCCGGCGACGCCGATCATCTGCCGGAGAGTCAGGTAGGAGACGACGAGGTCGGGGTTCTTGCGCACACTTACACCTCTTAACGGGTGAAGGAGAAGAGGTCGACGACGATCTCTGGCTTGCGATGCCCCAGTTGCGCGCCGGTCACGCGCGACTCGTATTTCATGCCGAGCCGGCCCACGACGCGCTTCGACGGCTCGTTGCCGGTGTCGATGATCGCCACCACGCGATTCCGTCCCAGCGTATCGAGCACGTGGCGCATCGCCGCGCCGCCAGCCTCCGTCGCGTATCCCCTCCCCCACACATCGCGCATCAGCCACCAGCCGATCTCGAGATCTCCCGTCGTTCCCAGCGGCTGTGTGCCCGCGACACCGCACACGCGCCCTGTCGCTTTCTCGATCAACGCGCCCATGCAGACGCCATGCTCCTCGACCTGCCGCGCCTGACGCGAGAGAAACTCCTCGATCTCCGCCTCGCTATACGGCACGCCGCCGTGTACGTACCGCATTACATCGGGATCGTCGGTCATCCTTTTGAAGTCGGTGCGATCGGAGTCTTGCCATGGGCGAATGGAGAGGCGCTCAGTTTCGAGATGGAACATGCGGGCAACAGTGTAATCCTGGCGCGAAGCCGCGCCAGGATGGAGTTGCCGCCTACCGCCGCACGTCTCTGATGAGCGTGAACGAGCTCGCGAACCAGTTCGAGTTGCCGAGGTCGCGGGCCTGCACTTCGATGACGTCGCCGCGCTCGATTCCCGAGAGCGGCTGCAGCGCGCCATTCACATTGATCTGCGCCGACGCGTCGTACTGCAGCACGATCACCGACGAACGGTTACCAGGCAGGAATCCCGAGACGAAGCTCGCCGATTCCAGCTGGATCGTGTGGTTGTACGTATCGATGTTGCGGACTGTACCGCGGATCGTCGAGTACTGCGAGCTGCTGCTGCTGCTCATGCTCCGCGTGACGTCGATGTTCTGCGCGATCTGCCGTCCGCTCGACGCATTACGCGTGGAGATCGTCACCTGATCGCCCGGCTCGAGGTCGCCCGGCAGATACGAACGCCCGTTGAACATCACGCTCGTATTCGTGTCGTAGTCGACGATGAGATTCGATCCATTGCCGCGATCGATCTCGATCGTGCGGTTTCGCTTGTCGACGTAACGCACCGTTCCGCTGATGCTCGACGACGCATAGACGCCGCCGCTGCTGTTCGGATTCGCGTCGTAAGTCACGAGCATCGAATCGGCCATCAGCCGGTTGCCCGACTGCGTCACCTTCACGTCGACCTCATCGCCGCGCTCCAGATCCCGCGGGCGATAGTTCTGTCCCTGGTAAGTGACCGGCGTGTTGTCGTCGAAGTACACCCGCACAGTACTGCCGTTGGTGCTGCCGTTGGTTAGACTCGTATTGTAACCGCTGGTGTTCATGAGAATGATCGAGTTGCTGCTCGAGTCGACCGAGTCGACCGTCCCATGAATCGTACGCGAATAGCTGTTGTCGTTGCCGCCGCCGTAGACTCCCGATGAGCCGCAGCTGGCGAGAAGAATCAGGCCCAGCGCGACCAGCGGCAGAAGTGCACGTCTTCCGTTCATGTCGTTGTCTCCTTTCCATGGAAACAACTTCATGGCTTGTGCCTACATGAACTTCGATTCGAGCTCGGCCCAGCGCGCGTACAAACGGTCCACCTCGGCCTGCGCTTCGGCGAGCTCGGCAAAGCGCTGCTGCAGAGCCGCCGCTTCGCTCGCAATCGCCGGATCCTCGGCCCGCTTCTTCGCGGCCGCGAGCGCTTCCTCCGCCGCGAGGAGCGTTCCTTCCATCGCGTCCCATTCTCGTTGTTCGAGATAGGAGAGACGCTTGCGGTCCCGGCTGAGCTCCGGCGCTGCTTCGGGAAGCGAGCGGGACGCTCGCTCATTGCGCGCGGGATGCCCGCTCTCCCATTGCGAGTAGTCGGCAAAGTACTCGGCGCCACCACTGCCATCGAGCGCGAGAATGCGCGTCGACACGCGGTCGAGCAGATAGCGATCGTGCGTCACCAGGACGAGTGCGCCTGGAAATTCGAGCAGCGACTCCTCCAGCACGTCGAGCGTCGGAATGTCGAGATCGTTCGTCGGCTCATCGAGGATCAGAAGATCCGCCGGCTGCAGCATCAGCCGCGCGAGCACGATGCGCGCCTTCTCGCCGCCCGACAAACGCGACACCGACGTCTCGAGCTGCTCGCTGCGAAACAGAAAACGCTTCGCCCAACCGGCCACATGAATGCTGCGATCCTGATAGATGACGGAATCGCCCTCCGGGGCCAGCGCGCGCTTGAGCGTGAGATTCGGATCGAGCGACTGACGATTCTGCTCGAAGTAGACGACGCGCAACTGATCCGCTTTCTCGATCGTCCCCGCATCGGGCGTGAGCTCGCCGATGATCGTGCGCAATAGCGTCGTCTTCCCCGAGCCGTTGGGACCGAGGATGCCGAGCCGCGTGCCGGGCGTGAGGAGGATGTCGAGATCACGGAAGAGCTCACCGCGCCGCAGCCCTTTCGCCGACCAGAGGCGTTTCGTCTTGCGCTCCGACGCCGTGAAATCGATCTTCGCCGCGGACTGCACGGCGGTCCGCTCTCGGCTCTCGCCCAACTCCTCCATCAGCTTTCCCGCCGACTGGATGCGCGCCTTCGCCTTCGTCGTGCGCGCCTTCGGTCCGCGACGCAACCACTCGACTTCGCGGCGCACGAGATTCGCGAGCGTCTCCTGATACGCGGCTTCGTTGCGCAGCAGCTCGTCGCGCTTCTCGAGGAAGTCGCTGTAGCTGCCGTCGCTTTGAAAGAGACCGTCGGGATAGGCGGGATTCAGCTCGAGCATCCGCTTGCAGATGTTGTCGAGGAAGTACCGGTCGTGACTGACCACGATGAACGCCTCGGGCTCCGAGCGCAGGAGCGCCTCGAGCCAGAGGATGGCTTCGACATCGAGATGATTCGTCGGCTCGTCGAGCAGCAGCACGTCAGGCTCGCGCACGAGCTCGCGCGCGATCGCGAGCCGCTTGCGCCAGCCGCCGGAGAGGATGTCCGTCTGCTGCGTGCGATCCGTGAACTTCGCCTTGCCGAGGGCCTGGGCGACACGTGCGGTGCGCTCGTAGTCATCGAGCGTGAGATCGTCGTGCAACGCATCGACGAGCACGTCCTCGATCGTTTTTCCCGGCGCGAACACCGGATCCTGCGGCACATAGCCGATGCGCACACCTTTGCGCAAGGCACGTGAGCCGTCGTCAGGCACGTCGACGCCGGCGAGAATCTTCAGCAGTGTCGACTTGCCGGAGCCGTTGGGACCGACGAGTCCCGCGTGATCGCCTTCGTACAAAGTGAAGGAGAGATTCTCGAAGAGCGGTCGCGCGCCGAAGGCTTTCGTGAGCGACTCGGCGGTGAGGAGGACAGGGGGCGGCATTCGTGGCGCGCAGCTTACAACGTGGGGGCGCGCATCGCCGCGAGCATGCCGCACGCGGCGTGCTTCGCCGCGCCGCCCGAGTATCTCCGCACTACCGGCACGCCGAGGGTGCGCAAGGCATCGCGAAACTCCGCGAGCTCGCGCTCGGAGGAGCGGCGATATCCATCGGGGCGTGCGTCGTTCACATCGATCAGATTCATGCGAAGCGGCACGCCATCGAAGTGTTCGCGCAGAGCCTCGACTTCATCGCGTCCATCGTTGATGCCGCCGAGGAGGACCCAGGCGATGGTGACGCGTCCGCCGGCGGAGGCTTGATACGTGCGAATCGCGTTCGCGACTTCGGCCACGCTCCATGCTCCCGCGACGGGCAGGAGCGCGCGACGCCGCGCATCGATCGCCGACGTGAGCGACACGATCAATCGATACGGATGCTGCTCGCGCGCGTATCGCTCGATCGCCGGCACGAGGCCGACCGTCGAGATCGTGATTGCTTTCGAGGTGATGCGGCCGCCGCATGGATGCGAGAGGATCCGCGCGGCGCGGATCACGGCGTCGTAGTTGTGCAGCGGCTCGCCCTGTCCCTGAAAGACGGCGCCGGTGACGACGCCCGGCGTCTCCGCGCGGACCGCGAGGAACTGCGCGACGATCTCCCACGGCTCGAGATTGCGCGTGAGGCCGAGGCGGCCGGTCGCGCAGAAGGTGCAGCCCATCGCACAGCCGGCCTGGCTGGAGAGGCAGATCGTGAAGCGTCCCTGCGCCTCGAATGGAATCCGCCCCGCCTCCGCCACCGCCCCGTCGTGCAATCGAAAGAGGTACTTCACGAAGCCGTCGGAACGAACGGTGGCGCGCTCCATAAACCGCATTCGCCGCCGGTCGATCCAACGGCCGACCGCTTCTTCCACGCTGCGCGGAACGGGACGCGAGACGGGAAAGCCATCGCGACCATTCGCGATCGCGTGCGCGAGAATGCGCCGCGCCTCGGCATCGCGGATGCCGGCACCCTGCTCGCGCAGGTGCGATGCGAGATCCTCAGGCAGAAAGTCGTAGAGATGCTTCATGAGTCGCGTATAGAACAGCAGCGGCTGCAGTCGTGAGTTAGATGACCGGATCAGTCAGTCATTATGCTGCAGGAGTTGCGCCCGATGAGCCGCTATGAGGTCATTCACCCGCTGCAACCGCTAGTTAGGTTAGTTAGGTTCCGTTCCCCACCGGATCTTTGATCTCAACAGCAACGATGTGCAGGACCACACTACCCACATTCTCAACGAAATGCGGGCCGATCGGTCCACCCCAAAGAGCCGAACCTATCTCTGGTTTGGTTGCAAGACGTCTCGAATCGAGAAGGACGTTGCCCTCCGCGTCATATCGAACGAAGTCACTCCAGCTCAGCACGTAGAGTGCGGCTGGCCATTCGTGGGCGTGCACGGGAGTTCGATGCCCGGGTAGAACCTTCGTATCAAGTACGCGAACCTTGTCATTGTCCAGGAGAATGAAGTGGTGATCCGGCGCCTGGACCATGGCGTCGAGCAAATGAGTCGCCGGGCGAGGGGAGACGATGTCGTTCATGATCTTGTTGGCATCCTCGAAGCCTAACGGCACTGGGCTTCCGATGGCAGAATATCTGAACCCGTCACTCGAACGGAGGATGGCGACGAACGGCCGGCATCGGCTGCAGCGCCGAGTTAGACGGCGGTTCCGATACCGATGATCTGTCTGAGTTCTTCCACATTGGGATGTTCGCTTCGTATGCTGAAGAGATCTTCAGAATATCGTTGTTCGTTGTCGGCAATTCCGATCACGAACTCGCGACCCGTCCGCGCATGGAGCGTTCCGAGGAACGTCGCGATCGCTTCCACATCGGAGAACCAGCCGAACGGCTCACAACCTGGATCCGGTAGATCCATGTTGATTCCCAGTTCCCACTCAGGGAGGTCGTTTGAGGTGTGCCGGTCGTCCGGTTCGAGCCGTTGGTTAACAGCCCATGGCGACTGGTACTGCCAGTATCGGTCTGACACGAATGCTTCGCACAACGCCTCGATCTCGTCCGCTACGTCACGCAGATCGTAGCCATCGACATAGGCGAAGAGCGTGTGTTTGGACATGTGATCACGTTCCGGCTAGCGCCCTGTCGCTCACCCGCGAGGCGCCTTCATGTGCCAACGGCCGATCGGCAGCCCGGTTGCCGCGACTGACGATACAACTCGGAAGTAGCGAACTGCAACCGGGATGACGCCGTGACGCTCGCGCTGCTCAAGGCGGCTCGGCCGCCGAGCCAGCGAACGGCGCCTCGTCGGGTGCAGCGGCGAGTTAGGCGGTGGAATGGCTCTGGGGTGCCGCGGAATCGCACGCGGCGTCATCTCGGCGTCAGATGATCAGCCAGGAACTTCAGCACGAGCCTCCAGGAATCAGCCTGAGCGTGCGCGTTTCCCGCCGGCGTGCCGCCCTGGACGGCAGAGAACGCAGGGGTTGGCAGATAACCATCCTCGAACAGATGTCCGGCGGAGTCGTACGCAACATGTCGAAATGGCCAGCGGTAGTGAAATCGTCTGAGTCTCGCAATGACCATGTCGCTCATCGGCGTGGAAGGCCATGCGACGTCGTCCTTTCCTGAGAAGAGCAGTACGGGTCCGTGAATCCGCTCGACCGGAATGGCCGCCTTCTCGACGAGTGCTTTCTGAGACAACGCAGGTTCAAACAACGCTCGGCTCTGTGCAGGGTCTGCCATGACGCGTCGCGTTGCCTCCTCCGATGCAGTCTTGGGGAGATACGGCAAAGGCTTTCCTTGAAATGTCCAGCCGGACTTGTAGGCGAGAGGATCGACGACCGAACCGTTTCGCCGTTCCATCGCGCCCTCCCAAACCACCGAAGAGCCCGCGAACGCGATCACCGCTTTGATCGAGTCGAAGGTCGCTGCGAGAAGTAATGAAGCTTCTCCTCCTTTGGAGCTTCCCATGACGCCAATGCGCTCCGGGTCGACCTCGGCCTGCGTCTTCATCCAGGCGAGTGCGCGGTCGAAGTATTCGAGTGGAATCTCGACCTGGCGCTGCGGCAGCGGTTCGATGCCGAAGTAGGCGAGCGAGAAGACGGTGTATCCGTGCGACGCCAGCAGTGGTCCGTAACGCGTCTGGATGCCGCCGCTGCCTCCTGTCAGCAGGAGAATCGAAGGACGATGTCCCTGCCCCGCGGGTATCCACATCCGGCCTACGAGTCCGGCCTCGCGGATCTCCCGCACTGTGATGTCAGGAGAACAGAATCGTCTAATGACATCCGTAGAGGCGAGGAGTCCGCGTTCGTCCGAAAGTTCCAGGTGCACCCGATATGAGGGAAGGGAACCACGACTGAAGAGTCCTCCCTTTCTGCCGTCTACGGGAGACATCGACCAGAATGGCCCCATGGCGTCAGCAGTGAGGTAGTCGCCGGCAATGGGAGCCGTGCGGTCCAGAGTTACTGTGCCCCTGCGGCCTGCCTGAAAAACGGCCGTGCTCTTCCATTGCCTGGTCGCTGCATCGGTAGCAACAGCTGTCAGCGTGACACGTTGCCTTGGCTCGAGCCCTGTGAGGCTCACGGAGACGCGCTGATCAATGAGCGCTTCCTGCGGTGAGACGATGATCTGCGCCGAAGCCGACGCACGTCCAACATCGCCGTCGCCGTGTGCCGTGACGGCACCGAAGACCAGAAGGATCAGCAGACGGCGCGCGGTCATCTTCATCTTGACGCCTGAAGACAACGGTTTTCCTTTCGTGTCTCGGTCGTGCATTGTGTCCGCCTGAAGGTAGCGGCGAGTTAGCCGCCGCCTCTCGGAGCCCACGCTTCCATTCTCGTGATGTGCTCCAGCGTTCCAGCAAACATTCCGAAATGGCCACGCCGCTCGCCGTTGAACGATCCTTCGACTATGACCCAGCCACGTGCGAACGGCGGTGACGGCTTCATTCCGTCGACGTCGATCCAGATCGCGTCGGCGGTTCCGCCGTGACGATACTGCTCTTCCGAAAAATATAGACCGTTACCTTCAAACTCCAAATTCATGTACCCGATAAGCTGGATTCGTTTTCCGTGGTACAGCTATGGACGAGCGACAACCCGAGTGAACGGAGGAAACTCGAGAGGCGCTTCGCCGGCTCTCGCAATTCCGAACGACTCGCCCACCGCCATGTCTGCTTCCGCGTGCGCAGGCGTCACGTCGACTGCCGTTTTGCACGACAGGCCTGACACAGGATGCAGATGATGATCGCCCTGCTCATCGTCCCATTCTTCGTGTGGCTAACGTTGTTGCGGCTCAGCGGTGCCGTGCTTCACGCGGCAAGAGCGACACTCAAGCATGATACGCCGAACGTATAGGGTTCTTTCCGGGCTCCAGCGAAAGGGAAGGCTGAAGCTGGAATCGACTTCGTTAAAGGATACACGTGACGGAGGCGCGTCAGGAGCGCGGAAAGAACCCTGTTGTGCGAAAGCGCTTTGCGGTAGTGCCGTGGTGAGGGAAGCACATGGGGATTGAATGGTGGCCGGTGTGATGGATGCGTCGTGGCTGCCGCAGGGGTCGTTGCTCAAGCATGCGAAAACTGATGAAGCGGGGACGTCCGAACTGCTCGGACGATGATGCAGTGGGTGAGATTTGGATCATCAAAGCAGCGAGGTTGTGTTCTTGAGCGAGTTGGGGCAAGGCGCAGCCGGTGCGATCGTGATCGATTGCAATGGAACGAGCGACGAGAGCGTGAAAGAAGGTCATGACGAGTCGAATGACGTTGGTGAAGGCAAATACGTTTCACGAATGATCACTGATGCAGCGCCACACTTCGGACAGAGGAATGAAGATTCTGTGATGCCCGGCGCGGTGGGATCCGGAAGCAAAGAGAGTGCAGAGACAGCAGCGAGCTGGTGACGGATGCGAGCGAGATTACGCGCGCGGACCCGATTTCCGAGAAAGCCGTAGTATCGGATACGGACGAAACGGTCTGGCAGAACATGGAGAGTAAAGCGCCGCAGAAATTCGCCTGCATCGAGCGGGAGCTCCTTCTGTCGGTTGTGATCGCGGTAGTCCTTATAGGAGAAGCGTACGGTCTGGCCGTCGAACGAGCGGAGACGGTGCTCAGAGAGAGCGATGCGGTGGGTGTATCGGGCCAGATACGCAAGGACCTGTGCTGGACCCCCAAAGGGAGCTTTTGCATAGACGACCCAATCGAGAGCGCGGGCCTGCTGGAAGAGCGCCGGACGATCAA
>CAZKID010000020.1:0-27186 GCA_964552405.1 uncultured Thermoanaerobaculia bacterium
CTGCTTTCGAACGCCTGGAAATTCACGAGCAAGCGTCCGCACGCGACGATCGAGTTCGGCACGACAGTACAGAACGGACATCCGACGCTCTACGTGCGTGACGACGGCGCCGGCTTCGACTCCGCACATGCCGACAAGATGTTCCGCGCGTTCCAGCGGCTGCACTCGCGGACGGAGTTCGAAGGAACTGGAATCGGACTGGCAACGGTGCAGCGCATTCTCCACCGTCACGGCGGGAAAATCTGGGCAGAGGGAGAGGTTGAGAAAGGGGCGACGTTCTACTTCACGACGGGTCCTCATGAAGACCGAATGTTCGCGCATCGATGAGCAACAGAGACATCCGCCTCCTCCTGATCGAGGACTCAGAACGCGATGCAGCACGGCTCGCCATGGAGCTGCGCCGCGGCGGTTACACGCCTGAGATTACGCGCATCGAAACCGTGGCACGGTTGCGCGAAGAGCTCGCACACGGCGCGTCATTCGAGCTCGTCATCTGCGACTACTGCCTGCCGGCGTTCAGCGCACCGGAAGCGCTGAAGATCTTTCGCGAGGCCGCGCTCGACGTGCCGTTCATCGTCGTCTCCGGCGTCGTCGGCGAAGAGATCGCCGTCGAGATGATGCGCGGCGGCGCGCAGGACTACGTCCTCAAGGAGAATCTTGCGCGGCTCGTTCCTGCAGTCACCCGCGAGCTGCGCGAGGTCCACGAGCGCAGCGCGCGCCGCGAGGCGCAGACGCTGTTCCAGACGATCCTGCACTCGTCACCCCATCCGAGCGCGGTCATCGATCGAGAGACGGGCCGCGTGGTCCATCTCAGCGAGAGCTTCGTCCATCGTCTGCTCGCCAAACAGCCGCCTAAGCCGGGATCGACGTTCTTCGACCTCGTTGCGTTCTCCGCACCGGAGCGCGTACGGCAACTGCTGGAGCGCGGCGGCGGTTCGGCGCTCTACATCGTCTACTCCATCGACGGCCAGAATCACGTCGCGAACATCCGCGTCGACGTCGTGCGGCATCAAGGGACGAACTACGCGAACATCGTGCTGGAGGACATCACCGAGCAGCACTATCTGAAAGCGGCATTCGAAGCGGTCGCGGATGCCGTCTTCATCGTCAGCTCGACGAAGAAGCTCCTGTATGCGAATCGCGCCGCGGAGGAGATCTTCGGACTGCTCTACTTCGGCATGGATGCGACGTCGCTGCTCCAATTCACGAAGGAAGCACCGGCGCGGATCAACGAGCAGCCTTACGAGGTGCAGGTGACGCCGTTCCGCTTCGCGGGCGAGACCGAGTCTTCGACGATCGTCACGCTCCGCAACATCGCCGAGCAGCAGGAGCTGCTCCAGGCCTCGACTCACGATCCGCTCACAGGCCTCTACAACGTTCGCTTCTTCGAAGAGGCGCTGACGGATCACGCGAACAGCGGCCGATCCACCGTGCTGGCGATGATCGATCTCGATTTCTTCAAACCGATCAACGATGAATTGGGCCATGCAGCAGGCGACGCCGCGCTCCAGCGCTTTGCGGCGATGATCCGCGGCGTGATCCGGCCTACCGATGTCGTCGCTCGCGTCGGCGGCGACGAGTTCGCGATTCTCTTTCCGGATGCGACGACGGATGATGCGCGGCGCATCGTCGGCCGCGTGTACGAGGCGCTGCAGAGCGTCCCTTTCGATTACAACGGCTCCGCCCGCACTCTCAGCGCCTCCTGCGGCCTCGGCGCCCTCCGCAACGGCGAGTCGCCGGCGGATGCGAAACGCCGGATCGATGATGCGTTGTACGAGGCGAAACGGAACGGGCGCGGGCAGTTCGTGGTGGTGTGAAAAGACAATCCGCACGCCGGAAGGCGTGCCACAAGGACAATAGCCAACGGTGCCCCGAAGGGGCAACCGCTGGTCGGAACCGGCCGTACGCGTAGCGATTGCGGCCCCATCCCTCCAGGGGTGCGGAGCACCCCTGGCTAATCTCCTGGATGACCCCTCCGGGGTCGGTCAGATCATTCCCACCACCTTCATCACGGTGTTCCAATTCCTCGCGGTCCCCGCCATCCCGAGCTTCTTTTCGATCACGACATTCGTGAACTTCGACTTCCCCATTCCATCCGGGTAGTAGACGAACAGCTCGCGGCCGGACGCATGCAGCTCCTCCGGACCTTTGTTTGCCGCGGCAAGCGCGGCCAGCGCTTCCTTCGACGGAACCTTTTCGAGGAACACCACGATCGTGCGCGCCGGATCGCGATCCGCTCCAAAAGGATTGCGCGCAACGACATCGCGCAGCTCATCCGCGGTCCGCGCGATCACGCGCACATCCATCGCCGCGATGGCCTTCTCGATGATCGAGGCAGGATCGCCGCGTTTGCAGTCGAAGACGACGTTGCCACTTTGCAGCAGCGTGCGCACATTCGCGAGTCCGGCCGACTCGCACGCGCTCTTCAGATCCGCCATGCGAATCTGCTTGTTGCCGCCTACGTTGATGCCGCGAATGAATGCCGCGTGTGTCGTCACACGGCAATGCTACCGATGAAGACCTTCGGTGTCTCCCTGCCGCTCATCGGCTGCGCCAGCAGAAATCCCTGCACAATGCCGACGCCGAGGAGCTCGACCATCATCAGGTCGTCATCGCTTTCGATTCCTTCGGCGATGACCGTGGAGTCGAGCCTGGACGCGAGTGAAACGAGCGTCTCCACCATCGCGCGGCGCCGCGGATCGGCATGACAACCGCTGATGATGCAGCGGTCGAGCTTCATGAAATCAGGCGCGAGCTCGAGCAGCATCTTGAAATTCGCGGCGCCGGCGCCGATGTCATCGAACGCGATTGCGATTCCGAGCTTGCGCAGCTTCGCGACCGCCGCGGCCAGCCCATCACCGTCGTACATCGAGTCGGGATGCGCCACATCGATGATCACGCGCGTGGGATAGAGCCGCGCGTCATCGAGACTTCGCGACAGAAAGTCGGTGAACCCGTTGTCGCGCGCCAGCGTCGACGCATGGACGTTGAGGCAAACGCGCATCGCCGAATCCATCTCAGGCAACTCGCCCAGTGCCGCGGCGATACAGATCCGATCGAAGAGCGCCTCCTGCCTCTTCAATCGCACGTACTCGAAGAGCACCGGTGCCTTCTCGAAATTCGAGCCGCTCGGGCCGCGCGATAAACACTCGAAGCCAAACAGCGCAGGAGGCATCGCCGGCTCGCCGAGCATGTAGATCGGCTGATAGAGCGGTCGAATGCCTCCGGGTGCGACCAGACGATCCAGCGCCGAATGCCCGGTCATGAACTCTCCAGAAGACTGACGGCAACCTGGGCGATCTCCATCATCGCTTTCGGCTTGTGGAGAAACGCATCGGCGCCGCGCTGATACGACTCGCGCTCGATCTCCGGCGTTCCATACGCGCTGAGCAGAATCACGCGCGCATCGGCGTAGCGCTGGCGCACATCGGAGACGATCTGCAGTCCTTCGACACCGCCGACACCCGTCAGCCGGAGATCGGCGATCACCAGGTGATAGCGGTGGTGCGCAAGCAGCGCCTGCGATTCCTCCAACTCGAAGGCAGTGTCGACGTCGTATCCGAGTCCGGTGAAGTACTTCTTCATCGCCTGAACGATCAGCTCTTCATCGTCGACGATCAGAATGCGATGCCGCGGCGCTGACTGCTCACGATTCTGCAGGCTCATCATTGGGTGCCGGCCGCGCTGAACTGGGGAAACCGCATCCGCACCACGGCCCCTCCGCCGGCGGCATTTTCTGCAGTAACGGTGCCACCGTGCTCATCGATCACCCGCTGCACGATGGAAAGGCCGAGCCCCGTACCGCCACGCCGCCTCGTAAAGAACGGTTGAAAAATCCTGCCGAGGTCCGCGGCGGGAAAGCCGGGACCATGATCGCGAACCGCGCATTCGACCAAACCGCCCTCGCATCTCTGCGCAATCACTTCGACTTCATCGCCAGGTTCGGAATGCTGGATCGCATTCAACACCGCGTTTTGAATCGCGTGCGTGAGCCGCTCCTCTTCCATCAGCAGCCGCAGGCCTGCCCCCACGTTCTTCTTCACCACCACGTTCGCTCTGTTCGCCTCGGGCTGTGACTCCGCGATCGCCTGCTCGATCACGCCGCCCAGCTCGCCTTCGCTCAGCTCGATCTGCCATGTCTTTCCGTACTGCAGCAGGTCTTCCATCAGCCGATTCATCCGAAGGATCCAGAGGCGCAGCGAGGAGAACATTTCCTCCGCATCGTCGCCGTGATTGACGAGCGGCTCGTACGCATCGAGCGTGACGAGCATGCCGAACAGCGGATTGCGGACTTCGTGCGCGACGCCGGCCACGAGCTCCCCGAGTGCCGCGAGCTGCTCGCCGCGCTGCACGGATTCCTGCAGCGTGACGATGCGCGTGATGTCGCGAAGAATGAGAACCAGCCGGTCTTCGCCCTCGGCTTCGCACACGTTGCACGTGATGTCCCAATGACGATCGCGATCGTCGGTCGCGCGCGCGGAGACGGAGTCGCGGGTGTCGACGACGACCTGCACCAGATCGCGGAGCGCGCGCCAGAGCTCACCCTCTCCGAGATTCGATATCGAGCGCCCGAGGATAGACGCGTAGGAACCGCCCGCGAGATCGCGCCCGGCGCGGTTCATCCGAACGATGACACCGTCGCGCGAAGTGACGAAGATCGGAGACTCGATCGCATCGAACGTGAGCGCCCACTCGATGCCCTTCCGCTCGATGGTTTTCAGCAGGAGAGTGCGTTCATCGCGCCGGTCAGGAAGCTCCTGGAACTGGTACTGGAACACGGTGCTGGAAAGTGCAAGCAAACCGTACGCCGAGTGGAGGACAGGCGCCCTCGCCTGTCGGCTCGGTGGACAGGCGAGGGCGCCTGTCCCCCACTGGAGCTAATTCACGGTCAGCCGCGACTTCCGCTCACGAATCGCGTAATCCAGCCGCACATCGCTCAACTGTGCAATGACTTCCGCCGCCGTTTGCACGCGCTCGTGAACGGCCTTGCGCAGGCAGCCCATGACTAGATTCGTCACCGCAGTGGGCACGGAGCCGGGCAGCGGAGGCACTTCGGCTTCAACGATCGCCGCCAGCACATCGATCGGCGTCGCACCCGTAAACGGCGGCACGCCGGCCAGCATCTCGTACATCACGACACCGAGGCTGTAGATGTCGGAGCGGGTGTCGATGATCTGCTCGCCGCGCACCTGCTCCGGCGAGAGATAGGGCAACGTCCCTACGAGATTCTTGCCGCGCTTCAGCGGATCGGTCTGTTCACCGCCACCAGCAAGTTTCGCCACGCCGAAGTCCAGCACCTTCACGCAGCGATCGCGGCGCAGCATGATGTTCTCCGGCTTCACGTCACGATGAACGACCCAGGCCTCGTGCGCCGCGACGAGCGCGGAGGCAACGCCGAGCGCGACATCGATCGTATCGATGATCGGCAGTGGGCCATGATCCAGCAACTCGCGAAGCGTCTCGCCCTCGATGTACTCGCTGGCGATGTAACGCACATCTTCTTCGACACCGACATCGAAGAGGGTGACGATGTTCGGATGATTGAGCAGCGACGCGCACTGTGCCTCGCGCTCGAAATTGCGCAGGGCGCGCTCGTTGGTATCCTGCTGGCGGAACAGCTTGAGAGCGACTTTGCGCCGAATGACCGTGTCTTCGGCGAGGTAAACCGCCCCCGATGCACCATCGCCAAGGCGTTCCAGCATGCGATAACGGCCGACTCTCAGAACATTCACGCGCGGCACTGTCTCACGATTCGTGCCACCACTTTGTGATCCCCATCAACATCGGCCTCCAGTGGGGGACAGGCGCCCTCGCCTGTCCGTGATTACAATAGACACTCTCTCGGTTTCCAAGAACGTCTTTGAACGAGGTGCTCGCGCATGAAATGGACGACTCTGTTCCTCCTTCTCGCCGTCTCTCTGCAGGCACAACAGAAAACCGGAAAGACGATCGGTGAAGTCACGCTGTTCGGCGAAGAGCAGCCAAAGGTCGAAGCCGCGACGAAAACCGAGATCCCGATTTCCCGGGCCCCAGCCTCCGTGACCGTCATCACGGCGAAGCAGATCAGCGAATCGGGCGCGCATTCCGTTCCCGACACGCTCCGCCTGGTCGCCGGCGTGAACGTGCGCTGGACTCCGATGGTCGCGACGGTCGACATCCGCGGCTTCGGAGAGAATCCGTTCAGCAGCCGCGTGCTCATCCTCATCGACGGCGCACCGTTCAACTCGGGTGATACCGGCGGCTTCCCACTGAGCCCCGCCTTCGATCTCTTCCCCGTCCAGATGATCAAGCGCATCGAGATCGTGCGCGGACCAGGATCGTCGCTCTACGGTGAAAACGCATACTGGGGCGTCATCAACATCGTCACGCTCTCCGGCGATGACCTCGCCGGCGGGTCCGCGCAGATCTACGCGGGAGGTACGCGCGACACGACGAGCGGCACGCTGATGTACGGCAACCGCTTCGCAAACGGTGCGACCGCGATCGCCGGCGTGAAGATGCAACGCACGATGTTCCCGCTCGCATTCTGGGAAGACGACAACTCACACTTCCGCGGCACCGACGTCTTCGTGAAGGGAACGTACAAAGACTTCCAGGGCGAGCTCTATCGGCACAACGACAACATGGAGGGCTTCGACGAGCACTTCGACCTTCCGCAGTTGCCGCCCGGATCGGCGTTCACGTCTGCGCATCAGATCAAGCAGACGATGGACACGCTGGCGTTGCGCTACAACCACGCGCCGGCCGATGCGAAGCTGACGTTCGGCGCCGACATCTCCTACTCGCATCGCACGGGCATGCACTGCGCGGCGTGCCACGCACTGCCGGAAGATCCCGCTGCATTCGGTCACACCGCGAATCACGGCTATCAAGCCATCGGCGACTTTCGCCTCGGCATCAAGATGATTCCGGGACACGACATTCTCTTCGGCACGGAACTTCGCCGCCTCGATCGCGGAGAGCACGCGAAGGAACTGACGCCCGGCGGCAACATCGTCAAGGGCTACGACAAGGAAGCGGTCTATGCACAGGATCAGTTCGATCTGATTCGCGACCGCCTGCGCGCAACGCTCGGCCTGCGTTTCGACAAGAAGACGGACATCACACCGGAAAAGACCTCGCCGCGCGCGGCGCTCGTCTACACGCCGAACGATCGCCTCGTGCTGCGCGGCGGTTATTCGACCGCATTCCGCTTCCCAACGTTCAGCGAGCTCTATCAATCGACGTGGTTCATCAATGTGAGCGGGCCCATTGCCACGTTCCCGCTGGCGGTCTTCGCACCGAATCCAGCGCTCCGGCCGGAAGAGATTCAGACGCTCGATGCAGGCGGCGAATATCAATTCAATCCGAACGTGTCAGGCCGCTTCGATTTCTATCGGTCACGCGTGTCGAAGTTCATCGACATCATCGAGCCGCAGCTCACGCCGCAACTCACGGGCATCGGCTGGTCGAACAATCCTGCGAAGGGAACGATCAGCGGCGGCGAGTTCGAACTGCGCGCAAATTTGAGCGGCGTCACAGGCTTCGCGAACTGGGCGCACCAGACCGGACATCAGGACGGCGGCGATCCGCGCCGTCCGCTCGAATTCGTCTATGCACCGAAAAACAAGATCAACGTCGGCGCCTACGGCGGACCATGGAACGGTTGGCGCGCCGCGGTCGAGGCATCGTGGCGCGGCGAGTATATCGCACCGCAGTTCCAGTATCTGCTGCACTCGAATTTCACCGATCCGACGATCCGTCCGCTGCCGAGCTACACCCTCCTCGGCGCGCGCGCCGGCTACGACCTCAACGCGTTTGGCTTGAAGCAGCCGGTGCGCCTCAGCGTGATCGGACAGAACCTTCTCAACAAGAAACCCAATGAGACGCTGCTCGGAGTCGCGACCGGTCTCACCGGCCGTGAAGTGTTCGGTCAGGTCGAAGTACACTTCTGAGTCTGACAGCAGACGGCAGATCCATTCTGCTGTCTGCTGCCTGCTGCCTGCTGTCTGCTGCCTGCTGTCTGCTGCCTGCTGCCTGCTGCCCGACACTTCATGACCCGGAAACTACTTCTCACACTGCTTCTCGTTTTCTGCGCGGCGCTCTCTCAGGCACAAGTCGACGACGTCCCTGAGATCGCGCGCAGCTTGATGGAGGATGCGCAGCGGGCGCGCGAAGCGGGTCACATCGATGACGCGATCGCGAAATACAAGCGTGTCATCGAGGCCGCGCCGCAACTCGCCTCGGCCTACGCCGACCTCGGTGCGCTCTATTACAAGTCCGGCAGGATCCAGGAGTCGTACGACATCCTCGTGCGCGGGCTCGAGAAGGCGCCGGAAGATCGCACGCTCCTCTCCAATGCAGCAGCGGCCGCGCAGCAACTCGGAAAGCCGGCAGAAGCGCTCACGTTCGTCGATCGCGCGCTGGAGAAGAGCAAGCGCGACGCATCGCTCCTCTCACTGCGCGCGACCACACTGCGCACACTCGGCCGCAATGACGAGGCACTCGCCACAATACAGCAGGCGGCCGACCTCTCGCCCGATGACGCGCGCATCCAGTTCAGCCTCGGCAACGGACTCTATGCGGCCGGCCGACGTGATGAAGCAGTCGCCGCCTATAAGAAGGCAGTCTCGCTCGACAAGACACTCCTCCGCGCCCAATACAACCTCGGCGCTCTCCTCTTCGAACAAGGGCGTTACGACGACGCGCTCGCCGCCTACAAGATGGCACTCGAGCCCATCGAACAGCAGCTCGCGAAGAAGCAGAAGGTGGAAGTCATTCACGCCGGCGCATTCGCGAACGTCGGCGCGATGTATCTCAAAGAGCAACGCTACGAAGACGCCATTGCGGCGTATCGCAAGGCGCTCGCAATCGATCCGAAGAACGACAGCGCACACTACAACCTCGGCTTCATCTATTTCTCGCGCAATCAGAACGAGAGCGCGGCCACCGAGTATCGCGCGGCGCTCGCACAGAATGTCGATCTGCCGCTCGCCTGGCTGCACCTCGCCACAATGGCGCGGCGCGCGAAGGAATTCGACAAGGCGATTCAGATCGTGCGCGATGCGATGCCACACCTCGACGCGGAGACGAAGCCCGCCGCGATGCGCGAGCTCGGCCTTGCGCAACTCGCGAGGGGCGATCGCGCCTCGGCAAAGGAGTCGTTGCTGCAGGCGGTGAACGGCAATAAGGATGACGTGACCTCGCGCGTGGTGCTGTCGCGGATTGATCGCGCCGAGAAACACGCCGCGGATGCAAAGCCGCTGGCCGATGCAGCGCTCGCCCTCGCCCCAAAACAGGAGCCGGTGATCCTCGAAGCCGCGCTGGTCGCGCGCGACCTCGCGGACTTCCCACGTGAGCGTTTCCTGCTCGAACAACTGCTCGCGACGAAGAGCGACGTGACGCTGCGGCGCGAGCTCATCTCGATTCTGCTCAGGCAGAATGCCTACGACGATGCGCTCCATCAGATCGAGCTCGCCGCGCAGCCGGATCTCAATGCGATGCGCCGCGCGCTGCAGGCATTGAAGGAAGCGAACGCCGGCAATCGCGACAGCGCGATCAAGCAGCTCTCCGGCCTCGATGATCCGACCTCGCGCGGCAACCTCGGTTTACTGCTCTGGACCGCGGGACGCGATGCGGATGCGAAGCCGCATCTCGCGGCTGCACGCACGGCGAAGCCCGACTGGTTCGAGGCGGCGCTCGCTTATGGCGAGATTACGGACGACATCGATGTGTTGAGCGCCGCGGTTGCGCGATGTGAAGGTGCGGATCCCGCGCTCTGCACGCGCGCGAAACAGGATCTCGCCGTCGCGCTGCTCACCTCCGCGGCAGGAGGCGGCCGCAATGCGCGTCAACTGCTGGAGCGCGCGATGAGTCTGCCGCTCGACACGCGCTCGCAGTCCTCGGCGCAATTCCTACGCGGCGTGCTCGAATGGAATGCAGGAAACGAGAGCAACGCGCGTGAGGCGTTCAATCGCGCGCTGTCACTCGGTGGCCTTACGCCGCAGGCGGAAACCGCGGCGAAGAACAACGTTCGCGCGATCGAAGAGGCAGCCGCAGCACTGCAACAGCAGCCGGAGCCGGAGCCGCAGACGCCGGAGGTCACGACGCCGCGCAAGACCGCGATGGTGTTCCTGCCCGACGCGCCGGCCGAGAGCGACAAGAAACTCGCGGAGATGATGACCGGCATGCTCACGCAGCTCGGCCTGCAGATCGAGTTCTTTCGCCGCAGCGACGACGCACGTTCATTCTTCGCTGAGAACCGCGGAAGAGTCGGCGTCGTCATCTCGAATCCGGAATTCATCTCAGGGCTCGGCGGCGATCTCACCGGCCGCTTCCAGTTCGCGCGCAACGGCAGCACGTCATACAAGCGAGTCGTCGTCGTGCCGGCGAGCAGCAAGGCAACGTCGCTCGCGGACTTGAAGGGCAAGACGCTGAGCACCGTCGACGCGCTCGGCGACTCCGCGATCGAGAAGACCTTCGCGAACGTCTATCGCACGCCCGACGATGCCGCCGCCGCCGCGAACGCGCTGTACGGCAAGAGCGACGCTGCGCTGGTGTCGGAAGCGAATCCGATGCTCGCGCGCGGACTGCGCGTCGTCCATACGTCGGGCGCGCTGCCGCTGCCAGTGATCGCATTCGCGCCAATGCCGGAGGGCGATCGCTCGTCGCTCGAAAGCGGATTGCGCAGCTTCGGCGCAAGACCGCCGCTCTTCACGTCACTCGCTTCGATCGAGCGCGAGCCGCGTCCGAAGCCGGAAGCGAAACCGATCGAGATCGCAACGGTGCCCGCCTCGGCCCTCGGTCTCAAGGCCCCAGCCGATCGCCCGCAACGCATCGCGCTTCGCGTCAGCGTGGAAATGCCGCAAGTACAAATCCCCGAAGAGCTCTTCGGCACACCGTAGGACTACAACTTCGTCAAAAGCATTTCGCGAATCTGACCGTCGCCATACATCCCATCCGTACGCAGCGCGTACGCACAGTGCATCTCCAGCACGCCATGGTCGAACGTGATTCGCATGTCGTCCTTGCTCTTGACGTTCTTCAACTTGATCTGCAACAGCCCTTCGCGCACTGCTTCGCGGCCAAGGTCGTCGACGCAGATCGTGCGCAAGGCCATGTTGAGGCGATGACATGAAATGTTGTCGAGGAAGTTGAGACCTTCCACATCGTCGGAAAAGCTCGGCCAATCGACCTCGTAAGGGATGCCCTTGCCGCAGATCTCCTCGATCTCCTGCACGCGCCCCGGAAGTGTGACCTCCTGAAGCTCCTTGATCCTGCGCCGTTCTTCGAGTCCCATGCGTTCGCCTCCAGGCCGCGCATGATGACGCAGCCCGGCCATGGGCTTTGTATCCGGGATCACGATCGGCTACTTGATCCTGCCAATTAGAGAAATCAGCGGCTCCTGAATCGCGAAGGTGATGAACGCCGAAATTCCGGCGAACAGCATGAACACGATCACAGACGTCAGCGCCTTCACGGCCGTGCTCTGCACTTTGAATTCTTTGACGATGAGAAAGACAACGGCAACGAGTGTGAGCGGCCAGATCACCCTCGGCGTACACACCGAAATCACGAGCCGCGTCGGCAGCGGCAACTCCGCGCCCAGGCCGGCAAACAAGTCGGCGAAGCGAGGGACGCGCGTCACCAGCGAATACGCAGTCCAGATGACGTACCACAATGACAGCAGGTTCACGGCAAGCGACAAACGCCGCTCGACGATGCCCGTGCGCCCGCCGTCCGCCTCACCATGAAACTCTTCAATCATCGTCTCTCTTCAATGCGCCGCAGATCGCTGCGCTCGGTGCCCGGCTGTTATAGAGGCGCTCGAGAGAGAACGCTTCTTACTCGGTCGGTTCCCTCGGCGAGCGCCTCGCCAATGCCAAACACGAAGTGTCTCACCTGCCCCGATACATCGCAGCATGGAGCTCCTGTTCGGCATCCTCGCGCTTGATGAATCGTTGAGGTCCAGGCTTCTTGAGTCCTATGCGTGAGACCGGATTCTCATTCGGATTGATCCGCATGCGCATGATGATCAGAACTGTCAACGTTATCGGCGCGATCAGCACAAAAAGACCGCCAAATCGATCCTGAAAGTCTTGAGGAAACGCCATCATGAGAAAGACCGGCAGAAAAAACGCAAGGCACGTGATGAACCAGATCTTGCCCCACGAAAGCCGGGCACTTCTCGCAGCACCGATCATGGCTTTCTGGTAATGCCCACAATTCGGACACGCCACCGGATCGCACTCTTTGTCGAGACGCTTCTTGAGATTCTTGTGAGCGCCTTCCTCGGCGTTGTCCGCAGCAGCTCCGCGTCCCAGGAATAGTGGAGCGCTGCCACTTCCATGTCCGATCCGTCTAAGAATGTAGAAATAGATCGCCCTGCAGCGATCGCACTGGACTTCTTTAACCCTCGAGCCCGAGACACGGGCTCGATGCACACTTCCCAGAGGGATGAGCAAATGGGGTTACCTCCTTGGCCGGATTTCGCGGAGTCTACGACAAGACGGCCACCGATCGCGACGATTCCGCTGTTTGCGAATCTGGTCGGGTTCATCGCCATATGACGCGATGAGCAACGACGGTAGCAGGCTTTCGAGACATACCGAGAAATCAAGCGGCAAGTGGCTGGCACCTAACTCGGTGCAGCTGATGCCGTGCCCTTCGTCGCCACCTTCCGCGCGAGAGCTAAGGTCAGCTATTTCCGTGTGGCACGGCGCCGCTGAGCCACAGGCTCCATCTTGTAGATCGTACCTTGATAGTCGACGAGATAAAGCTCGCCGTCGTCATCTTCGCCGAACGAGACGATGTTCCTGCCGCTGTTCTGGGGTCCCCGCGTCAGCCACGCGCCGGTCGAGTCCTGCTCGGCCATCCACAACTTGCCGGAACAGAAATCGCCATAGAAGTACATGCCCGTCCACTGCGGCCACGCGGCTCCGCGATAGCGAAAGCCTCCGGTGACCGAGCATCCTGACGTATGGGGATACTCCAATTGCGGCATGGCGAGTCCCTTGAAGCTGCACGACGCGGAGGGAGGATAACAATGGCGCCCTTCCGCAAGCGGCCAGCCGAAATTTGCACCCTTACTCTCGGAGAGACTCACAACATTCACTTCTTCCCATGAGTCCTGTCCGACGTCGGCCAACAGAAGCTCCCCTGTTCTTCGATCGAAACTGAAGCGCCACGGATTGCGCAGGCCAATGGACCAGATCTCAGGACGCACTCCAGGAAGGGCCGCGTAAGGATTGTCGAACGGCACTGAGTAGCCCGCATTGCGATTCACATCGATGCGCAGCAACTTCCCCAGTAACAAGTCCGTCTGTTGCGCACGATTCGTTACGCGAACGTACGCTCCTCCGTCACCGATCGACGCGTAGAGAAATCCATCGGGACCAAACTGCAGCGTGCCGCCATGATGATTGGGAACTTCGTCTTTCGGCTGATCGATGGTCATCAGAACGTCGAGGCCGCCCGGCGCCAGCGCATTGTTCGTCTCCAGCGGGGCCTCGACGCGCGCGATCGCCGTGTCGCCGTCGAGGTTGACGTACTGAACGTAAAGACGGCGATTACTGACGAAACGCGGATCAAACACGACACTCAACAGACCGCCGTTGTCGCAGCAGGAGACGACCGGCGAGAGATCGAGAAACGTCGCACGCGAACCGCTCGCCGTGACGCGAATGATCAGTCCATTCTGCTGCGCGACGAAGAGCGACCTACTGCCGTCGTGTGAACTGACGAGCTGCACAGGCCGCTCGAAGCCGCTGGCAAACGGCTCGAGGACTACGGCGTCGCTGTGGGCGATCGAAGCAAGAGAGAGTACGAAAACGAAGGAGATCAACCGGGACACGTTGAATGTACGCACCCAACGCTCAGGATCGTTTAGCCGAAGTGAGCGGTAACGTTAACGACAGCGTTGCGGCGAATCACTCGAGACCGGTGCATAGTGACCGTCATGCGCTGGGTGATGATCGCGCTCTCGTTCCTGGCAGCGGCAGGCGCCCACGCCTGCTCGGGCGAGTACAACCCCTCCGGCCTGCAATTCTTCCTCCGCAACATTGCAATAATCCACGCCCGCTGGAACGGTAACGACACGATCACGATTGAGAGCGTCGTGAGCGGAGACGTGAAACCGGGCGCGACGATTCCGCTGAAGCCTCATTTCTGCGATGACCTGCACGAGGGACAGCTGTACTTCATCGTGCTGTACTGCGAACGCGGTGTATGCGATCACCGCGCGGTGAGTGAAACACACGCGCCTGCTTTGCTCAATTACTACTCGCATGCGCACTACGAGACGCACGAGTATGTACGCACGAAGGCGATCGCCTGGGCGGAGGGCAACGTTTCATCGGCATCGCTGCGGGATTGGCTTGCCACTGTTGCGCCGAAACAAACGCGCGACGGCGAATATCTCGTTCCACTCCTGATCTTGCGTTTCGAAGAGCTAGCGACCAGGTACGAGCGCCTCGCTCACAAGGAACGAGTCGCGGCCGAGATGGTTGCGGTGGCGAATGCCGCGAAGCGCGTCCCCTATGGAACGCTGTCGGAGCAATCCTTGATACAACCTGAGGAAGACGATCCACGAGTGCTGAACTTCGAAGACCGCGTCGAAACGCTGGAAGAGGCAATCTCCAACCTCGAGGTGGCAATCGAAGCAGCGAACACCTTGGGACCAGGCGGTTAGCTGGCGCTGGCTTCCCTTCTTGACCCCGAACGAGACAAAGCTTGGAATCTTTCACTCAATGAGGCGCGCCAACGCATTGAATGTCTTCAGGAGGTTCGCAAGAACGCT
This sequence comes from uncultured Thermoanaerobaculia bacterium, assembly GCA_964552405.1. Classification (GTDB taxonomy): domain Bacteria; phylum Acidobacteriota; class Thermoanaerobaculia; order Gp7-AA8; family Gp7-AA8; genus JAJPHC01. The sequence goes on from CAZKID010000020.1 coordinate 14,777, forward strand.
TCTGCCCAACCCGCTCAAAGCAGCGATCAAGCACCATCTCGACGAGCGAAAGAAGTTTCGGCTGTTCGGGGAGCTGGCGCCGCTGGTTCCGAATGAGGAGGACATGTTCGACGGCACGGCGAGCATCGAGGTGTTCCACGCGAACGGCGAGGAGTTTCTCGGCATCTACACGAGCCTCTGCGCACTGCACCGATCGGGCGAGCGGATGCTCGACGTCGGGAGCGGAATCGGCCGGAAGACGATTCCGCTCACGCGCTATTTCGAGAAGGGCACGCTCTACGAGGGAATCGACATCTGCGCAAAAGGGGTGGACTGGTGCAGTAGCCGCATCTCGACGCGCTTTCCGAATTTCCGGTTCACATACGCCGATGTCTTCAACAGCCTGTACAACCCAGGAGGATCACTGCAGCCGTCGCAATTCCGATTTCCGTTCGGCGATGGCTCGTTCACATTCGTCATGCTCGGCTCGGTCTTCACACACATGCTGCCGCACGATGTCGAGCACTACGTCGCGGAAGTTGCTCGCGTCCTCGAGCCGGGCCAGCGCTGCCTGGCTTCCTATTTTCTGCTCAACGACGAATCGCGAACGCTGATGAAGTCGCAAGCCGCGTCACTCAGCTTCATCGAAGCGGACGAGTCGTACTCCACAACCGCGCCCGAGCTTCCTGAACGCGCAATCGCATTGAATGAGGGTTATGTGCGAGCGCTCTATGACGGCGCCGGCCTCGAGATCGAGCGCGTCGACTATGGGTCATGGTGCGGAAGGACGCAATACAGGAGCTATCAGGATCTGGTGCTCGTCAGAAAGCAGGACACCGGTATTCATTGAGGCCGTATCAATTCAAACCCGCCTCGGCGACGAGCACCGCGCCAAGGTTGCGTGTCGATGCGGCTCGCAGAAACGACTTCAGCTCCGCAAGTTGATGAGCAAGTGTTCCTGCCAGCCACGTTCGTCCGCAAGTGCCGTGATGCCGGCTCGACTGAGAGCTACCGGATCGATTTTCGCGCGAAACGATTCGGCGGTTATCGGGGCTATCCCAACCGCGATGGACCGAATTTCAAGTGGAAGCAGAGCTCGCGCTGGACCCGATTGGCAGCGTCGAGACCGCGCTGGATCGCCTGCCGCACATAGTTGAGGTACTGGATGTCCTCGTATGATGCTTCATCTTCGACCCGCCGCGATAACCGCGCAAGATAGCCTAACAGGCGAACGGGTCGAATTCCGCTGCAGCTGCGAGTTAGGCCGCACTGTCGTGATCGCCTACTCACCGGCAACGAAGCGCCTCTTCAGGTCAGAGATCGCGACGATAGTCGTCTTGGTACCCTTCCAGCCCGAAAGACGAATTGCCGCTGTGCGATCTCGCGGAATGGCAGCCGTGAAATGGAATGGGTCGGGTCGTCGCCACCGCCAAACCCAGTCCGTCTTGCCGGGGGCAGAGGGTGGACCCTCGATCGCTTCGTCGACGATCACTGGGTAGATTTGACTGCACAATTCAACTCCATTCTGATCGAGAGTTGTGAGAACGAAACCTGGTTCTGAGGTAACAAGGGGAGATCGCCGCGGAGGATGGCGACTGAAAGTCGCTTGGTGTGCGTCCATAACGTCGCTTGTTGACGCACATGGCGCGATCTGAAAGCTAGGCCACGACCCAGGACGAAAAAGGTCAACGGCTGCTTCGCCAGAGTGAGAGACGGTAACACCAAGCACCCATACGTCGAGCTGACCGGCCTGAAACGGTGCGACTGATTGAAACGCAGCGTGGAAGCCATGCCGTGATGGTTCGGATGTGGCGCACCCAGTCATCGTCACCGCTGTCGCGAGGAGAAGAAGATTGCAAGTCTTCCGTTGCATTTGACCTGTCGTCAATTTCTCACCTCATTTGATCGAGTCGGCCTAACGGCATTGGCACACCCAAGTTCTCCGGAGAACCACCGTGTGAACATGCCCCGCCCTACGACCCCGGCCTGTGACTCACAATCGGTTCCTCTGTGAACGTCACTTGCTGCAAAGCGCGGCGGCGGGTGCTTGTCGCATAGCGCGTTATGCGCCGCGTCACTACATTGCTGAATTCGGCAGGGCGTGGCGCACTGCGCTCAGGATGTCGTCGCCGCTCAGCGGCTTGATGATGATGTCGGCGGCTCCGCTTACCTGAAACGCCGGCTGCAGCATCGACAGCGTCTGCTCGCTCATCACGATGATCGGTACCTCGCGCAATTTCGCGTCGCCGCGCAGGATGCGGCAGAAGCCGAGGCCGTCGATGCCTGTGGGATCGTCGGAGATCTCGCCGAGGTCGAAGCCTCCGCGGATCTTCGCATCGAGCAGGATCATCGATGGGTTCTGCTCGAACGCCAGCTCCACTCCCTCGCGCGCATTCGTCGCCGGAATCACGCGGAAGCCATCTCCCTCCAGCACTCCGCGGATGAACGTCAGCGTCGCCGGATCGTCCTCGACCACCAGCACGCTCACGCGCGACGAGCGGCTGCGCTTCATCACTCCCTCTTTCAACATCGCGTCGATCCGCTCCAGGAGCGGATACGCACTCGCCGGACGCAGCGCGACTTCCTTCTGCAGCATCCACATCACGAGATCGCGCGTCTCCCACGAGACCGGCAGCTCGTCCGGAATCGGCGCCGGATCCAGCTCCCGATGCGCCGTGATGATCTGCGTGAGACTCTCTCCCGCATACGGCAGATGGCCGGTGAGCATCCGATAGAACAACACGCCGCACGAATAGATATCCGACGCCGGCGTCACCGGATCCATCCGCAACTGTTCCGGCGCCATGTAGTCCGGCGTCCCCGCGAGCTCGCGCGTCTTGCCGACGGTCGTCGGGGTCGCGATGCCGAAGTCGGTGATGAACGCGATGCGATCTTTGTTGAGCAGAATGTTCTCGGGCTTGATGTCGCGATGAATGATCCCAAGATCGTGCGCCGCGCGCAGCCCGCGCAACACCTGCCGGATGATCGCCAGCGCCGCCGTCTCGTCGAACGTCCCCCGCTTGTGCAGATACCTCAGCAGATTGTCGGCATCGATGTACTCCATCGAGATGTACGGAAACCCATCGGCGAAGCCGAGATCGAAGCTCTGCACGACATTGCGATGCCGGATCTTGCGCGCCAGCTTCAGCTCCTGCTTGAAGCGCTCGAACGCGTCGGGATCTTCCTGGATCGGCGCGGACAACACCTTGAGCGCAACGACTTCATCGATCGACTCATCGATTGCAGAACAGACATGCCCCATCGCGCCGGCACCAAGGAATCGCTGGATGCGATAACGCCGTCCGAACACGGCGCCGGGCGCCAGCATCTGACGCAGATCTTCCTCGCGCTGCCTCTGAATCTCGAGCCGCCGCGCGCGCTTCGACATCGTCGGCGCAAGCGGCTCGCTGAAATTCTGCTCGGCCGAGACGAACGTCTGGGACTCGACGGCATCGCCCGGACCGTCGACGATGATCGTCGGCGACATCAATCCTTCTTCCTCCGCCGTGATCGTGGTCGGGCCTTCCCTGCCGCACTGGCTGCAGAAGCGATCGATCGCACGAACGCCGCACCCGCAGCTCACGCACGTGAGGTCATAGCCGGGCCATGCGCCCGGCATGAGCAGGTCGCTATCCATTGATCTCTTGCGGTACGACCACGTTCGGCGCCAGTTTCGCGAGCGTAGGAATGCTGCTGCGCTGCCACGTCACGTTGCGGTCGTAGCGGAAGACCAGACGATATGCCGCGTTGGCTTTGAGCTTGGTGATCCAGCGCACGAGCGTCAAGATCCCCGAGCTGTTCATGAAGCTGAGATCCTGCAGATCGACTTCCACCGACTGCAGTTTGCGATTGCGCGCTTCCGTATCGATGCGCGTCCAGAACGGATTGAGCATCTCGCCCGGATCGCGCATCTCGACCGCGCCTGACACGATGAGTCGCATCTTCGTGTCGTGCACGTTCGGCACGATGCTGAGGCCTTCCGCGGTGAGAGGAGCGAGGGTCTCTTCATGCATCAGGCGTTCTCCAGTGGAAAGATCGCGTGAATCGAGACTTCGCTGTCGTTGACATCGAGCCGCAGTCGCGCCCCCGCTTCGAAGAGAATGCGGATCAGACCGAGGCGGCTCTGACCTTCGGTCATCGCGGCTTCTTCCATCTTCTTGAGATATACGGATTCGGGCTGGCCGGCGTGGATCAGCGCGAACTCCCGCCGCAGCGTGTTGATCTGGTGCGCCTCGGCGCGGTTCTTCACGCAGACGTCGACTTCGTTCTGCTGCTTCTCGATGGAAATCTTGAGGTAGCCCTCTTCTTCCGAGGCGTACTTCACGGCGTTTTCGAGCAACTCGGACGCCGCCATCGAAATCTGCTCGGCGCGCTCTTTGTCCGCGAGGCCGATCATGAAGAAGCTCGCGACGAACTTACGCACGCAGCTGATGTAGGTCCAGCGCGGACCAAAACGCATCTCTACGTAGTCAGACAAAAGCTCCCCTCCTCCACTGTCATGTCCGCTTCACCGCCATCAGACTGACATCGTCCGACGGCTGCGCCGCCCACTTCCATGCGCACTGGGCGATCTCGGTGACGATCTCCGCGGCCGGGCGCCGCTGGAGAGCAATCAACTGTTTGGTCAGACGATCGACATCGAAGCATTCGCCTTTCGCATCGCGCGCTTCGGTGACGCCATCGGTGTGGAACAGCGCGACGTCGCCGCGCTCGAGCATGACGGTCTGATCGGTCGTCACGCTCTCGATCTCTTCTTCCATCCCCAGCCACAACCCTTCGGTCGGGATGCGTTCGACGGAACCGTTCTTCGCGCGATAAACGAGAAGATCGGTGTGGGCACCGGCAAACACCATCTGCCCATCCCTGTTGATCTTCGCGACGACCATCGTCATGAACTTGTCCTGATCGAGCCGCGACTTGAGGTTGTAGAACATCGCGCGGTTGAGCAGCGTGAGGAACTTCGACGGCGTCGCGCCGTTCTGATGTTGTTCGCAGAGCACCGTGAACATCGACTGCGCCATCATCATGATGAGACCCGAAGTCACGCCGTGACCGGTGACGTCGCCGACGCCGATCCACGCTCCGCCGTTCTGAATCGGACGGAACTCGTAGAAGTCGCCGCCGACTTCCTCCGCCGGCAGCATGATCGCGGAGATATCGAAGCCGTTCAGCTCGAACGATTTCGGCAGCACGGAGGTCTGGATCGTGCGCGCGAGCGCCATCTCCTGATCGTGCTTCTCCTGGATCTCCGCATCGCGCGCGCGGATCTCCTCGAGCATCTCGTTGAAGCCGTCGATCAGCTTGCCGACTTCGTCGTCGGCATCCTTCGTCACATGCAGCGAGTAGTCCTTGTCCTTCGAGACGCGCTTCTCGGTTTCGAGGAGGCGAAGAATCGGAGCGGAGATCACACGCTGAAACAGCGCGGCGAGGATGAGCGCGACGATGCCTGCGCCCGCGATCACCAGTCCCGCGATGCCGAGGTATTGCGACTTGCGCGCGGCCAGCTCGCCGAGATCGGAGCGGACCGAGAGGGTACCGGCGCGCGTCCCGTTGAAGAGCACTGGGCGCACAACCGTCACACCCTCGCTGTCGATCGACGAGCCATCGTGCGGAATCGCCTGCGGCGCCTTCGGGCCGTTCGGCGTCACATACGACGCGAAGAGAGCGCCGTTGTTGTCGTAGAGAAACGCGGCGACGACATGCGGCTGCGCCTTGAGCGCGCCGAGCACCGAGCGCGCGGTCTCGCGATCGTTGAAGACGAGCGGCGAGACGGAGTTCTCACCGACGACACCACCGAGCGCCTGGAGATCGGAGAGGAGTTTTTTCTTGAAGGTCTCGCGATCGTAAAGAGCGAGCGCGGCCATGGTGATGAGCAATGCCACCAAACTGGTGAACATGAAGCCCGTCATCAACTTGCTGCGGATGGAGAGATCACGGAACCGCGCCATGTTGTAGCGGGCATTCTAGCGCTTCCAGTGGGGCGGCAGGCGCCCTCGCCTGCCGGCTCGGAGCCCAGGCGAGGGCGCCTGTTCCCCCACTGGAAAGAGCAAAATGCCGGGCCGCCGCGTGTACGACACACGGCGGCCCGCACCATGACCGTTACGGGCAGGGAACGCTGGGCACCGAAACGATCACATTGTTGGTCGTGACGTTGTCGATCCATGCGCCGGCCGGCGATGCATCGACGAGATCATCGGATGAGAAGCGGAAACGCATGTTGATCACCTTGCCGGCGAACGCCGAAAGGTCCGCGTCGTAGCGCGACATCAGCGGACTCACACCCGAGAAGAAGCCCTGGTCCTTCGTCATGCAGCCGGTTCCCGCGGACAGCGCGGCGTAGCCTTGCGTGACATCGATCGTTTGCCAGGTCGCACGGCCGTCCGCCGAGACCTGCACATCGAGGCCGTCATACGGCGCATCGCTGTTCTCGCTCACGTATGCGAGATCGAACGAGATCGATGACGTCGCTGATGCTTCGGTCGCCGGCGAGACGAGGTAATCGCAGCGATTGCCAGCGTACTGCTCGTGCCACAGTTGCGTGAGATCGCCGGTCGTGGGTCCGAGTGCAAGCTGCCACCCGGCGGCATCCGATGAAGTCCAGCCCTGCGCGCCCGTATCGAAGTTGTAGCTGAGCGTGCGCATGACTTTGTCGCGATTGACGACGGTCTGCAGCGTGCGCAGAGCCGGGATCGTGCTGCCGGAGCTCGTGACGACGGCGGTGAACGTCGCGGTGTCGGCGAACGGCGCATTGCGCGCGACGCTCACCGCGAACGTTGCCGTCTTCGTCTCGGCGCCATCCGGCGCGAGGGAACCGAGCGTCACGAGATCGTTCCCGAACGTGAAGTAGGGCTTGTCACTCGTCAGCTTGACCGTCACGCCTGACGCGGACCTGGTGCCGAGGTTGTCGACACTAACCGAGAGCTGCACTGTCTCGCCGGGATCGGGAACGAGATCGCCGTCGCCGCAGGTCAGCGAGAGTCTGTCGGACGTGATCGCCATCGACACCGGACGCGCATATGCGTTCTTGTAGATCGAACAATTGCTGCCGAGCGGAATCGAGACAGGCACCGCGAAGCAGCCCTGATCGGTACTGACGTTCAACACGAGCGTCGCGGTGGATCCGCAAAGCGCACCATCGGCAACGACGCTGATCGCATACGACTGATTCGGACCGGCGGAAGCACCCGCTGTGAGTGCGCCGTACGTGCGCGGACCTGCCTTCGTCACGGTCACGCCGTTGCTCGTCGCCGTGAGGATCCCGGTGACGTTCGTGAGTCCTGCGAGTCCTGTATTCGCGAGACTGATGTAGAGCTGCGCCTTCTCGCCGGGGTCGAGCTTGCCGTCACCGTTGCTGTCGGCGATGACGACGGACTTCAGCGCGAGATCCGGCTGCGCGATGCGAATCGACTTCACGTTCGCATCCGACGCCGCGTAACAACTGCTGCCGATCGCGGCGACGCGATAGTTGTACGTGACACCGTTGTCGACACCGGAGTCGACGACCGACGTCACGCCGTTCACGCGCGCGACTTCGAGGAAGACGTCGTTGCGGCGCTCGTTGCGAAGAATCGAGTACGCGCTCGCGCCGGAGACCGGCGTGAAGGTGATCGTGACCGCCGGCGTGCCCGTCTCGCCGTCGATGTTCTGGGTCAGCGTGTAGGGCGGCGCCTGCGGCGCGGTGCAGTTCGCGGAGTCCGTGTCCTGCGGCACGCCGCCGGGCAGACCCCACTCCTCGATGCCGTGATGCGAGTACGCATCGTTGATGTACGCGCCGTGCGGCGTGCCGTTCGCGAGACCGTCGCCTTCGTCGTCGACGACGATGTACCCGTCGTACGCCGAAGGTCCGATGGCCTGATTGCGCGACGACGCATACGACGCAACGATCGGACGCGAATCGAAGTAGAGACGCTCGAGCAGATCCCAGGCGGCGTCCTTGTCATACGCCGGATTCGCGGAGCCATCAGTGCCGTTCGGCAGCGGATCGGTCGTGGTGTACTTGCGGCCCGTGAGCAGATCCTGAGCGAGATGCCAATCGGTCTGGCCCCAGATCTCTCCTTCGCAGTGGCCCTCGTTCAGCATCGGGCCGACGTAAACGATGACCGTCGGTGACGACGTGGAGACAGGAGGACCCCCGCATTTCTGCGTCACGTTGGTGACGGTCATCGTTCCATGAGTTGCGCGCGCCTCGTCGAGATTGCGCACGCCGTTGCAATCGGCGGTGGCGCCCGTATCGGGATCGGTCACGAACGGTCCGCTCAATTTGTTGTAGAACGACTGGCCGATGCAGGAATCGTGATCGACGAAGAGGGCGATGTGATCCGCCGCCGCCTCGCCGGTCGCGAGATCGCCGAGACCGAGGACGAGTCCGACGGGGCGGCCGTCATTCGCATCGAGCCCGTGTCCCCACTCGTGCTGCATGACATCGCGGATCTCGCCCGTGTTTGCACAGATCAGATTGCCGCTGCTGCGCGCGAGCACGCCGCTCTTGAAGAAGTTGAGCGACGAGCCATCCCAGAAGGCGTTGCAGACATCGTTGATGTTCACCTTCACCGGAATCGTCGCGTTGAGAAGCCACGGCAGCTGCAGCCACTTGAGCGCGATCTGCCGCGCGATGTTCGTATGGAAGAAGGCGGTGCGGTCGGCGGGCGTGGAGAGGCCGTTGCCGTAGGAATCCGTCGGCTGGCCCGGGCCATGCTGCACGTCGCGGCCGCCGGTGCCGAGGTTGAGGATGCCGTTCGCGGATGCAACGAATGGTTGGAAGCCGCTCTGCGGATCGGTCTCGGACTTGATGCAGTCGACGCAATTGGTGTCGAAGAAGCGGCCGTTCAAGCCGGTCGACGCATTCGCGCCGGCGAAGGAGAACGTGCCGTCGCCCGTCGTCACACTCGTTCCCGCCGCCTGATCGACGGCGACGAATGGGAAGGAGCGGACGACTTCGGCGTCGGTGGACTGCGCCGGGCGAATGCCGCCCGTCACGCGGCCGGTCGTCGCCGTGCGCGCCGGGCAGGTCGCGTAATCATTGTTATCGCCGAACGCGATCACCCCGCCGGTGAGTGCATCGATGTAGGCGGCCCACGTCGCGTTGCTGCCGTTCGTCTTGAAGATCGATTCGTAGACGAGACGGTACGTCAGAAGATCGGCGCTGCCGTTACGCGGCAGCAGCTTGAGCGTCGGCTGCTCGACGACCGTCGAGTTGCTCCCGGTGACGCCTGCGTAAGCGAGGAGGTTCGTGAGCGCCTGCGCTGCCGAGATGGCGGGCGTCGTCACGGCCGGAACGTCGGCGATGTTCGCCGAGTGCCAGTAGATCATGTTGCCGTTGTTGATCGCGAAAACGAGGCGCGCGTTCTCGACCGGGACGCCGTTGATCGCGTAATCGAATGCGGCGAAGCGGATGCGGCCATCGCGCGACGGCGTAGCGGCGTCGCTCACGAAGTGCAGCTTGTCGTTAGACACGCCGATGACCGCGGCGTTCGCGGCGATGAAGTCGCGGGCCACGCGTTCGACATCGGCGTTGGTCGCGTTGGCCTGCAGCCACGGGATCGAACCGCCGAGGACGCGGCGCGCGTGGCCGGTGAGGAGGTCGTACTGCGCGAACCAGTTGCCACCGTGCGCTTGATTGAACGCGATCCAGTTGGGATCGGCGAGGTAGGTCTGGACACGCGAGGCGTCATACTTCGGCGCGACGGGCGTGAGGGTGAGGGTCCTGGCATCGAGCGACTGCGGCTGACGGACGTCGATCGCGAACGCGGTCGTCGTGAGCGCGAGAGCGAGGGCGAAGGCGAGGGCGAAGTTGAGGTGTCGCATAGTTGCTCCTGGCCTCTCTTCACCTCACCGGGAAGTACTGCTGCACGGTCAGCGTGTAACTGGTCGGCGCTGTGAGCCAGCCGCGAACATCGGCTCGCCACTGCCCCGCCGCGGGATAGTCGATCGCCACGCCTTCGAGCGCGGTCTGCGTCAACGCCTGCGTCGCTTGCGAGGCACCGGCCTGCGTCCCGCTCGGATCGAAGAGGAAGAGATCGATGTCATTCGCGAAGAGATCCCACGTCAATTTCGTATCGACGAACACCGCACCGCTCGCCACGTTGAAGTTCTGCGAGGTGGTGGAGAGCTGGCTGTTGTAACTCGCGACGGCGGGACCAACCGATCCGGTCAGCGTCTGCTCGACGACATAGACATCGATCGTCTTGCCGCTCTTCGGATCCTTGTAGGACTTGATCGCCTTGATCGCCTTCGCGGTCTGCACCGCGGCATACGCATTCACGTAGCCGGCGCCGCAGGCGTACGCCTTGTAGTCCGGCATCGGCGTTGCGGTGTTGGCGATGATGCGCTTGGCGAGATCGGGCGTCATGTCGCTGCGAATCGAATAGAGCATCGCGACGACGCCCGCCATGTGCGGCGTCGCCATCGAGGTGCCGCTCATCGTCGTGTAGTAGGGAATCCACGCGGTCTGAATGTCGGTGTCGCCTTCGGCGAGTCCGAGCACGGGAAGGACGGTGTTCGGTGCGCGGGTCGAGATGATGTTCGCGCCCGGCGCGGTAATCGTCGGATGAAAGACCGGATCGTCGTAGCGGCCGCGCGAGGAGAAGTCGGCGAGCGTCTTCCCATCCTTGTTGCCGGCGGCGACGCCGATGACCCACGGCGCGATCGAATATGGATTGAGCGTGTCGGTGCCGGGGCCTTCGTTGCCTGCGGCGAAGCAGACGGTCATGCCCGCGTCATGCGCAGCCTTCGACGCGACATTCACCGGATCGCTCGCATCGAACGGTGTGTTGGGAGGGACCGTCGTTCCCCACGAGTTCGAGATGACCTTGATGTTGTAGCTCTGGCGATGCGACATCACATAGTCGAAGCCTTCGAGCGCATAGAAGACGAAGATCGCGTCGCCGGTGCCAATGCCCACGAGCTTCGCGCCGGGTGCGACGCCTTTGTAGTACCCACCAGAGGCTGTGCCGAGTCCGCCGACGATGCCGGCGCAATGCGTGCCGTGACCGCTCGAGGAATCGGAGCTCGGAAGATTTTCGACCGGCACGACGATCGAGGAACCGGTCGGCGAATCGCCGCTGTCGACGCCGACGATCTTCACGTTCTGCACGACCTTCGTGCCTGACGGAAGATCGGGATGCGTCCCGTCGATGCCGCTGTCGATGATCGCGACTCCGACGCCGTGCCCATCGGCGCCGAAATCCTTCCAGGCGCGGTCCGCACCAATGAGCGGCACGCTCTCATGGAGGTAATACTCGAGCTGCTTGTCGAGGTAGAGCGAGGAGAGTCCGGGTGTCCCAACCAGCGACTGCACCTGCGCCGGCGTCGTGATCATGAGCGCCATCGGGAGCGAGGAGAGGAACTGGCTGCGGGTGGAGAGATTCTTGATGAGCGTCCGGTCGGCGAGAGTCGGGACGTGGTCGAACGTGGCGATCACGCGGATGCTGTCCGCGGAGCCGACCGTTCCGAGTTTGAGCTTGAGCGCGGGATCCATGACCTGGGCGCTGAGCCCGGCAGCAAGAAGCAAAACGGCAACGATTCCGGAGATCCGAAGTTTCATGCGTTCCCTTTCATGTGTGGTGGTAGTCGTACTACCAGTCACTGCACCACCCGCAAGCAATCTCAACGCCAATCTTCCGAAGTCGCTCATTGTCAAAGACTTGGAATGCTGGTAGAACTACCATCCGAAACTATGGCGACGCCCACCGACGACACGCAAACCTCCCGCGGTCGCCTCCTCTCCTCGGGAAAGTCGCTCTTCAGCCGTCTCGGCTACGAAGGCACCTCCACCTCGGCCATCGCTCGCGAGGCGGGCACCTCGGAGTCGCAGCTCGTCCGCTACTTCGGCGGCAAGAGCGGCCTGCTCGACGCGATCTTCAACGAGAGCTGGAGCGGGCTGAATGAGACGGTTCAGAAGACGATCGCCGAGTCCGAGCATGGCCGCGAAGCCATCCTCGGCGTCTTCACTCTGATGCTCGGCGCGTTCGCCGCCGATCCCGACGTCGCGTCCATCTTCATGTTCGAAGGGCGCCGCGTGCGCGGATCCGAGGTCGCGCTATCGAAGGGCTTCCAGAAGTTTGTCGATCTCGTCTGCAAATTGATTCAGCGCGGCCAGGCCGACGGCTCGTTTCGCAAGGATGTGAACGATGCCGTGCTCGCGTCCGCGATGCTGGGCGCAGCGGAAGGAATGATCCGCGATCAGATCATCGCCAGGCGCGGCGGACGCGAATTGCCGTTCGACGAGGAAGCCGTGCGGAAGGTGTTCGAGGCGATGGTGAACGGGCTGGCGTGATTTTAGGTGCCGGGTGGTGCAGCGCCTGGTTAGCAATTTGCTGCCCCCGTTGTCTTGCTCAGGTCTGATTCTGCACAGGCTCTCTGCATGCATGCGGTAGCTCCCGTCATCCCGAGCGGGCGACGTCGCTGCGCGACGCGACTGAGTAAGAGAAACT
>CAZKID010000021.1:0-3200 GCA_964552405.1 uncultured Thermoanaerobaculia bacterium
CATCGTCGTGCTGGCAATCTCGCTCGTTGCGCTGGGATGCGCCGATACGCGGCAATTCGTCACGCTGGCGTTCAACGACTATGGCCAGGTGACGATCACGACGAAATCGCCGAAGGAAGATCTCTGGGCGGCCCGTTTCAACCGGCTCGAGCCTTCATCGGAAACGATCACGATCGAGAAATCTCGAGGGGAAGTCGACACGGTCAGTCACTCCGCCGTCTTCGACGAAGAACTGCTCCAGAAATTCTTCGCCGACGTCGACATGACGATCCGCTACACGACGGCCGGCGGGATGAACGAGCTGGAGATCTATCCGGCGACCAGCTCGCGTGCGACGCGCGAAGAACGCGAAGAGTTCGATCGCCGCGTGCATGTCGCGGCCCAGGCGTATGTCGACTACATCAATGCCATGCGGCACGTATTCCATTACCTCGACGCGCAGCCGGGCCGCCTCGAATCGGTGTTTCGTCAATTGACCGTGGAGCACGACGAGGATGTCGTTGCCGCGAGCGAAGAGGAGAACACGCTGATTCTCGACGTGCGTCACGCGATGCTGCACGTCATCAGCACAGCGCCGGAAGAAGATGCACAAGCGCGATTCTTCGATCTCGCGGATCGCGTCAACGACCCGTTTCCCGCGGTCCTCACCGTGACGTTGCCGCGCACCTTCGTGTCGCTCGAAGGGTTCAAGCGAATCGACTCGACCACGATCCGAGCCGAAGTAACCTCGCCCACCGAAGCGCTCTCTGCGCTCGATGGAAAATGGCTTTCACCCGACCTGATCGCGACCTCCTGGAAGGAAAGAACAGGACCGAACGGTGAGCCAATGGACGAAGAGAGCACGTTCCAGGCGATGATTCACCAGCCGCGCTACGTCACCCCTTCCGTGACGGCGGACGAGATCGCGAAGGCATTCATCGAGCAGATCAAGCCGAAACCGCTGTACCGAGTTCGGTGGGTTTCCGCTCATCCCGAGGGTTAGCGAGGGTCGCGCTCCATGATCCTGCCGGTGTCGCCGCTGATCCCTCGCTTCGCTCGGGATAAAGTGCAAAGCACGGCTACAGAACCTTCGTCATGACGACCGCGTCTTCGCCATCCGGATAGTACCGGGGACGCCGGTAGGTCGCCATGAAGTCGAGCTGCTTGTAGAACGACTGCGCGCCATGATTCGACTTACGCACTTCGAGCGAGATCGTGCGGATCGCGTGCGCGATTGCGAACTCGATGCAGCGATCCATCAAGGCCTGTGCGATCCCTTTGCGACGCTCACTCTCGGCGACAGCGATCTTGTTCACGTGCATCTCGTCGAAGAACCACATCGCAAAGAGATAGCCGATGACGAGTCCGCCGTGCCGGGCCACGAGATTGAAGCGGCCGCTCGCATCCAACTCGCTCAGAAAGAACTCGCGGCGCCACGGCGCTGGAAACGCGGCTTCCTCGAGCTTGTGGATCGCAGGAACATCCTTCTCGGCCGCGAGCTGGATCGTGATCCCGGCCGGCAGAGCAACACGAGCACTCACGCCTGCCTCTGTTGCAACTTCACTTCCGCTTCGGCGAGCCGCACGTAGATCGGCGTGACATCGCGGTACCGTTCCGCCTCCGCGCGGTCCGCGAGCTCGCGCGCGCGGCGCGCACAGCCCGCAGCCACGTTGCCGTGCTGCAGGAAATCGTCGACGCTGATCACGAGCGACGCCGTCGCGACGAGCTCGTCGCGCTGCTCTTTCGTCGCCAGCCGCGGAGCGATCGATTCGCGGTGGTGCTCGAAGAGCGAGACGTAGTACTCGCCGCGGCCGGCATCATCATGAATCGCGATGCGCTCCGGATCGGGATCGCCAAGGGCGATGGCTTCGTGCGTGGACATGGCGCAGACGGGACGGCCGAGTGCGAGCGCGAGTCCCTGAATCGTCGCAAGGCCGATACGCACTCCGGTGAACGAGCCGGGACCACGCGTCGATGCGAACACTTCGATGTCACGGCGCTCGACTCCGCACTCGGAAAGCAGCCAGTCGATCGCGGGCAACAGTTTCTCGTTGCGCGAGCCTTTTCCTTCGAGCGCAATCGCGCCGAGCAGGGAGCGATCACTGAGCAGTGCGACGGAGAGAATCGGAAGCGAGGAATCCGCGGCGAGGATCAGCACGATCTAGCCTGCTGCCTTGCCCGGCATGCCGAGGTCGACGAGCTCGATACCGATCTGCTGGGCGACTTCGCGCGACCGCTCGTCACGATAAAACTCGCCGTAGTAGATCCGCTTGATGCCGGCATTCGCGATCAGCTTGAAGCAGTTCCAGCAGGGAGAGGCGGTCGTGTAGAGCTCCGAATCGGCAATCGATACGCCATTCTTCGCCGCCTGCAGAATCGCATTCGCCTCGGCATGCACGGTGGTGATGCAGTGACCATCCTCCATGACGCAGCCGGCGTCTTCGCAGTGCGGGAGTCCGCGGAGCGAGCCGTTGTAGCCAGTCGAGAGCACCGTGCGGTCACGAACGATGACGGCACCCACGTGTTTGCGTGCACAGGTCGATCGGGTGGCGGCCTGATGGGCAATGCCCATGAAGTATTCGTTCCATCCAGCGCGCATAGGTGGGAGATCTTAGGGCGCGGGGGAGCAAATTGAAAATTGAAAATTGAAAATTGAAAATTGAAAGGCCGGCCGGGCCCACGAACAATTTGCAATTTTCAATTTTCAATTTTCAATTTCCCAAAAGTTATCTGATCAAATCCGCCTAAACGTCGCACAATCGCGGCGGAATATGTGGTATCGCCATATTTACTGCCTGCAAGTATCGGCAAATTGAGGAGTTACGGTTATTGGCAGACTCGACAAAAGTGGTGGTTTTGGCGGTCTTTTTTCATTGACTACCCCGCCTCGATTCATAGAATAGCCAACCACCAGCGGCGTAAGCGCCGCTCGAATTCTCGGTTCAGGACTCGTTACTCAGGTTCAGGGCAACTCAGGAGCAACTATGGATCAACGCTATTCAACGATCATCTTTGTCCCGCACGCGCGGGCCAAGTTCCGGAAGTTGAAGGTGTCCCATCGCCTCCTGTTCTCCATCGTTTCGCTCGTCACCTCTTCACTCTGTCTCTCCACGTTCTTCTCTGTCCAATACTTCACATCGCTTTCCCAGACCCACGAGCTCTCGAAGCTTCGCGTGGAGAACCGCGAGCTGCAGACGGCCAACGAGCAGTTCAGCAAGTCG
>CAZKID010000021.1:3210-26681 GCA_964552405.1 uncultured Thermoanaerobaculia bacterium
AGCTGCTGGAATTGACCTGGATATTACAGCCCGTTTCCACATCGGTATTTCCATCCCCTCTCGCGGACCCACGCGACCACAAAACTCCCGCGTGAGAACCGCGAACTGAAGACGGCAAACGAACAATTCAGCAAATCGGTCGATTCACTCCGCACGCAACTCCGCACCGTGGAAGACCGCACCCGGAAACTGGCCATCATCGCCGGTATCACCACGCTCGACGAGCAGAGCCTCGGCGGCGTCGGTGGCGCGCGCAACGACGAAAGCGCAGCCAACCCGTATCGCGATGACGTCGACAAGATGAACTTCCGCTCGCATCACCTCGAGCGCGATCTCTCGGTCCTCGAACAGAAGATCGTTGCGCAAGCCGAGCTTCTTTCATCGACTCCCTCCATTGCTCCAGTACGTGGCATCCTCACCGATGGATTTGGTGGCCGCTCCGATCCCTTCACCGGCGAGCAGGGCACGCATAGCGCAATCGACATCTCCTCCGCGGTCGGTCAGCCCGTCCGCGCTCCCGCCGATGGCATCGTCGTCAAGTCTGAGTGGGCGAACGGCTACGGCAACGTGATTTACATCTCACACGGCTACGGCTACTCGACGCGCTACGGACATCTCTCCAGCTTTGCCGTCAAGCCCGGCCAGCACGTGAAGCGCGGCGACGTCATCGCCTACGTCGGCTCCACGGGCCGCTCCACCGGACCACACCTCCATTACGAGGTGCGCCTCAACAACAATCCGGTCAATCCGCTCGAGTACATTCTCAACGCCTACTAGCCGGCAGGGCAGCAGGCAGCAGACAGCCGGTCGCGAGACCGGCTGTTTTTGTTTTCGGCGCTTACAACACCCCCAACCTGCTGCCTGCTCCCTGCTGTCTGCATCACCAACGGTAATGCCCGATGATCGGAAACTCGTGCAGGATGTCTTCGCGCTGCGCGCCGCGGCCGATGTTGTGAATCACGAGCTTTCCATCCGCGGCGATGATGCCGATGTGGTACAGGCCGCCCGGTAGCTGCCATGCGACGACATCGCCGGCCTGGAACTCGCCGTTCACCGACTTGCCGTGCCGCTTGAAGAAGGTCATCAGGTTCGGCACCCGGCGATGATCGATGTTCGCATCGGGCCGCTTCAATCCCCAGTTGCGCGGATAAAGCGCGAAGTGCGCGCTCATGTCCTCATGGACTTCTTTCTGCAGATCGACGCCGATTCCGCGGAACGCGCGAATGATCACATCGGCGCAGACGCCGCGCTCCGGCGGCAGATCGCCGCCGGGATAACGCAGTGTCACGTATGACGGGTCATAGATCGTCGTCACCCCGACCTGCTGCGTCGCCGCCCTGGCGAGCTGCAGGTTGAGCGCGAGGACGATCGCAGCGAACATCAGACGCGGTCTTCTTCGCCCTTCGGCAAATCCCAGCGTTCCGTGATGCGCTCATGCGCGAGCCAGCGCTCGCAGTCGAGCGCCGCCATGCATCCGCTGCCCGCCGCGGTAATCGCCTGGCGATAGATGTGATCGACGACGTCGCCGCATGCGAACACACCTTCGATGTTCGTCTTCGTGGAGTTGCGATGCGGCAACGCGAGGTAGCCCTTGTCGTCGAGCTCGAGCTGCCCCGCGTACGGCGAGGTGTTCGGCGTATGCCCGATCGCGACGAAGACGCCCTGCGTCTTCATCTCGCGTACTTCGTTCGTCTGAAGATTGCGCACGTTGATCGCGGTGACGCCGCCTTCCTTCGTGCCGATGATCTCGTCGATCGTCGAGTTGAAGAGGAACGAGATCTTCTCGTTCTTCATCGCGCGCTCCTGCATGATCTTCGACGCGCGCATCTCTTCGCGGCGATGAATGATCGTGACCTTCGTCGCGAACTTCGTGAGGAAGGTCGCCTCCTCCATCGCCGAGTCGCCACCGCCGACCACGACGATTTCCTTCCCCTTGAAGAAGAAGCCGTCGCACGTCGCACAGGCCGAGACGCCAAAGCCCATCAACGCCTTCTCCGACGGGATCCCGAGCTGCTTGGCCGACGCGCCCGACGCGATGATCAGGGCCTGCGTCTCATACTCACGCGAATCGGTCGTGATCACGAACGGATGCGATCGCAGATCGACCTTCTCCACATTCTCCATCTTGAAGACCGCACCAAAGCGCTCCGCCTGCTGGCGCATCAGGTCCATCAGCTTCGGCCCGAGAATCCCATCCGGAAATCCGGGGTAGTTTTCGACTTCCGTCGTGATCGTGAGCTGCCCGCCCGGCTGAATGCCTTCCAGTACCAGCGGGATGAAGTTTGCGCGAGCGAGATAGAGAGCGGCGGTGCATCCGGCCGGACCGGAGCCAATGACGATGACTTTGTATTCGGAGTTGCGTTCCATTGCGGCGAATCTTATCAGGCAGCAGACAGCAGGCAGCAGACAGCAGGAGAAATCCTACCGAGAGGCACAAGCTGAGACTCCCCCTGCTGCCTGCTGCCTGCTGCCTGCGGTCTAAAGCGCCTTCACCAGCTGCTCCCCCAGTAACTTCTTCTGCCACTCGCGCATCGCCGGAATCTGATCGAGCGCCTCGACGCCTTTCGGCTCGAGGGTAGCGATCGCGGCGAGGATGTGGCGCGGCGCGACCACCGAGATATCGATCCCCAGATCCTTCGCCACCTGATCGCGCACCTTCTTCAGCTTGTCGATGCGCGCCTCGAGCGCCTTGTCGCGGAAGAATGGCCGCGACTCCGGTTTCTCCGGCAACTCGCTCTCCGGCAACTCGAGCGCACTCCGCACTTCGGCAACGATCTCGTGTCCGAAGCGGCGCAGGTGATATTGCGACACCGCTTTCACCGCGGACAGCTCCGCAATCGACGCCGCTTTCGCCTTCGCGGTATCGATGATTGCATCGTTCCCGATGATCTTGAACGGAGGGCGATCCGCCTTCCGCGCCAGATGATCGCGCCAGTCGTAGAGATTCCGAATGATCGCAAGTGTGCGTCGATCGAGACTGCCGATCCCTTTCAATCTGCGGAACGGCTCGCCATCATCATCCGACTCTCGATAGCGGATCGCCTCCAGACGCGAGAACTCTTCGAGTGCCCACTCCCATCGCCCCTTCGCTTCCAGCTCCGCGCGCAGCACCTCGTACAGACGCACGAGATGCCGCGTATCCATCGCCGCATAGTCGAGCATATCGGGCGGCAGCGGGCGCATCGCCCAGTCCGCACGTTGATGTGCCTTGTTCAACTTCACGCCGAAGTGCCGGTCGAGCAGCGCGGCGAGGCCGAACGCTTCGTAGCCGAGGAGTTGCGCGCAGATCATCGTGTCGACGAGATTCGCGGTCACGAATCCGAAGTCGCGATTGAGGATGCGCATGTCGTAGTCACCACCGTGAAAGATCTTCCGGATCGCTGCATTCGCCAGCACTTCGCCGAACTTCGCAAGGTCGATCTTCGCCAGAGGATCGATGACATAGTCTTCGCCGCCGGCCGTAATTTGAATCAGGCACACCTTGTCGAAGTACGAATGCAGCGAGTCCGCTTCGGTATCCACCGCGATGACCGGCTGCGCGGCAGCGAGCGCCATCGCCGCATCGAATGAGTCCTGTTTCGCGATCCACTTCATTCCACGACCACCAATCCGGGCAGACCGATCGAAACGACTTTCTCGTTGAACGCATGCCGGTCGAACGGCACCGCACGCGTCAGTCTCTCGACGCTGCTCTGATCCCCCGCCATTCCCAGCAGCAGCGCGAAATCCTCGGCCGCAGGGACGCGCAGCGTCAACTCTTCAAACTGAGTCTCGACCGCGGCCGCAACCATCCGCCCGTAAAGCGCATTGCTCGCCACGAGTACATGCACACGCACCTCGCCTTCATCGTCGACGAAGTTCAACGGGATGAGATCCAGCTCTTCGCTCTCGGCGATCTCGTCGCGATCGACGCGCCATCCGCGATTGCTCGCCATCATCGCCACCTGATTCTTCTGCTGCGGTCCCATCACGGCGATCACATCGATCGATCCGGAAGAGACCTCGCCGCCGAGCCACGCGGAACGCGCAGCGGAGCCAACGAACGCCGCGCTGAGGCGAAGACGAGTGAGCAGGTCGGTGATGGCGCGGAGAGCACGGGCATGTTTGCCGGTTGCGGAAATGGGGTGCATCCGGCGCGGATTGTAGAACGAGTAAGAAAGTGATGAGTGGAAAGTGACGAGTTGAGAACTCTCGACTCGTCACTCGCAACTCGTCACTCGTCACGAATGAGTAAGAAAGTGATGAGTGGAAAGTGACGAGTCCGTGAGCTCCCAACTCGTCACTCGCAACTCGTCACTCGTCACTCCACCCCGTGTGGACACCGGTACAATCGCGCCGATGCCATCCCCCCTCCTCGACACGATTTCCAGGCATTGGGGCTACGACTCCTTCCGGCCTCTGCAGGAGGAGGCGATGACCGCTGCCCTGGAAGATCGCGACTCGATCGTCGTCATGCCGACGGGCGGCGGGAAATCCCTCTGCTATCAGGTTCCCGCACTACTGAAGGATTACCCGACGATCGTCGTCTCGCCGCTCATCTCGCTGATGAAGGATCAGGTCGACTCACTCGTCGCGTGCGGCGTGCATGCCGCTCAGTGGAACAGTTCGCAGTCATCGCTCGAACAGCGTGCGATCGAGCGCGAGCTCACCGGAGGGAAGCTGAAGCTGCTGTTCGTCTCACCCGAACGGCTGGCGATGCCTTCGTTCCGCGAGTTGCTGCGCCGCTCCGGCGCGCGCACGTTCGCCATCGACGAGGCGCATTGCATCAGCCACTGGGGTCACGACTTTCGTCCGGAATATCGCCAGCTGAAGCTCCTGCGCGAAGAATTTCCTAACGCTTCGCTGCACGCGTATACGGCTACGGCAACGGCGCAGGTACGGCGCGACATCGCCGAGCAGCTCGCGCTGCGCGATCCGCTGCGGCTCGTCGGCGCGTTCGACCGTCCGAATCTCACCTATCGCGTCCTCCCTCGCCAGGACGAGTGGAAGCAGACCGTCGAGGTGCTCGAGCGTCACAAGGGCGAGGCGGGAATCATTTACTGCACGCGGCGGCGCGACGTCGACGATCTCGCCGCAAAACTGCTGCGCGCCGGCTACAACGCCGCCGGCTATCACGCCGGAATGCTCCCGGAGGAGCGGCGCGAAACGCAGGAGAAGTTCTCCAAGGAAAAGACCGAAATCGTCGTCGCCACCGTCGCCTTCGGGATGGGTATCGATCGCTCCAACGTCCGTTTCATTCTGCACGCGGCGATGCCGAAGTCGATCGAGCACTATCAACAGGAGACAGGGCGGGCAGGCCGCGACGGCCTCGAAGCCGAATGCGTGCTCCTCTACTCAGGCGCGGACGTCGTCTTCTGGAAGACGATGCTCGAACGGCCGAACGAAGATGGACTGGCGCCCGATCCCGAGTTCATCGCCAGCAGCATCAAGCACATCGTCGACATCGACCGCTATTGCGCGGGCACGGCCTGCCGGCATCGCGCACTCGTCGAATATTTCGGCCAGAAGTACGAGCGCGATTCATGTTCCGCCTGCGACATCTGTCTCGGCGAAACCGAAGACGTGCCGGATGCACTCACCGTTGCGCAGAAAATTCTTTCGTGCGTCTACCGCGTGCAGCAGTCGTTCGGCATCGGCCACATCATCTCGATTCTCCGCGGCGAGAATACGGACAGGATCCGCGAGCGCAATCACGACGCGCTCTCGACGTACGGTCTATTGAAAGGCAGCAGCCGCAACGAAGTGCGCGACTGGATCTGGCAGCTGATCAATCAGGGCTATCTCGAACAGAGCGATGGCGAATATCCCGTCCTGCGTCTCACCTCGACCTCGCGCGTCGTATTGAAGGGCGAAGCCGAAGTGCGCTTGCGTCAGCCGATCGCCGCATCGAAAAAGAAAGAACGCGCGAAGCGGATGCTGCCGGCCGAGTCGTGGGAGAGCGTCGACCGCGGCCTCTTCGAAGCGCTGCGCCTCTGGCGCCGTGCCGAGGCGGAAGAGAGACAGGTGCCGCCGTACGTGATCTTCAGCGATCGCACCCTGCGCGAGATCGCACGAGTGCGGCCCGCGACACTCGTGGAACTGCGTGAGGTTTATGGGGTCGGCGATTCCAAGTTGGAGGCCTTCGGGAAGGCCTTGCTCACTGTGGTGAGCAGGAGGGATGAGGGATGAGGGATGTCGCTCAGCATCCTCATCCCCTCCGCCCCTCATCACTCGAGAGCTTTCACGATCTCCTCCACATGCCGCCACTCGGTCGCTCCGTTCCCGATCGCGACGCGAATCCCCAGTTTCCCTCCGAGCCGCGTGCTCGACACGTAGGCCTTGCGAGAGTCGTTGATCCTGTCGATCAGCTTCTGCGTCTGCAGCTCCGACGCGGCTTCGTCGATCACTCCGTCGATGCGCACCACGCGGCGGAAGACGACGAGACTGAACATCTGCGGCGCCATCAGCTCGAGCTCGTCGCGATCGCGAACCTCGTGCGCGAGACGGCGGGCCCAGGAGATCTGATCGCGAATCACGCCGCGCAGGCGCTCGACGCCGTAATGTTCGAGGACCATCCACAGCTTGAGCGCGCGGAAGCGGCGCCCCATCGCGAGGCCGAAGTCCATGTAATTGACATCAGCCGTGTCGGAGAGCACGAGATACGCCGGAGTCTCCGCCGGCGCAAACGCCGCGCGCAATACGTCGGGCCTCTTCGTGTACAGGACGCTGAGGTCGATCGGCGTGAAGAGCCACTTGTGCGGATTGACGACGATCGAGTCGGCGTACTCGATGCCATCCCACAGATCGCGCAGCTCGGGACAAATCGTCGCCGACCCTGCGTACGCAGCGTCGACGTGCAGCCATACGCGGTGCCGGGCGGCGATCTCGCCGATCGCACGCACTGGATCGATTGCACCAGTCGAGGTATTGCCCGCCGTCGCGACGATCGCCATCGGTTTCATCCCGCGCTCGAAGTCGTGTGAGATTGCCTCTTCGAGCGCATCGGGGCGCATTCGATGGTGATCATCGGCGGCGACCTTCACGACGTTGTCATAGCCAACGCCGAGCGCGATCGCGGCTTTCTCCGCCGAGACGTGTGCGTGCTTCGAGCAGTAGACGCGCAATATGGCGAGATTGCGTCCCGTCGTCCCCTGCCGGCGAATGTCGAGACCGAGTGCCTCGCGCGCGGCGACGAGTGCGTGAAACGTGTTCACCGACGCTGTGTCATTGATGATTCCGAACATTCCGCTCGGAAGTCCGAGCTCGTGCGCAAGCCAGCGCAACGTCACGATTTCCAGCTCCGTCAGTGACGGACACGTCTTCCACACCATTCCCTGTGAATTGAGCGCGGCCGTCAGCACCTCGCCGAGAATGCCGGCTTGCGATGCAGTGATCGAGAAGTACGCGAAGAACGACGGATGATTCCAATGCGTGACGCCCGGCAGAATCTTCGATTGAAAGTCGGCGATCAGCTCGTCGTACGAACGTCCGTCTCGCGACGGTACATCGGGAAACTGCCTGGCAATGTCACCCGGCTGCACGCGCGAGAGCACTTCATAGGAGTCGATGCCGTCGAGATAGGAAGCGATCCAGTCGATGAGCTTGTGGCCGGCGTCGCGGAACTCCGCGGAGGTAGCGTCGAGCTTCATGGCGTGAAGTATAGACAGCAGAGAGCAGACGGCCGACAGCAGAATGTCTCCCCCCGCTATCTGACTGCCTGCTTGCCGGCGGCTACGGCGATGCCGGCAGCGCGCTCGTGCAGCCGTTCGCCAGCCACGTTGCATCGAAGTCGACGCCGTAGCGGCCTT
The DNA here is from genome assembly GCA_964552405.1 of uncultured Thermoanaerobaculia bacterium. GTDB lineage: Bacteria > Acidobacteriota > Thermoanaerobaculia > Gp7-AA8 > Gp7-AA8 > JAJPHC01. The sequence continues at coordinate 10,998 of CAZKID010000021.1, forward strand.
CGGCGTACATCTGCACGGTGACCCAATTCTGGCTCGCGCGGCCGCGTCCCGAAGAGTTGTCGAGTGAGATCCAGAACCAGCCACCCAGGTCGCCGGCCGAGATCACCGGAAACGCGTTGGAGATCGAAGAGGTCGCGGAGGTCGACGGAAGGACGAGGGTCGATGCGGCCATCGACGCATTCTCATGTTCATCGAAGCGAACGATGCTGCGAACAGGCATCGACTCGTTCTTCGTGTAGACACATTCCTCGCGCGTCGCACCGGTGAGCCCTTCGCGCCAGACCATCAGGTTCGTCCGGAAGCCCGTCGATCCACCTTCGATGAATCGCGCGGCGAACACCGAAGGCAGCGGTTGGCGGCGATCCATCTTGCGCGCGTCGGCGGGAAGATACCGATCGTAGAACGTATACGGGAACGGTACCTGCGCCACCTCCCCTGCCGGCCCTCCCTCGGGAACGGCACGGATGTGGACCATCGGCGAGCCTCCCGCATAGTTACCCGTGGTCACATTCGGATTCACGCGCTCGTAGTCACCGGTCAGCACGTTGTCGAAGAGAATCAACTTCGTCCAATACTCAGGCTGCGTCGGATCGATCTTCGCGCAACTATTGACGACATCGACCGTGACATAACCGCTGGCGTTGGCGTGCTCCCTTCCGACGCGGCAGCCGCCGTCGCCGACGCCGGTCGTGAGCAGGCGCTGGTTCCGCAGGCGCAGTTCCCTGGTGACCGTGCCACCGACCATGTTGCACAGGTTGTCTTCGAGAAAATTGGGATTCGCGCCGTTATCGGCCGATGCGCTTCCGTTGGACCATCCGGGCGACGTCAATGGCACGTTGCCTCGCGCGATCACTTCGTACATCGACGTCGACTGCGTGTCGTAGCCGGTGAGGAACATCGGATAGTTGAGTACCGGAAAACCGAGATCAGTCCAGATCGTGACGTGCACGATCTGAGGAAACCGCGATGTATTGATGACTGTGAAGACTGTATTCACGGCCGAGGCGGGAGGTGCGGTCGCATCGACTTCGAAATACGGAAGCAGCAGTGATGCCGCCGGATACGTTCCGATGTCGCACGTTGCATTGTTCTCCGTCGTGACGTGCACAGCGGCCGGCGCACCCAGCAGCGACAGACTCGCAAGCATCGAGACGATTGCGAGCGCGCACTTCATTTCTCGTTCCCCATCTTGACGACCGTCGTCGCGTAGCCGCTGCTGTTGGTACAGCCGTTCTTGAGAGAGGTCGCATCGTAGTCCACCGCGTACCGGCCTTCTGCGCTCAACTTCACGATCACCCAGTTCTGACTTGGACGCGGCGATGAAAACGGACTGCCGGCCGCCTGATGGCCCGCGCTGTTGTCGAGATTCATCACCATCCAGCCAGTCAGCCCATAGCCAGTGAGCGGCGGAAACAATTTCGAAGTCGTCGCGATGGAAGAGCTCATCGGCGAGTTGACGTAGGACGCTGACGTGAGTGCCGAGGGATTCTCGCTCTCATCGAAGCGAACGGCCGGCTCGAACGGCATCGCGGCATTCGAGCTCACGCACAACGCGGCTCCCGCGCTCGCTCCCTCGCGCCACAGAACATAGTCCGTGTGGAACTTTCCCGTACCACCCTCAATGAAGCGCGCGGCGAATGCTGCCGGCAACGGCTGACGGCGATCCATCTTCCTCGCGCCGGGCGGCGTGAAGCGATCGTAGAACGTATACGGCAGTGGCGTATTGTTCGACGCCCCGCCACCGTCGGGAATCGCTTTCAGATGAACGAGCGGATTGCCGCCGGCCAGATTGCCGGTGTCCACATCAGGATCGATACGCTCGTAGTCACCCGTGAGCACGTTGTCGAACAACAATACCTGTGAGTAGTAACTCATCTCGAGCGGCGAGATCGTCGAGCAGCCGTTCACGACATCGACGGTCACGAAGCCCGTGGCCGCATCATGAACAGTGCCGACGCGGCAGCCAGACGACGCACCCTGGCCCGTCGTCAGAATCGACTGTACGGCTGTCAACACGGAGGGATCGAGGCGGCCGCCATTCTCGCCGCAGCTCTCGACCGAAAGAATTCGAGGATTGTCGCTATTGCTCGCCGACTTCAACCCGCGTTCTGTACGACTCGACGTTTGCGGCACCGCGCCTCGTGCGAGCACGTCGTACAGCGAGATCGACTCGACGTCATATCCGGTCAGGAACAAATTGAACCAGAGTGCCGGATATCCCTGATCGCTCCACACCGTCACGCGCGCGATCTGCGGCGAACGCGAGGTGTTGATGACCGAAAAGATCGCGTTGCGCGCCCGCGAAACATGCTTCGCGATATCGACTTCGAAATAGGGGAGCAGGAGTGTTGCGGCCGGTGATGTACTGATGTCGCAGCTCGCGTTGTTTTCGGTCGTCACCTCGCGCGGCGCCTGCGGTGGGTGCGCGGCTGGGCGACGAGTTCCAGCCGTGGCCAGCACCGGAATCACAGCAAGAACGACAGCGAAGAGAATCCGTTTCATAGCGTGTCGTACCGCGGATACGTCGATATGCGGTTATAGCAAAAACCGAAGGGAAAGTGCAGAGAAAATCAGCATCCCGGAACGGACACGAGAACGACGGAATCCTCGATCTGCCAACCTGAGCCATGCCGTCTGAGCCGAATCAGTTTCTCTTCCACACTGAGCACCATGAGACGCGAGACGTGCACGATCGCCTCGCGGCCGTCGCGCGAAATCCCGGCGCGACTCACCATGAGCAAGCCGGCAGCCTTCGGATAGCGCTCGTAGAACTGTTCGGATGCGATGAAGTCCATCTCCGAAGCCGGCGCCGGCGGCCACTCCGCGCGCTTCATGAGCGGAAGCTGGCGGAGCGGCCGCGTGAGCACCGAGCGCATTCCGTTCATCGAGCGCGGCGTTGTGGCTTTCGACTTCAGATCGCGAAACGCAGACGATGCTGCAAATCGTGCGAGCTTTTGCGTCTCGGTCTCGGGCGATTCGCCGTAGAGAAAGCCGGTCGTCAATCTTGCGCGTGCGGTCTGATCGAGCAGCACGAGCCGGCCTCTCTGCTCGCGAGCGCGGCGCCAGAAGTCCGCTGCATCCTTCACGTAGTGATCGACGACCGCGCCGATGATCGCGCGTTCTTCCGCATCGAGAGGTTCCGCCGTGTCCGTATGAGGAAAGGGAAACGGCAGCGGTTCGAGTGCAAGCCGGAGCGGCTCGCCTGGCACGCGCAGTGTGGCCGAGCGCGGACGAAACCCGCGCGCCGACACGCTCAACGTGTAGTTCCCGGAGATTGCGCTGTTCGCGCGGAAGTGGCCTGTCTCCATTGATGCGAAGCGAGGGGCAGACGACACGGCAGGCGAATTCGGATCGGCCTCGAACACGTCATTGCGAACCGTTGCAGCAACCGGATCACCATTCGAATCCTGCACGAAGAGATCCGCATCGGATGTGCGGAGATCGAGCTCGACGTTGCCGCGGCCGATCTCGACCGGCATGCGATACGTGCTGCCGAGCCGTTCGATCGAGAGCTCGTACGATCCGGCCGCGAGTCCCGCAATGCGATAGACGCCATCGGAGTCGGCGTTGATCCGTTCGATCGGATCGTGCTCGTCGCGCCGCGTCATCGCAAGTGACTCGTTGGAGGTCACGCCATTCCATCGCATCCGGATCTCCGTCGGGTTGAGGAATGGCAGATCGACACTCCGCTCATCGCCATCAGCGATCGTGACCGTCTTTGATTCCGTCACGAGATGAACCAGCTCATCTTCGTAAGCGCCGGACAGGTTCCACTCACCGGCGGGGAGCCGTTGGGAGAACGAGCCATCCGGTCCCGCCTGAAGATCGAAGAGACGCTCACCCTGACGAGCAGTAACGCGGTAGTTCGAATCGATGCGCGGCAAGCCGCGCAGACGGCCACGAATGCGGCCGGAAGGTGCGAGGACGACTCGCAGCGATTCGGCTGGAACATGCGCGGCCGAGGAGCTCGCGTCGCCGCCGAGAATCATGCGCCGGTTTCGAGCATCGTTAAGCAGCTCGCGGCTGGCAGTGATGACCACTTCGCCGAGCGGGAGCAGCGAGGTCGTGAAACTGCCGTCCGCGCGTGTCGCGATGCGGATCGCTTCGCCCGATCCCGGTTTCACTTCGATCCACGCGCCCATGACGGGAGCGCCATGTGAGTCCACCACGATGCCGGCCAGCGTCCCGCCGGTTTCAAGTCGAATCTCGTTCGCTCCCGGCGTAAGCGCCACGCGGCGCGGGACAAAACCGTCCTGCATCACGACGACCTGCCGCGATTCTGCATTGGCCGCCTCGATCGTGAATTCGCCGCGTGCGTCCGAAGTCGCAATCGCAGCCTCGCGCTGCTCGAGAGGATCGGCGAGAGATCGCCGCGGCGAGTCGTCCACGACACGCGCGCCTGGAATCGATCGACCGCGCTCATCCGTGACGCGTCCACGCAGCTGCGGGCTTGGCACCAGGGCGATCTTCAGCGACGACTCGACTGGTACGCGCAGCGCCGCGGATTGAAAGAACGCGTGATGCGGAGCGGAAACGAGAATCACGACTCGTTGCGCCGTGAGCTTCGGAAGGTAAAAGGCTCCCCCGTCATCGTGAACTTGAAACGAGCCAGCCGGCGCGCCGGGCACTTGCGGGTATCCCGGCGGGAGTCTCACTTGCGCTTTCGGAAAACGATCATCACGCATGAACACCTGGACCGTGAAGTCGCGAATGGGCTGGCCGCTGCTCGCATCGCGCACCTCGCCGCAGAGCGTTGTGCACGTCGCGGGCTTCGCTCGCGTTTCGACGCCTCGCCGGCAACTCAGCGCGAGAACCAGCACCGCCAGCGAGCACAGTCGTCGCATGGCAGGCATTGGAGCATCCAATTGCGGCAGAAATGCGGCTTACGACGCGCCGCGGCCCGAGAGCACCACAGGAATCGTCCGAAGAAGAATCTTCAGATCGAGAGACGGCGACCAGTTGTCGATGTATTGCAGATCGAGTTGCATCCAACGATCGAAGTCGACGTTGTTGCGTCCGCTGATCTGCCACAGACACGTGAGGCCTGGCTTCATCGAGAGACGGCGGCGATGCCAGCGATGGTAGTTCGCCACTTCCTCCGGAATCGGAGGGCGCGGACCGACGAGGCTCATGTCGCCGCGCAGCACGTTCCACAGCTGCGGGATCTCATCGAGCGAGAACTTCCGGAGCACACGTCCGATCGCGGTGATGCGCGGATCGTCCTTCGCCTTGAACACAGGGCCCGTCATCTCGTTCAGGTGCGAGACTTCATCGAGGCGCGAATGCGCATTCTCGATCATCGTCCGGAACTTGTAGAGCGTGAACACGCGGCCGTTGAGGCCGAGCCGCGTCTGCTTGAAAAAGACTGAGCCGGGCGACGTCAGTTTGATCAACACCGCGACGAGCAGAATGATCGGCGCTGCCAGTACCAACAGCATCGCCGACACCGCGATGTCGAGCAGGCGCTTCATCGCGAGCTGCGTTTCGTTGCTCGGCGTCGTCGTGAACGTCAGGAAGGGGATGCCTTCCAGCTCTTCGATCTCGATGCGTGCGACGCGGTTCTGGAAGAAGTTCATCGCGACACGGGCGCGGATCCCGAGCTCTTCGCAAAAGAGGAAGATCTGCTTCATCTCGTCGAGCTTCTTCCGCGTGACCGCGAAGACGATCTCATCAATCGGCTCGCCGATGCCCATCCCGCTCTCGAGCAGCGAGCGCAGATCCGGCACGCTGCCAAAGACGCGATAGCGCGACCAGCCGTTCGCGAGACGATGACCATCCGAGACGAAGCCGAGGATCTTGTAGCCCCAGTACTTGTGCTCGTTGATCGCGCGCGCGACATCGAGTGCGCGCCGGCCAGTCCCCACGATTACGACTGTGCGGTAGTTCAGACCCTTCGAACGGACATAGCGCGCGATGAGGCGAAGCGCGATTTTCTCGGCGACGAGCAGGAGCGCGGCGAGAACGCTGAAGAGGATGAACCAGCTGCGCGAGAGCTGCCGCAGCGGGAAAAGGTACGCGATCGTCGCGAGCACCAGGTTGCCGACGGCCACGACGCGGATCGTCGTCAGCGCCTCGGTCGTCAGCGGAATCGTGCGATGGCTGTGATAGCTGTGATAGGTGAAGAAAAGAATCGACCAGATGATCAGGACCAGCGGAAAAATCTTCAGATAGTCCTGGAGGGGGAACAGACCGGTCGGAAAACGGTCCGGGACGAGCAGCGGGAAGATGCCGTCGCGGATGTAAAACGCCGCAAAGAAAGCAACAGAAGTTAGTGCAATATCAACGAGATAGACGATCCTCGCGATTAGCCGCGCTTTCTGTTTGAGCATCAGTTCCTTCGACTCGGATCGACCATCGATCCGGAATGTACTGCAAAACGTCGCCGTCGTGTATACGGAGCCTGTCCGCGGAGCGTCTAGAGCAGACTCGAGAAAAGTTGCTCGTAGGCCTCAGTCACCCGTTCCCATCCAAATCGCTCCGCGGCCCGCCGCCGTGCCTGCACGACCTGCGCCTCACGCAAAACAGGCGACGCAAGCCATTCACCAAGCGCGCGCGAAAGCGTCTCCACCGGGCGGAGAGTGAAGTAACCGACCGCAGCCCCTCCCACTTCCCGATTCTCCGGAGTGTCATGCGCGAGCACACAGCCGTTCGATGCCATTGCCTCGATCAGGGCCGGATGTGTCCCCCCGACTTCCGTCGCCTGGACGTAGACGAGAGCATTTCGCTGCAACGTCCGATAGTCAGCGCCATAGAGCGCGCCCGGAAACATCACTCGCGGCGTCGCGTGCCTTCGCAACTCGGCACCAAGCTCCTTGTCATAACGCGCCTCGCCGAGCATCACGAGCGGCGGCGCATCCGGCAGCTTCTCGTACGCCTCCACGACTTCGAGCGGATTGTTCTCCGGCTCGAAGCGGCTGACGTACAGCACGTAATTCTTCGACTCGATTCCGAGACGCTCGAGCACATCGCTGTCGTTCTCGACCGGAAACTCGGCGCCATAGGGAATCATCACCGGCTCGATCGCATAGTTCTCGCGATAGTAGGCGGCGATGACCTCCGCATCCGCGACCACCGCACTCGCGAACGCAGCGGAGAACGACTCGCCGATCGCATAGACCGCGCGGCCCGCCGCGTTCCACTTGCGCCTCTTGCGCTCGATACCATCGACATTGATCGCAACCGGAATCTTGCGCGCGCGGAGCAGCGGGATGACGAACGCATTCGCGGCATTGCAGATGAGGATCGCATCGAAGTCGCGGCGCAGCGCATCGATCGCCGAGAAGAACGAGTGGCTCACCGTCTCGAAGTACTTGTGCCCGATGGACGGCAGCACGATGCGCTCGATGCCATTCCAGCGCGCGTCGCCCCGCTCACGGCAATAGACCGCGACCTCGTGCCCGCGCTTGATGAGCCTCGTCCCAAGCTCCGCCGCAAACGTCTCGAAGCCTCCATAGTTCGGAGGAACACCGCGGGTGCCGAGGATGGCGAGCTTCATGGGCGGGAGACCCCCGAAAGGGGACACGGAAAAGCGAAATGCAAAATGCAGAATTCAGAATTCAGAATGAAAAATGGAGCGAAGCATTCTTCATTCTGAATTCTGAATTCTGAATTCTGCATTTCGCTTTTCGTCGCCCTCATTCGAACCATCTCGCCAACTCCCGATCCCCCACTCTCCTCCGCCCCTGAATCAGGCGCCGTTTCGCCAGCACACGCTTGCGATTCCGCCAGAGCCAGGCGAACGCCGGCAGCGAAGTCCGTTCGATGGTGAGCGACGCGATGATCACGATGAGATCGCGAAACAGCTCGAACGGTGCATTGCGCAACGCGAGATACGCGCCCTCGTTTTTCATCCGGAGCAGAAAGCGATTCTTCACGCCGTGCATGTTGATCGCGGCCGGCAGTTGGCGCCTTCGCTCCGGCGTCACCCTTCGCACATGCTGCGCCACTGCCTCGGGCACAAAGAGAGCGCGCCAGCCCAAGAGCTGCCCGCGCCACGCGATGTCGGCATCCTCGCGATACGCGAAGAAGTCTTCATCGAACGGCTGGCCGTCGATGGCAACGTCGTCGAGAAAGGCACGGCGATACATCCCTGCCGCGCCGGACACTCCAAAGACTTCACGCGAATCTCCACGATCGATGTCGAAGTGACGCCCCGAGCGCGTCATGCGGATGCCCATCGAGTCGATGACTCCCGGCTCTTCCGCCCGGAGCAGCTTGCCGGTGGCCATCCCGAATCGCTCACCCGCTGCATCGAATGCACGCACGATCCGTTCGATGTAGTCGCGCGCGAGAAACGCATCGGGATTGCAGAGCAGGACAAACTCGCCATGCGATGCCGCGATCCCCTGATTGACGGCGGCCTCGAATCCGCGGTTGCTGTCGTTGCGTATGACGAACGCGCGCGCTGCGAGCGCGAGGCTGTCATCTTCCGATGCGTTGTCGACGACGATCAGCTCGACGTCCGGCCAGGTTTGCTGCGCGATTGCGTCGAGACAGCGCGGAAGATGTTGCGCGCTGTTCCACGTCACGAGGACGACGGAGACCCGGCGTCCCATCGATCGAATGCTTTCTTCGCCACCGCGACGTATGCGCGAAACGCGGCGAGCCGTCCGTCCCCGTTTGCCAGTCCGGCAAGCGCGGCGGCGCATCGCAGCATCATTCCGACGATGATCATCCAGCGCATCGCCTCGCTCTCCCCGCGCGTGAACCACTTCCGCGCATAGAGCCACATGTTGCGATACCACACATCGACGAAGCGCGCGTGTCCGACATGCTCGAGGCTCGCGCCGCCGAAGTGCCGCGCGCGCGCAGCAGGCACCGCAACGATTTCCATCCGAGCATTCATCATGCGGCGGCAGAAGTCGACGTCTTCGAACCACGCGGGAGCGAACCGCTCATCGAGCGTACCGATCGCCTCGAACACCTCGCGCCGGATCAGAAACGCCGCGGCTGCCGGCTGTTCGACGCGGATCGGATGCGTCAGATCGGCATCGCGAAAGCGATAGCGCGAGGTCGCCGGATTTCCGGGAAAGAGTTTGTCGACGAGGAGGATCTCGGCCGCGAAACTGCGCAGCGTCGGCAGCCGGCGCAGCTGAAACTCGCGCTGCGTCTCACCGCTCTCGTCCTGCAGCAGCGGGGCCGCGGCTGCAATCTCGGGATGCTGATCGAGATAGTTCACGAGCAGCGTCAGCGCACCCGGCGCCAGATCGCAATCGGGATTCAAAAGGAAGACGAAACGGCCTCGCGACTGCTCGAGCGCGCGATTCGTTCCCGCGGCGAAGCCGTCGTTTGTCTCGGAACGGATGACGACAGGCGAGGGCGCGACAGGCGAGGGCGCGACAGGCGAGGGCGCCTGTCGTACATGCGTCAGCGTCGCGTCCGACGAGGCGTTGTCGTAGACCACGACCTCGTGCGAGAGCCCTTCGCATGCGGCGTCGATGGAGCGAAGACACCGCTCGATCCAACGCTCGCTGTTCCAGGTGACGATCAGAATGGAGACATCGACCGGCTGCGGAACACTGCGCAACGCCGGACGTGCCGGCATCGCAGCCGGCTCTCGATCGATCATCGGATTCGCTTCTGCCATTCGCTCACTGCATCGACCAGAGGACGCGTGACGACTTCCCACGCGAATCGCGGCCGGATGCGCACCAGATTAGCTACGCATGCCGCGTGAAAATCGTCGTCGGTCAGCAGGCGACGGATCGCCTGCGCAACTGCCTCCTCATCCCCCGCCGGCACGACGACCCCGAGTCCCTCGGCCGCCACCAACTCGGCCGCAAATCCTCGCTCGGTCGCAACCACCGGCACTCCCGCCGCAATTGCGTCGAACAGACGCGTGCGGATGGAGTAGACAGCTTCCGCCGTCGGACGGTGGAGCATGATAGCCACTTTCCCCGCGCGCAGCCATGACAATCGCTCGCGATAGGGAACCCAATCCTGATTCGCATCGACGAGGCCGTTCCCGCGTGCGAGCAGTGCGTCGAATCGATCTTCGCGGCGGCGATCGACGGCATGTGGATTCGGCCGCGCGCGGCCAAGAAACAGCAGACGGCAGCGCACACCTTCGCGATTCAGCCGCAGCACCGCATCGACCGCGAGTCCGGGATCGAGCCATTCCCACAGTCCGCCACCCCACACGATCACATTGTCCTGCGGCTTCGGACAGACGCGCGTCTCTTCCAGATCGACTCCGAACGGCACCTCGATCCACGGCGTGTCGCTGCTCTGCAACTGCTGATAGAACTCGCGCTGCCTCGGCGCGGCGCACATGAGCAGATCCGCATGCCGCAGCGCGAACGTGAGTCGCGACCACTCGGCGGCGAGATGAATGCGCTGCCTGATCGAAGGGGCGTTGCCATACAGCTCGCGCAGCTCGAGCACGTTGGGGTCGAAGAGGTCATAGACGATGCGCTGACCACGCCGCTTGCGGAATCCGCGCACCGGTTGTCCGATCAGCACATCCGCATCACGCAATGCATCGCGCGAATCGCCGCGCGCGATCAATTTCGTGTCGAAGTGCTTCGCGAGCTCACGCGCGAGCTGCATCGCGCGTATGCCCGGCCCCGCCATCCGTTCGCCGACGGCATCGGGTGTAGCAACGACGACGCTCAGAGCCTTCCGCACAATCCCTGGATGATCCCACGGATCGAGGAGCGGCCCTTGATGAGAAGCTTCGCATCTTCGAACAGCAACGCAGCGATGCTTCCAACGCCGGGATGCAGCCGCGCAACCCAATAGCGGTTTCGCGTGCGCAGCCGCAACGCGTCGCCGCCGAGGACCGATGCACTCTGCGAGCCGCGATGCGAGGCCTTGATCACCGGCAGCACCAACGTCTTCCAACCCTGTTCGTGCAATCGCGCGGAGAGCTCGACATCTTCGTAATACGCGAAGAAGCGCGGCTCGAAGACGCGCTCGCCAAGAGCCGAGACGCGATAAAGCGAGGCGGTTGCGGAGATACCCCATGCGTGCGAGGGATCGAGCGTCTGACGATACGTGCCATCGCGAATGTCGACGCCCGCACCATCGATCGTCGCCGCATCGCGGCGGATCACGGTCTGCACGCCCGCGACCTTCTCGTCCTTCATCGCAGCAAGAACGGTCTCGAGCCAGTCGTCGTCGAGCACGACGTCGTTGTTGATCAGTGCAACGTACGGCGCGGACACGTGGGCAAACGCAAAGTTGACGCCCCCCGCGAACCCGAGATTCGTCTCGCTGCGCAGGAAGAGTGTAGGACAGGCACCCTCGCCTGTCCGGGACAGGCGAGGCGCCTGTCCTACACTTCCCCCGTTATCCAGCACGATGATGCGATGCGGCGCCACCGTCTGACGTGCGATCGACGCGAGACACGCATCGAGCATCGCACCACCGTCGATATCCAGCACGATGAAGTTGGCGTCACTCATCGCGCCGCTCCATCCGATCGAGATTGATGCTGCCATCGATGCATTTCAGCGTCACGCGTCCTTCCGCCGGGACATCGACGAGCGCCATCGCGTAGGCGGGCGCCGCGTCGAGCGCAAATGCATGACCGCCGAGCTCGATGACCGCGCGCTGCGGCGACGCGTAGAAGAGCACATGCCTCCCGCGATGCGCGAGAAATGAGACCGACTCACCCTGCTTCAAGATCCAGCCGCCGCGATAGAGAAAACGCGCGATCTGGTACTGATACGGATAGAGCTCGCCGCCGTCGTGGATCACGTGCGCATCCTCGAGCTCGATGCGATCGGCCGGCGTGCGGCCGTAGTGGAGAAAGAGGGCTGTCGCGATCGTGAGAATTGCACAGGCGAGGGCGCCTGTGCCCCCACTGGATTTCGCAAACGCGAAGAGAAGCAGCGCGGCCACCAACACAACCGCCCCCACCACTCCCGCTGGATTCAATCGGATGTAGCTCGGGAACAGGCGCGAGAAGTCGCTGTGGAACATCGAGGACAGCCACTCGCCTGCAGCATTCTCCCCGTTCGCAATGTGGAACAGACTCCATGGCGCGGCGAGCGCATGCGCCGTCACACCGAGCGTCCACAACGCGATCGGCGCAAGCCAGACCTTTGCCGCTTCAGACAGCTCGTAGAGCTTCGCCGCTCCCAGCGCGAGCACCGGCATCAGCACGACGATGTAGCGAAGCGGCGGCGACCATCCGCCGTGCCACTCTGCGCGCGGAAGCAACGTGAAGACATACAGCGCCGACGCGATGATGCCGAGACGAAACCCCTCGGGCATGACACGCCAGCGAATCAGTGCGAAGACACCGAGCAGATAAAGCGGCGCCTGGAACAGCAGGCCTGCCGCACCATCGAGCATCAGTCCGAAGAACCCCAGGAAGTACGGCTTCGGCGCACTCGGCAAGAGCTCGCGCCAGGTGTGTACGTTCAACATGCTCCCCGAAATCCACCAGACGACCAGCATCGGTACGAAGAGCACGCCGATCGTGACGAGCGCCGCTTTCCGTTTCTTCGAGAGTGCAATCGTTCCGAGCAGCATCGCGCCGAGCAGCACGAATCGCAGCTTGAGCATCGCCAGAGCGAAGAGCGCCGGCAGCCAGCGCTGAATGCGCCGCTGACGCACGCCGCGGATCGCCTCCACGAAGCAGAACGCCGCCGGCACTTCAGGCCACACGCGCGTGGAGTAGAAGACGAGCGGCGGGCCGAAGAGGAAGAGCGGCATCAGCGTGCGAATCGTCTGATCCGCGATCCCTTCATCCTCCATCCAGCGCACGAGCGAGCGCGCGAGCAGCACGCCGAACAACGCAATCGTCGCAATCGCTCCCGGCACGCCGAACAACATGTATCCGGGCACCATCAGCAGCGGAAGAAATGGTTCGTGACGCGAATACTGCTGGCCTTGCGGTCCGACCGGATCGCCGAGTTGAGGAGCGAGATCGGGGCGGCCGAGATCGGAGTGCGCGATGTCGCGATATTGATTGGTGAGATCGACGTCGTGATCGCGCACCATCGATTCGGTGAGCAGCAGATAGAACGGCTCGTCACCATCGATCGGCGCGCGGAGCTGCGCAGGAATCACGATCGCGTACGCGAGCGCCGCCGCGAGCGCGAACCTCGAGGCGAGGTTGTGCGGTTGCGCGGTTACGCTGACTTGAATCGCGATCACCGCAAGCTGCAATGCGAAGAGCGCGGCGATCGTGATCTCGAGATCGAACTCCGCCGCCCCGAGCGAACGCGCGAACACCGCAACGGCAGCCGCGAACGCGTAGATCCCACCCTCGATCGCAAGCGCGCGTCCCAGCTCATGTCCGCGGAAGAAGACGAACGGAAGGATCGCGAGCACGATCGCTGTCGAGATGGCGAGCGTCATCGCGTCCTCATCTCGATCGCCTCGACCTGCAGGACGGCTTCACGCGGCAGCGCACGATCCGCGGTGACGCGAATCGTGTGAACGTTCGGCGGCAGCAGCACGCGTCCCGCTCCGTCGATCCAGCAGCTCCAGCCGTAGCCGCGGATTTGTCCGGCGGGATTGCGCGGATATCCGTTCCGCGACGCGAAGAACTGATCGCGGCGCATGTAGCCCCAGTCCGACGCGTCGCCGATGCGAATCGGAATCGCGTGCGGCTCGATGGTGCCGAGGAGAGTGCCGCGCGGCATCCGCGAGACGTTGGCGCCGGAGACGATCAGCGACTCCCCGTCGTCCGGAATCTCGAGCTGCACTGATTCGCCGCCGTGCAGCGCATAGCGAACGGGCCAGCGCTCCGCCTGACGGGGCGGCTGGACGAAGAAGCGCCAGCCGCGCGCCATCAAACCGCTCCACGGGAAGAACGCGATCACGATCGCAAGCACGAGTGCGTCGAGGTACGGACGGCGGCGGCGAAGCGTCATGCTCAACGCCGCGATCACAATGAGAATGAGAATCGTGCTCTTGATCGGCCACGTTGGCGCAAACAACGCCGCCAGCACGGCGATCCACGCGTTGCGCGAGAGCACCGCGATCGCGATCGCGAGCGACAGCACGATGAGCTCCCGCCAGAGGACGGCGTCGTGCAGCGGAATCCAGCGCAGGACCAGAATCGCGAGGATCGTGAGAACCACAGGATGCGCGCGAAACGAAGCGGCGAACGCGACGGCCATCACGATCGCGATCGCGAGGAGGCGCGTGCGCTCATCCGCGATCACGGCCTCGCAGAGGAGGAGGAGGGGGATGCAGACAGCAGGCAGCAGACAGCAGACAGCAGGAGCTGGAGACGTTCTCCTGCTGCCTGCTGTCCGCTGCCTGCTGCCTGCTGTCCGCTGCCTGCTGCCTGCTGCCTGAAGCGCCACCACCACGAGCGCGAGAAACGGCAGCGCTCGATCGACCGGCGTGGCGAATGGAATGACGCTATCGATCACTCAGCACTGCCTGCACCGGATCGCGTACGAACTCGGGATCGAAGCCGTCGAGCGTCTCCGGCGTGATCGCCGCGCGATAGATGATCCGCGCATCGCCCTTGAGACGAATGTCGTACACATCGGACGCCTTCGAGAACGAGACTTCGAGCGCGATGCCGCTGCGTGTGAGGACCGAAACGGGCGTCCGCACTTTGTCGAACAAAGCACTCGTGGCAACAGAGGCGACGACGCCGGAGCCGCATGCCAGAGTCTCTCCTTCGACGCCGCGCTCGTACGTACGCACCTCGATCGCCCCGGAGTCGCGCACGACGACGAAGTTGACGTTCGCGCCGTCCGGTGCGAGGTCAGGATGCTGGCGCACCGCGCGGCCGAGCCCCTCGATCTGCTGCGCCCAGAGGTTATCCCTTAGAAAGATCACGTAGTGAGGAACGCCGACGACGATGAAGCTCCCCTGCACGGTCGTACTGCCGATCTGCAGCGGACGATTCGCGACGAAGCCGCGTGGTGACGGTAGCGAGAGCGTCACGAGCCCGCCCTCACCCACCTCGGCCCCGATCACGCCCGCGCCGGTCTCGATCGTCATCTTGCGCGGCGCGATCACATTGACGAATGCGAAGCGCGCGGCGCAGCGCGTGCCGTTCGCGCAGAAGTCCGCCTGCGAGCCATCCGAGTTGAGATAGCGCATCTTGAACGTCGCGCGCGGAGAGGTCTCGATGAGAATCAGGCCATCGGCACCGACCGAGAGACGGCGCGTACAGATGCGGCGGGTCAGGTCGGTCGGGTCACCGATCCGCCCGCTTCGGTTGTCGATCACGACGAAGTCGTTGCCGGCACCGGCCATCTTCACGAATGAAAGCGGATCTTGTTTTGTCGCAGCCACTTGGCCGAAGCCTCGTCACGGAAATATTCACCCTCTGTGGCGGTTACCCACCGGGCGGTCCGTATTCTCGCACGAGGAAAGCCAGCGTGCGCGAAACGGCCGCGGCTCTCATCCGTCGAATTCTCGGAGGTCATGTTCTTCATGAAGCCCGTTCGCCTTGCCGCTACCTTCACCTCGGTCATCCTCATGCTCCCCGCCACCGCGACGTTTGCCGCGGAACAACAAAAGCCGAAAGGTGAGCCGCAGCGCCTCGTCGAGACCGTCGACGTGCGCGTCATCAACGTCGATGTCATCGTGACCGACAAGAAGGGCAACGTGATTCACGGGCTCAAGAAAAACGACTTCGAAATTCTGGAGAACGGATCGCCGAAACCGGTCTCGAATTTCTACGAGGTCATCGGCACCAGGGCGATCTCCGAGGATGACGCGGCGGCCGCGGCCACTGCCGCGCCCTCCGAAGTGCCAAAA
>CAZKID010000022.1:0-25565 GCA_964552405.1 uncultured Thermoanaerobaculia bacterium
CTTTGCAATCGCGGCACGGCGCATACACGCTCGGCAGAAACAGCAGCTCGACCATGACGAACCCTTCGCCTTCGCACGTCGGGCAGCGCCCTTTCGCCACGTTGAACGAGAAGCGTCCGGCATCGTAGTGCCGCGCACGCGCCGCCTTGGTCGACGCGAACAGCTTGCGCACGTGGTCGAACAGGCCGGTGTAGGTGGCGGGGTTCGAGCGCGGCGTGCGCCCGATCGGCTTCTGATCCACACGCACCAGCCGCCGCACGCCATCCATTCCGAAAACGATCTCGCCACCCTCTGTCACCACGCGCTTCTCCAGAGGATCGAGCTCTTCCTCCTCTTCGACGGAATGACCGAGGTGATCGGAGAGCAGCTCGACGAGTACCTGACTGACGAGCGTCGATTTTCCGGAGCCCGATACGCCGGTGACACTCGTGAGCACGCCCAGCGGAAACTCGGCATCGAGGTTGTGCAGGTTGTTTCGCGTGACAGCTGCGAGCCGCAGCCATCCACGCGGTTCACGGGGCGGGCGCGCCTGCATGTCGCGCTCGTTGAACAGGAACTCGCGCGTATGCGAGCGTTTCACACGCGCGAGACCTTCAAGCGGACCGCTATAGAGAATCTCGCCGCCATGCTCGCCCGCTTCGGGACCGACGTCGACGATCCAATCGGCGTGTCGCACGACATCGAGCTCATGTTCGACGACGAACAGCGAATTGCCAGCGGCTTTCAATCGATCCAGCGCCTTCAGGAGTGCTTCGGTGTCCGCGGGATGCAATCCCGCCGATGGCTCATCGAGCACGTACACGACGCCAAAGAGATTCGAGCGAACCTGAGTCGCGAGACGCAGCCGCTGCAGCTCGCCGGGCGACAGCGTGGGCGTGCTCCGCTCGAGCGACAGGTATCCCAGCCCGAGCTCGAGTAGAACTTCGAGACGTGCGGCGATGTCGCACGCGATGCGATTGACCACGAGATCGTGCGCTTCATCGTGAGTCTGACTCGATGCACGGCCGCGCCGCATGCGCTCGGTCTCGCCCGCATGCTCATCATCGTGCGTCACCCCTCGTGCGTGAGCACTTCGACGCGTATAGTGGAGATCTTTCGCATACGGCTCGATGATCGCGGCGAGCTGCTTGAGCGGCACACGCGAGATCTGCGCGATGTCGAGGCCTGCGAACTTCACCGACAGCGCCTCGCGGCGCAGACGTTTTCCGCGACAAACCGGGCAATCCGCGCCGAGCATGTACTTCGATACCCGCTTTTTCATGAGCGGACTCTGGGTATTCGCGAAGGTGTGCATCACGTAGCGGCGCGCGCTGCTGAACGTGCCCATGTAGCTGGGTTCTTCTTTGCGCCTCAGCGCCACACGCGTTTCTTCGGGCGTGAAGCCGGCGTACACCGGAACCGTTGGCGTCTCGTCCGTGAAAAGAATCCAATCGCGGTCTTTGCGCGGCAGGTTCTTCCATGGCCGATCCACGTCGTAGCCGAGCGTGACGAGAATGTCGCGCAGATTCTGCCCGTGCCACGCAGGAGGCCACGCGGCGATCGCGCGCTCGCGAATCGTGAGCGATGGATCCGGCACCATCGATTCTTCGGTGGCCGTATAGACACGGCCGAGGCCGTGACATTCGGGACAGGCACCCTGGGGCGTATTCGGCGAGAACGACTCGGCATACAGCAGCGGTTGATTCCGCGGGTAATCGCCAGCTCGCGAATAGAGCATCCGCAGCAGGTTCGCGAGCGTCGTCACGCTGCCGACCGATGATCGCGTGGTCGTTCCGCCGCGCTGCTGCTGCAGCGCCACTGCAGGCGGCAGTCCGTCGATGTCATCGACGTCGGGAATCGACATCTGATTGAACAAGCGCCTCGCATACGGCGATACAGACTCGAGGTACCGCCGCTGCGCCTCGGCGTACAACGTGCCGAACGCGAGCGACGATTTTCCAGAGCCTGAAACGCCGGTGAACACCACGAGCGCGTCGCGAGGGATTTCGACATTGATACTCTTGAGGTTGTGCTCGCGCGCACCTCGTACGCGAACGAATCGCGCGATGTCGTGACCGGTCATCCCCGGAACGTTATCGAGATCCGTGCCACGCCCGCGACATTCTCGTGACGATCAATGTCAGCCCCGCCGCGCAGCCTCGATCGTTGCAACGTCGATCTTCTTCATCGGCATCATGGCTTCAAACGCACGCCGCGCCTCATCACCGCCGGCCGCGAGTGCATCCGTCAGGGTGCGCGGTGTGATCTGCCAGGAGAGGCCCCAGCGGTCTTTACACCAGCCGCACTGGCTTTCCATTCCGCCATTGCTGACGATTGCATTCCAGTAGCGATCGGTCTCTTCCTGATCGTCCGTCGCGATCTGAAACGAGAAAGCCTCGCTTTGTTTGAACGCCGGGCCGCCATTGAGACCGAGACAGGGAATTCCGAAGACCGTGAACTCCACTGTCAGAACCTCGCCTTTTTTCCCATCTGGAAAATCAGAGGGTGCGTGATGAACACCGGTCACTTCACTATCGGGAAACGTCGCGGCGTAGAAGCGCGCAGCATCGAGCGCGTCCTTATCGAACCAAAGGCAGATGGTGTTCTTCGGTGTCATTCGTCGTGCTCCTTCATAGGAGAATATTGCATGTGCAAGACCATCAAGCAGCGCGTGAAATTCAAAGCAGACCCTGCGACTGTTTACGATCTGTTGGCGGATTCGCGAAAGCACAGCGCGATCACAGGCCGGCCCGCGATCATCAGCAGAAAAATCGGCGGCACATTTTCCGTCGGTGACGACGAAGTCAGCGGAATCATCGTCGACCTCGTCCCCGGCCGGCGCATCGTGCAGGCATGGCGCCATCGCAGGTTCCCCGATGGCATCTTCTCGATGGCAGCATTCACCCTGAAGCAAACGCCCGATGGCGGGACCGAGCTCGTGCTGACTCATCGCGGCGTGCCAAAGGATCTGATTCCGGAGACCGAGCAGGCGTGGCGCGATCAGTACTGGTCACGCATGAAAGCGTATCTCGATCAGAGATGACGGCCCTCCATCGATTTCCACTTTTCTTCGTCGACCCCACGAACGATCAACCAGAAGATCTCGATCGCGGCAATGAGTAACGCAGGGATGACGATGAAGATGAACGAAGGGAATCGGAGCGGCGGGTAGAGGAATCTCAGCCAGCCTGCGCTACCGATCATCGCGAGAATCCCCAACCATCGCGGTAGAAACGTGGAGCGGAAGATGAGATAGCCGGAGAGGACGCCGCTCACTCCGAAGAAACCCAGCGCCATTCCAGCACCGCGGTCATTGATCTTGAGCAGCAGCAGTGCGATCGCGCGGAGCTGATCAACGTTGAAGGCGCTCAATGCGTGCGCGCCCGAGGACAGGACGAAAAGTGGAGCGATGTAGAAGAGCCGGCTGATCGTCTTGATGAGACAACCCGTGAGATCGACCGCCAGTGAAACGAGCGCGATGCTCCGGCTCACGGGACGCAGCAGCAAATAGAAAAGCGCGGCCGACGCAATCTGACACGTCATCTCGACGAGATAGACCGTGAAACTGAGCTCGAACAGCGGCCGATTCGCAAGGATGTTGTTCGCCGTGACCGTGGCGTCGGCAAACGAGATCAGCCGGTCGCTGACCATTGCTTGCGCGAAAATTCCGCCGAAGATGGTCAGCAGTGAAAGGATTCCGATCATTCGCGCAGTAGCGCGGGGTGAAAGCGAAGAGGTCTTTGGTGTCGTCATGCACGGCAATATCGCGCCTTGCCGCTCCGCACGGCAGCGGATTGCGACGAACGAAGGATTCGGGGGAACGAACGGCGGTTATACTGCCGCGCCTTGCTTCAACGTCCCAGGGTTTCCGTGCTGCTCCCCGTCTGGAATGGCGAGTCATTCCTGAGCACGGCGATCGAGAGCATCCTCCGGCAGACGTTCTCGTCACTCGAGCTGATCATCATCGATGACGGCTCGACGGACCGCACCGGAGCGATCGCCGAAGAGTTTGCGGCCGCCGATTCTCGCGTCCGCGTTCTCCACCAGGCGCACGAAGGTCTTTCTCCTTCGCTCAACGCCGGCATTGCAGCCGCACAAGGCGAGTACATCGCACGCATGGACGCTGATGACATCAGCGTTCCCGAGCGACTGCAGAAACAGATTGCCTATCTCGATGCGCATCCCGCATGCGTCGCTGTTGGAGCATGGATCGAAGTCATCGATGAGAAAGGGCGGCACATCGGGCGAAAGACCTTCGTGACGACACACGAAGAAATTTCGTCTTCGCTGTTGGGTGGCATCTCGCCCATGGCACATCCGACCATGGTCGCGCGCGAAACCGTTCTTCGAGCAGCCGGCGGATACGACGCGAAACGCTATCCCAGCGAAGACCTCGACCTCTGGTTTCGACTGAGCGAGCGCGGCGAGCTGGCAAACCTTGGTGAAGTGCTGCTGCGTCATCGCCGGCACAGAGCCGCCATCGGTGTCGCCGAGCGCGCGAAGATGAAAGCGATGGCCCTCATCATTTCCAATGAAGCGAGAGCGCGGCGCGGATTACGGCTCCGGCAGGATTCGTCCATCCTGGCTGGAAAAAATGCAGACGCGCTCTATCACTTCGAGTGCGCGCGCACCGCTCTGATTGCTGGGCCTCGGCTCACCGCTCTGCGCCACGCCGTGGCGACCATCACCGCCGAGCCCGGCCACCTGTACGGGTATGCGACGCTGTTCGCCTGCGCAGTGCCGAAGCCGTTGCTGATCTTTCTGCTCAACCTGCGCGCACGGAACCGATGAGCACCGCCGCCTCGATTCGCCGCGCGATCGAAGCAGGTGTCGCCTATCTCGAATCGGCGCAGCTCCCCAGCGGCGAGATTCCGATCGAGGTCGCGGAAACACCGGAGATGCCCGGCGATTGCGATCGCGAACCCGTCGTCTTTCCCGCGGCGCTCGCCGCACGAGCGCTGTCGATCACACCATCCGCCCTCCGTGTTCGCACTCGCGCGCTCGATTTCCTCGTGCGCGAGATGAACCGCAACGGCTTGTGGCGTCATCCGTCGACCGCCAAACCGGAGCACTACGGAACTCCTCTCGACCTCGACGACACTTCGCTCGCCTCCGCGGCACTGGCTGCCGCCGGACGATCGTTTCCCGACAACCGCGCCATCCTGCTCGAGTATCGCGAACACAATGGCCTCTTCCTGACGTGGATTCCGGAGTGGTGGCGGCATCCTCTCCTTACCTATCGCTTCTTCAAGTACACGGCGAAGCCGCGCGACATCGATGCGGTGATCAACGCCAATGTCGTCGTTTATCTCGGCGCCCGCAATGAAACTCGTCCCGCGATCGAGCACATGCTCGCGGTCCTGCGGACGAATCGCGAGATCGAGTCGACCATCTGGTACGGCAGCCGCTTCGCCGTCTGGTATTTCTTCACACACGCGCTGCATGAGATTGCCCCCGAGGCACGAGAGTGGATCGTGCCGCGCATCGAGGCGGCGGCGCCTGTCAACGCGCTCGAGCTCGCGATGGCAATCTCGACATCGCTGCTCTGGAATCTCGTGCCTGATGTGACCCCGCTGATCGAGGCGCAACTTCCATCCGGTGCGTGGCCTCGCGCCGGCTTCTACCACATGGGCTTCCGGCCCGGTGATGCTCAGCCCAAGCCGCCGTGGTGGGGATCGGAATCGCTGACGACAACATTCGCAATCGAGGCTCTCTCCCGGCGCCTGCTGATCGATCCGAGCGCGTGACGCAGGCGTCGCGGAAACAAAACCACGTGGGCGACGAGAATCGCAGCGTCTCTTCGGTCGCGCAGTGTTGCGGCAATGAGCAACGCGACTGGGAAAAGGTCCGAATACCACTCCTGCAGGACGATGAAGAATCTCGGCTTCGGTGTGACAATCACCGGAGCCGTTTGCCAGCGGCGTGCGCTGCGCACGGCATAGAGCACATACAACACCATGAACGCAGGCGGCCATGCGCTGCCGATCTGCCACAGCATCGCGGCAAGCGCACAGACTTCGACGGGAAAAATGACGAACGTGCCAGCATGCGCTGCCGCTCGAGGTTGCCGGCGCGCGAAGGTATCGACGCAGGCCGCGCGATCGTTCTCGAGATCGCTCAACTGATGCCACAGGATCCCGCGCAGCCCATACGCAACCGCCCAGACCGCGACGCTCCATTCCCACACTCCTTCCACCGCGCGCTGCGCGCCGCGAGTCACGACCAAGATGCCTGAGAGCGAGGGAAACAGGTGCGCGCCTGCCGCGTCGCACAAAACACCGGCGATCCCGCGCGTCTTGAATCGAAATGGACGAAATGAGTAGAACGCGAACGCAAGCCATGAAGCCGCGTAACAGGCGACGAGCCGCACATCGTCGCGCCAGAGCCAGGCGAAGAGAGCTCCGCCGCTGATCGCGACGACGAGAACGAATGCGACGACTGCACGCGACCGCTCCGCAACACGGTTGCGCTTATTCGCGGCTCCATCGTCGGCGCGATCGGTCAGATCATTGATCACGCTGACGTAGACCGCCGCAACGAAATATGCGAGCAGGAGCGAGAGCGCCCCCGTCCACAACGGCGCCAACGCAACGCGCATTACGAGAGCGGTCGCATAGAACGTGGAAAGAATTGGGACGAGTTTGTAGGTCCACCACTCGTCCGCGCGGATGAGGTCGATGAGATCCCGGCGAATGCAACGAGAATAGCGCAGTGAGATTTGTCTTCGTGAGCGGAAATCGCGCCTGGGGCGGAAGCGAGGAGTTGTGGAGCGCCACGGCCGCTGTACTCGCGTCCGAAGGGCACGGCGTCACCGTATTCAAGAGCGGCGTCGACGGCTCCGAGCCGCGCATCCGGCGTCTCGGTGAGCTCTCCGTTCCGATTCGCGACCTCGCCCGGTTTTCGTTCATGCCGAAGCGCGCATTCACGCTCCTTCGCGCGCTTTCGTCCGGCGCGGCCTATGCTCACGAGCTTGTCCGCCTTTTGATCGGACTGAGGTTCTCGCGGCGTCCCGATCTCGTCGTCATTTCGCAGGGCGGGAATCATGACGGCTACTTTCTCGCCGAAGCTTGCCGCCGCCTCCGTCTGCCGTACGCGATCGTTTCGCAGAAGGCGAGCGAGCTTTACTGGCCGGCCGATTGGCAGCAGAAGACGATCGCCGCCGTCTATCGCGCCGCGCGCGCCTCGTTCTTCGTCTCCGAGCACAACCTTCGACTGACCGAGGAGCAGTTGGGGTTCTCGCTGACGAATGCGGAGGTGGTGCGAAATCCATTTCTCGTCTCCTGGACGCCACGCAACGATTGGCCCGGCGATCAACATGAGTTGCTGCTCGCCTGCGTCGGACGTTTGCATCCCAGGGAGAAAGGACAGGACCTGCTGCTGCGCGTGTTGTCGCGGCCTCGATGGCGCGAGCGCCCGCTATCCGTCACGTTCTACGGCGAGGGTTTACAGCGCGCCAGCCTCGAGCGGATGGCGCACGCACTCCAGTTGTCCAACGTGACCTTCGCCGGCTTCGTGCACGATGTTCCGTCCATCTGGTCCAGGCATCATGGCTTGATCCTTCCGTCGCGTTGCGAGGGTTTGCCCATCGTTCTGGTCGAAGCAATGTTGTCCGGCCGCGTACCGATCGTCACGAATGCCGGCGGCAATGCGGAAGTCGTCGGCGACGGCGTCACGGGCTACCTCGCCTCCGCGGCGACAGAAGACGCGCTCGATGACGCGATGGAGCGGGCCTGGAGCGAGCGCCACCGCTGGCGCGAGCTCGGCGCGGCCGCGGCACAACACATTCGCACGCTGGTGCCTCCCGAACCGGAGCGCTGCTTCGCCGATCGCCTCGTGAAACTGGCGGCTGAGTGAGCGAACACTACGAACCAGGATCTGTCCACGGGGACACAGGCTCGCCTCGGCTCTGGCGCTGGCGGTTCTGAGGGACAGGCAAGGGCGCCTGTCCTACACAAGCGTCACGGCCGGGCGATCTTCTTGTGCGTCTCGTTGATGACCATCATCGCGGCGGATCCGTACCACGGCGTCAGCTCGGGAACGAACACTCCCGCTTTGACGGCGGGATCGAGCACGACGAGCTTCTCGGCCTCTTCGATCGTCGTGACATTGAAGATGTAGAGGCCGCGATAGGACCGGTCGTTCTTCCCGAACGGACCAGCGAAGGCGAGCTTGCCTTCGTCCGCCAGGCGCCAGAATTTCGCGAAGTGACCAGCGAAGATCTCTTTACGTTCGTCGCCTTTGATCTCCGCGTCCTTCGGTCCCGTCTTCAGGATGCAGAGCACGTAGCTCTTCATCCCATGCTCATCGGCGCCGAGCTTCTTCGCGAGGTCCGCGTCATACGAGCTCTTCTCCAACGAGACGGACATGAGTGCGATCGCAGCAGTGACGATGAGCAATCGGTTCATGCGATTCACTATGCCAGAACTCCGCGGAGAACTAGGCGATAATCGGCGCTCCCTCAAATCACAACTGGAGCGAAAAAAAGAATGACAATCGTAGGACGTGTCTGTGAGCTCGCGCGATATCCCGTCAAGTCGATGGCAGGTACCACGCTGGAATCTGCATTTCTCGGACTTCACGGAATCGCTGGTGATCGGCGCTTTGCGTTCCGCCGCATCAGCGACACGGGCGGCTTCCCGTTTCTCACCGCGGGAAGATTTCCTGCGATGCTGACATACCAACCAATCGGCAGCGCCGAGATGAACGGCGAGCCGCTGCCCACCCATGTGCGCACTCCGTCCGGCGCCGAGCTCGCGCTCCGGAGCGACGAGCTTCGCAACGAGATCACCAGCGGGTCGGGTCACGAAGTGGAATTGATGATGCTCCGGCACGGCATCTTCGATGATGGACAGGTCTCGCTGATCAATCTCGCGACGATTGCCGGCATCGCCCGCGAAGCGGGAGTCGCGAATCTCGACCGCCGCCGCATGCGCGCGAACATCGTGCTCGAGACCAGCGACCTCGATCCGTTTGCCGAGGACGCATGGGTCGGGGGGACGCTCGTCTTCGGCGATGAGCCGGACGCCCCCGCCGTCAGCGTCACGGCGCGCGACGAGCGATGCGCGATGGTCAACATGGATCCCGATTCGGGACAACAAGACCCGCGTGTGATGAAGGCCGTGGTTCGCATGAGCGGCAATTACGCAGGCGTCTACGCAACCGTGATCCGCGCGGGCACGGTCCGCGCCGGACAGACGGTTCGCCTGGTGCGCTGATGCAGAAGCCGAACTACGGAATCGATGCGCCGACGGTCTTGCGCAATCTCATCATCGGCGCAATCGCCTGTGGTCTCCTCGGCGTCTTCGTTGCCCGTGCGTTCATCGGCCCTGCAATCGGATTCTCGTTCGCGGCCACGATGCTCTTGTGGAGCAGTCTCGCGGGCAAGTTCCGCGCGCGCGATTCGCTGCTCAGTGCAATTCCCTGGCGTGGCGACGAACGCGTGCTCGATGTCGGCTGTGGACACGGCCTGCTCCTCATCGGCGCCGCGAAGCGGCTCACGACCGGACGCGCAACAGGGATCGATATCTGGCAGGACGTCGATCAGGCGAACAATTCCGCGGCAGCAACACGACACAATGCGGAGCTCGAGGGTGTCGAGATTGACATTCGCGACGGCGATGCACGCAAGATTCCGTTCGATGACGCGACGTTCGACATCGTCGTCTCCAGTCTCGCACTGCACAACATCTATGACCGCAACGAGCGCGAACAGGCACTGCGCGAGATCGCGCGCGTCACCAAACCGGGCGGACATGTTGCGATCATCGACATCCGCCATGCCTACGCCCCGGTCTTCGAACATCTCGGCTTCACACTCGTGAAGAAGTGGACCACGCTTCTGTTCGCCACACCGACACGCTCGATCATTCTCGAGAAGAGAGTTCTGAGTTCTGAGTGCTGAGTTCTGAGTGGGGTTACGACAAGCTCAGCACTCAGCACACTCAGTACTCAGAACTCAGAACTCTCTTCTTGCAATGCACGTGGCTTCTCCGATGTTAGGCGAAGAGACCCTAACGACAATTTCGAGGATCCAAATGCGCATCACGACCGCGATTGCTGCAACGCTTCTGACGTTTCCACTGCTCGCTGCTCCCACAAAACAGACGTTGAAAATTGGCCTGGCCGAGGGGAAGGGAAAGCAGACGGCAGCTGAGACGTTCGCGCCGTTTCTCAAACAGATGAACGCGTCGCCGAAGTATGCCTTCGAGGCCGTCGTCTTCGAGGATGGTGAGAAACAGTACGAGGCTCTTCAGGCCGGCAAAGTCGATCTCGCATTTCTGGGGCCGGCGCCTTATGTGAAGGCACGCTACGAGTTCAAAGCCGAGCCGATCGCTGCGGAAGCGGGTGACTTGCGGAGCCTGCTCGTCGTGGCGAAGAGCTCACCGATCAAGACGGTCGAAGACCTTCGCGGCAAATCGCTCGCGCTCGGCTATGAAGGATCGACGACCACGCATCTCCTCCCGATGCTGCTTCTCTCGAAGCATCATTTGAAGAAGGAAGACATGGGCAAGGTGACGTTCGTCGGCGATCAGACGAAGAAGATCGTCGATGCGATCCTCGACGGCAGCGCGGCCGCAGGCGGAATCTCCGAAACGCTCTTCGAGTCACACAAGAATGAACTGCGCGTCCTGGAAACGTCCGAGCCTCTGCCCGGCGCACTGATCGTCGCGCATCCGAAAATCGGCGCCCCCGTGGTCAAGGAGCTCCGCTCGCTCTTCGTCACGTACGTTCCGACGCCGGCGTCGCCGCGCTTCGCAAAAGGGGCAGTGGCAGCGACCGATGACATGTACAACCGCGTTCGCTTCCTCTGCAAAGTCGTGCTCGGAAGGATGTACCTGTAGAAACCGGGTGCTGGGGCGCTGGGCCCCAGCACCCGCGACTCACTTCTTCGAACGTTTTGCGCGCGGCTCGGCGGTCTTGCGTGCCTTCGCCTTGCGCGCCGGCTTCGCTTCTTCTTCAACCGGTTCAGCAACGACAACCGGCTCCGCGACGACTTCGACTGCTTCCGTCACCATCCGGTTCATGACCGGCACCGTGACGCGCAGCAGTCCATTGCGATAGTCCGCAACGGTGTTCTCGACGTCCATCGTCTCCGGAAAATGAATCGGGCGGAACAACGTCCCGCGGCTGAAATCGCAATGACGAACGACTCCTTCGCCACTGCACTCTTCGTGTCCCCGTCCCTTGATCAACAGCGCATCAGGCGTGACCTGAATGTCCAGATCCGAAGGCTCGACACCTGCGACCGCAGCAACGACTTCGAATCGGTCTTCGACCTGACGAACCTCGACCGCGGGCTCCCAGATCAGCTCGCGCTGGGCGTTGAACCAGTTCTCCTCCGGAGTGTTCCAGTTGGACCGATTCATGCGCGAGAGCTCGAATGCGCGCTGACTGATCTGCTGATGCATCTCGTCCAGTTCCGCGCGGATACAAGCAGTTTGTGTGACCTTGACTGACACCAATGACCTCCCAAAAAACCGATATGTGTGATGTGAGGCGCGCATCCTATGGGAAACGCGCCGATCACACCAGCCAACACGGAACTTGCTGCTATAGTGGCCGAGGCCGTCACAGGCGGCCTTCGGTCCGCGAAAAGGGTTGAACCCACCTGCTCTGACGCACGGACATCACCTTCTTTTCGCCCGAACACGCGGACGCCGGGCACGATCGAAAGGAAGGTTTCTGATGTCTCCGGCACTCCCCTCACATCCCGATCTCGAATGGCTTCGCAAGTCCGCGAAGGAACGTCTGTCCGCACTGCGCGTGGGTGATCCGCTAGCGAAGCTTGCGGACGCGCAGCGCGAGCTTGCGCGCGAGTACGGCTTCGCGAGCTGGCGCAAGCTCAAGGCTCACGTCGAAACTGCGGCCGCACAACCACCGCAACCCTCGCTCGATGAGATCGCGCAGGCATTCTTCCGGCTCGTCGGCACCGGCGAGCTCGAGAAAGTCCGCACGGCGCTGGATGCTTCTCCGGCATTGGTGAACGTGGTCGGGCCGCATCCCTTCTGGGGAGGACGACCGCAAGCGCTACACGTCGCGATCGAGTCACGGCAACGCGATCTCTTCGACCTTCTCCTCGAGCGCGGCGCGGACGTCAATGGCAGAAACGATCAATACGATCACTGGTCGCCGCTCATGCTCACGATCCAACGCGATAACACCGCGATGCGCGAAGAGCTCCTGCGGCGCGGCGCGCGGATCGGTCTCGTCGAGGCGCTGCTGCTGCGCGACGACTCGCGCGTCGACGAGCTGTTGGACGCGCAGGGGCTGCCCTCCATCACGCCGAATGGCGGCTCGCTGCTCGCGTTCGCGCGCACGACTCACGCAATCGATCGTCTGATCGCTCTTGGCGCAAGTCCGGCGATGAAGGATCGCTGGGGTACGACACCGATCGATTCCATGAGCCGCCTGGGCGCGAGTGGCAAGGCACTCGTCGCGCACCTGATCGAGCGAGGCGTACCGGCACGAGCCGAGGACTACGCGCGATTAGGAGATGTCGAAATGCTGGCATCGCTCGTTGACGGCGATCCTGACGTGGCGCGCCGCGACTCCGTCTTGATGGCCGCCGTCGATTCTCATCACTATGCGCTCGTCGAATGGCTGCTCGCGCACGGGGCCAACGTCAACGCCCGATCCGCTGGCGGCTCTCGCGGCACCGCGCTGCACGCGTCGGCATGGAACGGCGACCTGCGAATGGCTCGTCTGCTCGTCGAGCACGGTGCCGATTCTTCGCTGCATGATGAAGAGCATGACAACACGCCGCTTGGATGGGCGGAGGTGTCGCGCACGATCACAAACAATCCGGAGTGTGCAGAAGTCGCGGAGTACCTTCGCTCACTTGGTTGAAAGGCAGTAAACTCTCATCCCCGTGTTCAAGCTGGCAGCCC
This sequence comes from uncultured Thermoanaerobaculia bacterium, assembly GCA_964552405.1. GTDB lineage: Bacteria > Acidobacteriota > Thermoanaerobaculia > Gp7-AA8 > Gp7-AA8 > JAJPHC01. The sequence goes on from CAZKID010000022.1 coordinate 12,867, forward strand.
GGTCCGGCCTCGCGGTATTGACGCTAGTCTGCGCACTGGATCGCACGACTCTGCGTGCCGATCCTGTGATCGCAGCCCATCCGCGACTGCTGCTCAGTGCGAGCGAGAAGAACCGCCTGATCGCAAAAAAGAATGCAGGCGATCCGACTTGGCAGACGCTGAAGGCACGCGCCGATACGCTGGCCACGTATTCGATCAATCCATTCAAGTACGCCGCGCGCAACGACGCTCCTGCCGGGACGATCTTCTACACCTATCAGGGTGAAGGCTGGTACGACGCGGCACTCCCGCTGGCGTTCGCGTATCAGATGACGGGCGACACGCGCTATTCGAACAAGCTGATCGAACTGGCGCAGGAAATGATCCGCGCGCAGGGCGATCCCGACAACAACCCTCCGGCCGGTCTCGGACCGATCCGGCCCGACAACTACTACCCATCGCGCAATCTGATGTCGGTGCTGGCCTTCATCTACGACTACTGCTACGACCAGCTCAGCACCACGCTCAAATCGCAGATGGTCGCGCTCATGAATGACTACTACGACGACGTGAGCGTCAGCGGCTATCAGGCGCAGGATTACAGCTACGCATCCGACGGAAATTTCTTCGGCGGACATCTCTACGGTGTGGCATTGATGGGCTACGCCTCGTTCGGAGACAATCCTCGCGCGCAGGAAATGATCGAGTGGGCGCGCGTCCGCTTCGACGGTAAGTCCGCCCCCTCCGTTCCACCATCGAAGATTCCTCGCGCATGGCGCACGCAGTGCTTCGAAGGCGGACAGCGTCCGGCGGTCTCGCTCGACTTCAACGGGCCCGACATCACGGGCAATCCGTTCAAAGGCGGCTTCGATTTTCAGGCGTGGTCGTATGGCACCGAGGAATACAGCAGGATGATCGACTACATGCTGGTCGTGAAGAGCGCGACCGGCGAGGACATCCTGACTCCGCATCTCGACTGGTTCTCGCAGATTCTCCGCGCAGAAAAGCACGCGCTCTTCCCGAACCACTTCATGATCGATCCCACGGGGGACTGGGGAGGATTCCAGGGCGCGGTGATTCTGCGGGCGCTGCCGATTCGTCTCGCGTACGTGCTCGCAGGAACAGCCGACGGTCCCGCCGCGCAGCATCTCGCCTACTCGGAGATCGCCGAAGCAACGATTCCCGAGGTCGAGGTCTTCAAGGCCCCGGAGTGGGCGGACTTCTACTACACCCTCACGACACGTCCATCGATCGAGCTGACGTTGCAGCCGTACTACACGGGCTTCGGACCAAGCTATCCGCAAGGCGCTCATAGTCCCGGCGGAACCAATGGCGCGATTCCGTACTTCATCATGCGCAGCGATTGGGGTTCGGACGCAACATGGGCCTCGATCAAGATGGGCGCCGAGTGGTTCGACGATCATCAGCACTATGACGCGGGGCATCTGCTCATCGCGCACGCGAGCGACTATCTGCTCGTGAGCGCAACCGACTGGAAGACGGAGACCAGCGGCAGCGGCTCTCCCTTTTACGGACGTTCCGGCATCCTCGGCACTTCTCTGCAGGCGCTCGAAGCGTCGCTGAACAACACGCTCTACTTCGATGACTTCGGCGATTACCAGAGCACGTCGGAAGCCGGAAGCGGCGGCCAGGTTGGGCTGGGCATCGATGAAGTCATTGCCGATGAGTTGAACGCGGACTACAGCTACGTGCGCAGCGATCTGTCGACCGCCTACAACCGTGCGGGCGAGCAGAGCGACACGCCGAACCGGCGTCTCGATTTCTTCTATCGCAGCTTCCTCTATCTGCGTCCCGCGAACGTGTTCGTCGTCTACGATCAGGTTCAGGCGAAGCCTTCGAACAACCCGCGGGGCGCGTACAGGAAACATCTCCGCTGGCACGTGCCGGAGCGGCCCCTGATCACCGGAAAGACCGCACGGCTCGATCATGGGCAGTCGCGTCTCTTCATCAAGGAACTACTCCCGGCGAATGCCGATCTCAAAGTCGTCGACGAATGGACGAATCCGGATCCGTGCGATGGAACTGTCCCCGGATGCGTTCCGTTCGGCGCGAACGTCGCCACGTTCCGCATCGAAGTCGGCGATCCGCAGAATCCTTTGTTCATCCCGTTTCTCACTGTGCTGCAGCCTGGATCGAGCGGTCTCACGGAGCCGGTCACGACACAGATCACATCGCTCGACAACAAGATGATCGGGGCCGACATCACGCAGAGCGGTTCGCGCGTGATCGCGCTTTTCAACAATCAGTCAGGCCAGGTGCCCTCTCCGATCACGTCGACTTCGTATCGCGTCTCCGGCTCCGGCACGGTCACGCACACACTGATGGGAGTCGTACCTGATGCTCGGTATTCGGTCACGCTCACGGACGGCGTAGTGCATGTCGACCAGAGCGCGAGCGGCAACAGGACGGCATCAGCGGCGGGCGTGCTTCAGTTCACGCTGGGCTCGCCGGCCGCTGGGACACGGCGCCGTACCGTGAAGCATTGAAACCGCGCGCCCTGTTTCCGTTGGGGCGACAGGTGCCTCGCCTGTCGGCTCGTTGGACAGGCAAGGGCGCCTGTCCCCCACTAGAAGCCTCTCAGCTCGCCTGGATGATTCTGGCGATCTCCAGCGGATTCATCGGCTTCGTCAGGTACTGGTTGAAGCCGGACTGCATGTAACGATCGCGATCGCCGGGACGGCCGAAGGCAGTGAGCGCAATCGCGACGCGCGGGCGCCGTTCGCGAATGCGATGCATCAGCGCGAATCCATCTTCCTCGGGCATCGCGATGTCGGTCACGAGAACTTCCGGCGAGCTCTCGCCGATCTCGCGCAGTGCGTCGCGCACTGACGTTGCGCAACGCACATCGGCGCCGCAGCGCTGGAGAAACGTCGAAAGAAATGCCAGCGTTTCTTCTTCGTCATCGACGAGGAGAATGCTGCGGCCGGAGAGATCAGGAAGCTCCGCTGACTCCGTGCTCACGGCTGCCGGCTCGGCCATCGGCAGCTCGAGAGCTATCGGGATCGACAACTCGAATCGCGCACCGTGGCCTTCGCCATCGCTCTGTGCGGTAATCGTCCCGCCATGGAGCTCGACGATCGAACGCGCAATCGAGAGGCCGAGGCCCAATCCTCCATGACGGCGTGTGCTGGAACTGTCGGCCTGACGAAAACGATCGAACACGAACGGCAGCACATCGCCAGCAATCCCTTCGCCGTTGTCCGACACGACGAGCCGCGTATGACTGGGCGACTGCTCGAGCACAATGTGAATCGCACCACCGGCGGGCGTGAACTTGATCGCATTCGCCAGCAGATTCCAGATGACCTGATGCAGGCGGCCGGGGTCGACCATGACGCTGTGCGCCGCATCCGGCACCGTGAGTTTCACGTCGATCTGCTTCGCATTCGCGGCCGGCTGGAGCGCCTCGACCGCGCCACGCACCAACTCGATTGGCGGAGCGCTCTGCAGTCGCAGAGACATCGTTCCCCGAAGCAGTGACGTCGCATCGAGAATCTCTTCGACGAGCTCAGATTGAAGCCTGGCACTGCGCGCGATGGCATCCATCCCCATCGTGGTGAGCTCGCCGGGCGAATGTCGCAGAGTCTCGGCCCAGCCGAGGATGGCGGTGAGCGGCGTGCGCAGCTCGTGCGAGAGCACCATCAGGAATTCGTCTTTCGCGCGATTCGCCGACTCGGCATCGTTCAGCGCATCGCGCAACAGTTGTTCGCTGTGCCGCAACTCGCTGAGTGCCTGTTGCAGCTCCACGCCGAGCGAGTCGAGATCCACAGTCTGGCTCTCGAGCTCGCGCTGAAGAATCTCGCGCGTCTTCTTGATGTCGACCAGATGCGCAACGCGCACTCTCAGTTCGTCCGCGGAAACCGGCTTGCGAAGGTAATCACTCGCTCCCGCTTCCAGAATTCTGACGACTGTTTCGTCGTCGGCGCGCGCAGTGAGCATCAGCACCGGCACGTTTCGCAGACGGCTGGTTTGCCGGATGGAGCGCAGCAACTCTTCTCCGCTCATCTCGGGCATCATCAAGTCGCTCACGATCAAATCCGGACCGACGACGAAGGCCAGCTCCAAACCCTCGGCGCCGTTCTGCGCGATGCTCACCTGATAACGATCCGAGAGCAGCTCTCCGAGATAGCTTGCAAGCTCTGCGTTGTCTTCGACGATCAGCACTCGTGGACCGTCGTTTCGTGCCGCGACGAATGGACGAGCAGACGAAGCGCCCGAGGCAGGGGTTTCAGGAGAGACGATCGAGCGACTGTCCACACCTCGCGCGACCTCGACGCCATCCGGCGCTGTGACCGGTAGCGTCACGCGAAACGAAGCGCCACCCAACATCGACTCCGCAACGACGACTCGCCCCGCATGCAGTTCGACGAACTCGCGCACGATTGAAAGACCAAGCCCGGTCCCCCCCGTGCGGCGTGCGGGCCCGGCATCGAGTTGCCGGAACCGTTCGAACACGAGCTCGCGCATCTCGGCAGGAATCCCCGGCCCGCTGTCCTCGATCGTGATTTCCGCGAATGCGCCCGCGTTCGAAAGGAGGCAGTGAATCCTTCCTCCATCCGGAACGAACTTCGTCGCATTCGAGAGGAGGTTCATCAGGACGCGCTCGATCTTCTCGGGATCGAATTGCGCCCGCATCGAAGCGGGGGCATCGATCGAGATCGCGATCCTCTTCGTCTCGATGAGCGGCGCGAAGGCAGCGGCTGTCTCGCGCAATAGCTCTGCGAGGTCCCCTTCGGAGTAGCGGAGGTCCATGCGTCCCGCTTCGAGCCGCGCGACATCGAGCAGATCGTTCACATGGCGCAGGAGCAAGCGCGCATTGCGCTCGATCGTCTTGACTCTCGGCACATCGGGCGGCGCCAGGAGTCCACCGCGGCGCAGCTGTTCGGCGGGACCGAGGATGAGGGTCAGCGGCGTGCGCAGCTCATGGCTGACGTTTGCGAAGAAAGCGCTCTTCAACTCATCGAGCTCGCGCACACGCTCGTTGGCCTGGTGCAACTCCTGGTTAGCCTGCTCCAGACGGCGATTGGCTTCCTGCAATTGCTGCGCGCGGAGATAGACCTCCGCCTCCATCCTCTCGGCTCGCACCTGATGGATCTCGTTCGACTGCCGGACGCGCATGAACTCCGTGACGTCCTCGACCCGATGAATGATGTAGGCGATCTCCCTCGACTCAGGAAGAAGGACCGGAGAATTCACCGGGCTCCAATAGCGCTCCTCGAACCCGCCTCCTTCCGGCTCCGGACGACGGACGTCATATTTCTGCACGGCCATGACATCGCTCTCTCCCGTGCGCAGCACTCGCTCGAGCGAGGAGCGAAGGTTTGCCACGCCGGTGGCCGCGGGATCATCCGGATTGTCGGGAAACACGTCGAAGAGCCTGCGCCCAAGGATGTCTTCGCGGCGAGTCATGGTCGCGCGGAGATAGGCATCGCTGACCGCAATGATCCGCAGCTCGGTGGACAGCACGAGATAGAGCCCGGGCGTCGACTCGAAGATCGCCCGGAAATCAGGCGCGGGCGCACCAGTGCCGGACATAGTCAAAAGATGATGCCATCATTTGGTCCCGGCTGTGAGCAGGCTCACGAATCGTGATCGCTGCGCAGCCGCGATCCTGAGCTCGAAACCCAACGATACGGAATCTCAGGCGAGTCCCACGGCAACCGGTAATGATCAGGATCCTCGTAGTCGTAGGCGCGCGAGGGATAGTTGAGCATCATCGCGTCGGTCACGCCGACATTCTGCACTCCATGCCACACCCCGATCGGAATGTGCAGAAACGTCGGCCGGGCATCTCCTGCATGCAGTTCCATGATGCGGCCATGGCTCGCGCTCTCCTCGCGTCCGTCGTACAACACGATCTTCAGATGCCCATGATTGACGAAGAGCCGGTCGACCGTCTTCGCGTGGCAGCTCCACGCACCGATTGCGCCCGGATAGAGACGCGACTGATAGACATGAACGATCGGCAAGCCGCTGGGATCCCATTCCGGCCGGTACGTCTCCGTGATCACGCCATGGTCGCGCGGGACATGCCGCACTTCGAACGACGCAACGCCATCGATGGGCTGTTGCACGAACTGCCACTCGCGAGTCACGAGCTGTCCGTCCTTACGTGCTGCAGGCAACATCAATGACCTCCCGCCACTACAGTCCTTTGTACCGGCGCACAGCGTCGATGGATCCACGGCCCACACGCATGCGCTTCAGCGTGCGGCGGACAGTCTGCCGTAGAAAGCCTCTCGACAACTCGCGATACGACCAGCTCTCCATCAAGTCGCTGCGCGACGCAACGGCTTGTGCAAGCAGGTGCAGCTCGAGCTCGGGATCGGATGCAATCCGCGCTGCCCATGTTTCCTGTTCCCGATGCGGGCGCGTGCGATACACATCGCGCCGCGCGCTCGCCGCAAACTTGATCCCCGTCAGCCGTGGCACGAAGGTGGGTGCTGCGCCGGAAGCCGCGATGCGGCGTTGGAGCTCGTGGTCGGGAGCAGTAACGCCGAGCTCACGATAGTGGCGCCACCCGCCGATCCTGTCGGTCAGACTCTTCCGATGCATGACGCACAGCGGCGGGGCATACGAACCGGCTTCTGGTTGCGGAATGACAATCCAGCCAGCATCCGCGCCGGGCGGCACCGACATACAGAGTGAGTGTGCGAAGCCGGCACGTTCCGGCTCCAACGCGCGGACCATCACCGCCAGGTGATGCGGCAGCCAGAGATCATCGTGCCCGTGATACGCAATGAGCTCGCCGCGTGCTTGACGCAGCCCTTCGTTGTTCGGCACGCTCTGATGTCCCGAGTTCTGCGGAAGGCCGATCCAGCGAACGCGCGCGTCGCCCGACTCGGCGGCGACCTGTTCGGAATCATCCGTGCAACCGTCTCCGATCACGAGCAACTCGAAATCGGTGAAGCTCTGCCCCAGCACGCTGGCGATCGCATACCGCAAGACGCTGCTCCAGTTGTACGTCGGCAGAATGACCGTCACCAGCGGCTTCACACGGACAGCTTACTGTCGATCCGGATTCCGGTGGGGCGGCCACTCCATAAGTGCGGTAGATTCTCATCCGCATGCGCGCGTCAACGATCGTCTCGATCCTCGCAGTTCTACTTGCAACCGGCTGCGCGCACACGCGTCCGCTGGATGTCGTCATCGATCACGACGGCGGCGTCGACGACCTCATCGCGATGTCGCTGCTGATGAAGTCGCGCACCGCGCGGCTCCATGCGGTCACGATTTGTCCCGCCGACTCCTATCTCGAACCAGCCACGCGCGCGACCCAGCTCTGGCTCGATCGTCTCGGCGGCGACCACATCACGATCGCGCAGGGCCATTCGGAGGGAACCAATCCGTTTCCCGCGGACTGGCGAAAGGACGCGGAGCGAGCACTGAAAACCCGCGCCATGACGAATGCGATCACGACGAATCGCAATCCGGTCATCGCTGAAGATGCGGCTCATCATCTCGTCTCGGTGCTCTCGAAGGGGAAGTTCGTCATTCTCGAAACCGGCCCGCTCACCAACATCGCGGACGCCCTGAAGCTCGATCCGTCGATCAAGGACCACATCACCAGGATCTACGTCATGGGCGGCGCAGTGCGCGTTCCCGGGAACGTCGTCGAGAAAGGTCACGACGGCTCGGCTGAGTGGAACATCTACAACGAGCCGAAGGCTGCCGCGGACGTCATCGCGTCGGGCGTTCCGGTGACACTCATCGCTCTCGACGCGACGAACCACGTTCCGCTCACGGAGAAATTCGTCCAGCGCCTCGAAGCCCAACCATCCGCTGCATCACAACTCGCCGCACAGGCGTGGCAGCTCGTCCTCCCGCGCGACGGTGCGTTTCAGTATTACTTCTGGGACACGCTGACCGCCGCAGCTCTCCTCGATCAAAGCGTCGTCAACGTCGAGCCGATGCGCGTTCGCGTGATCACCGATGGAGCGTCGCAGGGCCGCACGATCGAGGATCCGAACGGCGCGATGATCGAAGTCGCCGTCGGCGCAGATCAGCAACGCGTCGAGTCGATGTTCCTCGACATTCTCGGCAGGAAGTAACGATGCTCCACGTGGCATGATGCGCGCGCAGGAAAGGACCGATGAATCGTGAACTCGTCGAGCGACGCGATCGCGGAACGATCCGCCACGCGAGCTCACCGTATGGCGCGTCGCTCGAAGGCACTCCGCTGCACGTCTATCTTCCCGAATCGCAAAACAGGGGGCTGATGATTCTCGCTGCGATTCATGGAGACGAGGCGGAGACGACCGTCGTGGTTTCCGAAGCGCTGCGATGTCTGCCGCAAGGAAGTCTGCAGGCGGCCGTGATTCTGTGCGGCAATCCTGACGGTCTGCTTCGCGGCACGCGAGGCAATGCGCGCGGCGTCGATCTGAACCGCAACTTCCCGACTTCGAATTGGAGTCCCGATCCCGTCTTCTACAAGACCCGTGCGAACGATACGCGCGACATCGCACTGAGTCCCGGCGAACGGCCCGCCTCCGAACCGGAGACCATCGCGCTGCTCTCGCTGCTCGATTCGCTGAAACCGCGCGCGGTCATCAGCATTCACACCGCACTCGCCTGTGTTGACGACGCCGGCAACTCTCGCCTCGGCCGCCAACTTGCGTCGCGTTGCGGACTGCCTCTCCTGACGGAGATCGGCTATCCGACGCCGGGCTCGATGGGCACCTGGGCCACCGAACAAAATCTCACGCTCGTGACCTGGGAGCTCGAAGACGCCTCGCTGTACGACCTGAAGGATCGTCACGTGCCGATCCTCATCGAGCTCATGACGGGCGGCTTCGAGCTCGAGGCACCGTGATGCACTTCGTGATCACCGACTCGGGCGTCGGCGGACTCTCCGTCGTGGCCTACGCGGAGCGTTACGTGCGCACGCAGGGTTTCACGGAGCCGGTGCGGCTGACGTTCGCGAACGCCGCGCCGGAGAACGACTACGGCTACAACGCGATGCCCTCGCGCGAGGCGAAACTCGAGACATTCGATCGCTTCCTGACGAGCGTGACACAACGCTTCGATCCCGATTGCATCTATGTCGCATGCAATACGTTGTCGGTACTGCTGCCCGATACGCCGTACTTCGCGCGCGCCGCGATCCCGGTCAAAGGCATCGTGGATACCGCGGCGTCACTCCTCCTGCGCGAGCTCGATGCCGATGCCGCGCGCGTCGCGCTGATCTTCGGAACGCAGACGACGATCGACGCGGGCGAATATCCGCGGCGCCTGCAGCAACACGGGATCGACGCATCGCGCATCGTGAGCCAGGCCTGCCCCGGACTCGCCGACACGATCTCCGAGGATCGTGAAGGAACAAGGACGCGCGCAGCAATCGAGCACTGGGTCGATGAGGCTCTCTCAAAGTTGCAGCAAAAAGGTCCGATCGTTGCGTGCCTGGCTTGCACACACTACGGGTATCGCAAGGACGTATTCGCAAGCGCACTCCCCGGCGCGGCGGTGATCAATCCGAATGAGCGCGCGGTCGACGATCTATTCAGCAACGCAACAGGCGCGGAGCATGAAGTGGACGTCGAGTTCGTGACGCGCTATGCGATTCCCGAGGCCACGATCGAGGCGCTCACGTGGTTTCTGGAAGGGATCTCGCCGAAGACCGTGAGGGCGATGCAGCAGTTCGTACGGGAGCCGGGGCTTTTCTGAGGGGGAACCCATGGGCGAGCCGGCGTGGTTCTGAAATCCTTGCGACTATTCAGCGGGTAACTCCGACTAATTCTCGGTAACCGGTCATCCCGAGCGAAGTCGAGGGACCCGGGTGGGCGGGCGGTACGAAGATCATGTCGCGCGCCTCCCACACACGCGAGGTCCCTCGACTTCGCTCGGGATGACGGAGATCTGAGCTGTTCAGTCATCGGCAGATTACCCACTGAAAAGCCCGAAGCCCCTGAAAACCTCGATTGGAATCTCCTGGCAACCACTTGCGTTGGTCGCCCAATCGCGCCAAGGAGTGTGGTCCATGTCCGAAATCGCAAACCTGCAATTCGACCGCGTCGAAGCGGCCGATCATTCGCCGATCCTCTGTGCGGCATGCAAGAACACGCCTACACAGAGTTACTACGAGATCAATGGTGACATCCTCTGCGCCTCATGCCGCGAGCGTCTCGAGGATGATCGCGGATCCGGCCTTGTTCGCTTTGTGAAAGCGTCAGCAGCCGGCTTCGGCGTGGCGATCGGCGGAGCGCTTCTATGGTGGGGCGTGCGAACAATGACGGGATACGAGATCGGCATTATCTCGATCGCGATCGGCATCGGTGTCGGTCGCGCCGTTCGCTGGGGCTCCCAGCGCCGCGGGGGATGGCTTTACCAACTCCTCGCCATCTTCCTCACCTACGCGGCGATCGCCGGCAATTACACGCCCGATGTCGTTCAGCAGTTCATGAACGACGCGGAATCGAAGACAGCATCCCAGGCTACAGCGGCCCCCAAAGACAAGAAGGCCGGCGACGGCATCCATGCCGGTGAAATTCTCCTTGGCATCGCGGCAATCTTCCTCATCGCCGCGATCGCTCCCTTTGCTGCAGGTGCCTCGAACATCATCGGCTGGATCATCATCGCTTTCGGCCTCTGCGAAGCGTGGAAGATCAATCGAAAAGTGGAAATCTCGATCAGCGGCCCGTTCACGATCGCTCCACCAGCGGCACCCAATGTCTGATGTATTGATCGAAGACCGCACGGTCTCGTGCGATGGCTGTTCGCAGCGCGTTCCGACGGCTCTCACGATCTGTCCTTCATGTCAGTCATTCATTCATCGCGAGCAGCTCCGCACATTGTCGGAGCAGGCGGACAGCAAAGCTACAACGCACGAGTACGACGGCGCGGTCGCTCTCTGGCGTCAGATGCTGCCGCTGATGCCTGAGTCATCACGTCAATACGCTGCAATCGCGGCGCGAATTGAACAGGGCCTGGCCGACGCGGGAAAAGCCCGCGACGCGGAGATCGCGCTCGGTCCCAAACCAGGCTCGCGCTGGGCAAAGTTGCTCGGGCCTCTCGGCGCCGCGGGCACCATCATCTGGAAGCTCAAAGTCCTCATCGTCGCCGCGCTCACAAAGGGTAAGTTTCTTTTCCTCGGATTGACGAAGGTCTCGACCCTCGTCTCGGCAATTGCCTTTCTCGGCGTTTACTGGCAGGCGTGGGGATGGGGCTACGCTGCTGCCATCGTCCTCATGATTTACATTCATGAGATCGGACATGTGTTCGCAATGAGACGTCGCGGCCTGTCTGCAGAGGCTCCGATGTTCGTGCCGGGAGTGGGCGCATTCGTGCGCATAAAAGAGCGGGCGGCCACGCCGGCAGAGAACGCACGGATCGGTCTCGCAGGGCCAGTGTGGGGACTCGCGGCGACACTCGGTGGCTACGCGATTGCTCTGGCAGCTCGTTCGTCATTCTGGATGGCGGTCGCGAACACTGGCGCCATCCTCAACGTCTTCAACCTGATTCCCGTCTGGCAACTGGACGGCAGCCGGGGATTCCATGGCTTGTCGCGATTGCAGCGCTGGCTCATCGTTGGAGTCGTCGCATGCGTCTGGCTGTTGTCGCACAACGGAATTGTCGCACTCGTCGGAATCGTCGCAGCGTGGCGCGCCACACGAAACGACGCGCCTCAGAGACACGACTGGGGCGCGTTCGCGCTGTATGCATCAGTCCTCCTCGTTCTCGGGAGTCTGATTCCACTCACCGCGACTCACGCCTGACGCGGTACCCTACCAGCCTCGACCGATGAAGATCGACGCCGGCACCCGACTCGGGCCTTACGAGATCATCGAGGCGATCGGCGCCGGCGGGATGGGCGAGGTCTATCGCGCTCGCGACCCGCGCATGGATCGCTTCGTCGCGATCAAGGTGCTGCCTGCGTCGATCGCTCACGAACCCGATCGGCAGCGCCGCTTCGAGCTCGAAGCGAAAGCGGCGGGCAGTCTCAACCATCCGAATCTCATCACGGTCTTCGACACGGGAACGCACCACGGCTCGCCGTTCATCGTGATGGAGCTGCTGGAAGGCGAAACGCTGGCGGTGAAGCTCGGCACGGTGAAGCTTTCGACGCTCACCTCCTCCGCCCGAATCAGTCAGCGCAAGGCGGTCGACTACGCGATCCAGATCGCGGCGGGCCTCGGCGCCGCGCACGATCGCGGAGTCATTCATCGCGATCTCAAACCGCAGAACATCTTCATCACGCGCGACGGCCGTGTGAAGATCCTCGACTTCGGTCTCGCGAAGCAGGTCGCACCTCTCTCGCAGATGGACACGGAAGGCGGGCAGCCGACCGACGTCGTCACCTCGCCCGGCGCGATCCTCGGCACGCTCGACTACATGTCGCCGGAACAGCTGCGCGGACAGCAGCTCGATCCACGCACGGACATCTTCTCGCTCGGCTCGATCCTCTTCGAGATGCTATGCGGCGTGCGGCCGTTCCATGCAGAGTCCTCGGCCGATGTGATGAGCGCGATCCTGCACGCGCATCCGGTCGAGCAATCTGCAGCCGCGTCGAACATCCCGCCACCGCTGCGGCGCATCGTCAGCCGTGCGCTCGAGAAAAATCGCGAAGAACGCTTTCAATCCGCGCGCGATCTCGGTTTCGCGCTCGAGCAAATCGGCTCGATCACCGCGACGCAGGAAGTCGCGCCGCCGCCCGGATTGAAGCGCGTGAGCCGGCGCACGATCCGGTCCGTGATCACGGGCACC
>CAZKID010000023.1:0-4253 GCA_964552405.1 uncultured Thermoanaerobaculia bacterium
CCAGCTTCGGTACTTGCCCCCACACCCGGGTGGCACCCTGCCGGGTTCTTTGACTTCGGCGTCGATGGCAGAACGATCGAAGCGATCGTCGACACGGCGCTGCCCGACACGCTCGTCCTGCCCGCGGAAAAACCTGCGCGCGCAATGTCTCACGTAATCATCGCCGGCGCCGACTTCGGCATGGTCGATACGAAATCCGCCAACGTCGCAATGCCGCGCATCGGCAATCGACTGCTGTCGCGGTTCCTGCTTACAATCGACTACGGACAGCGTGTGACAGGTCTGTGGCGCGATCCTCGGATTCCGTTGAAGCCCTGAGCACAAGGAGGACCCGATGTGGCGATCCGTCGTGTTTGCCGTGGTCGCAGGACTCGCGTTTTCGCTTTACGCCGCCGATCCGAATGCAGCGATCGGCCAGGCGAAGCAGCTGATGTCGCAGAAGCAGTACGACGCGGCGGCCAAGCTCCTTCAGGATGCGATCCCCGACGCCGCGAAGCTCACCGATCCGCAGCGCACGCAGGCGATCTCCGCTCTCCATTTCTTCTCGGCGATGGCGTATAGCGCGGCGGAGAACGAGTTGCGCTCGCGCGAAGAGCTCGAGACGTTCTTTCACATCACGCCGCAGATCAAGTCGATCGATCCGCAGAAGTTCGATGCGCGTTTCGTTCGCGCCTTCAACGAGGTCTACAACGCGCTGCACAACGAGGGCTCGGGCACGTTCGACTCCGTCTATCCCGGCTTTGCGCTCTTTCAACAACGCGAGCCGAAAGTGCAGAAGATCGAGGATTGGGGCGACGGCCCCGAGCTGGTGCTGCTCGGAACAGGGGAAGACAAGAAGGCCTGGCACGCGCTGACGGACAACGAGAGCCGCCGTCAGTTCGTCGAGCAGTTCTGGAGCAGGCACGACAAGGATGGCTTTCGCAAGGAGTTCCTCCGCCGCGTGGCGTTCGCCGATGAGACATTCACGGGCGGCAAGCAGCGCGGCGCGCTGTCGGATCGCGGCCGCGTCTTCTGCTTGATCGGGCCACCGCAGGTCATTCGCCAGAAGCCGCTGACCGCGCGCGAGTCGACGACGCGCATCGGCGGACCGACCGGCGTCGGCGATTCCGCCGCGCCGAAGGCGGCCGTCGACCGCGGTGACAGCCTCGCCTCCTCCGGTTGGCACGCGATGGCCGTCGACAACAAGAACATCGAGCAGATCGCGCCCACCCCGATTGCCAAGGGAACCGTCGAGCGCTGGATCTACAACCGCGATCAGTTTCCGGCCGGGATTCCTGACGCGGAAGTCGTCTTCAAGTTCATCACGCAGGAAGGCTATGGCGATCACGCGCTGCAGCGCGAGTTCATGGTGACGAAAGTGCTGGCCGACGCCGCCGCACACAAGTAGTGGTAAAAGGCGCCCTCGCCTGTCCTACAATACTCGAATGCAGCGGGTGGTTAGGGGCGTCGCGATTGTCTTTCTCTGCCTGACCGCGCACGCCCAGACGCTGCGAGTCTCAGGCTTCCTCTCCGGGGGCGGCGTCTATGCAACAGGCCCTCGAAGCTGGCTCGCCGGCGGCTTCGGCCGCCTCGATCAAAGCCGCAACGGTCCATTCGCGCAAGCGCAACTCGGTCTCGACTGGGCCCCCACGTCCTGGCTCGACCTTCACGCGCACGGGATCGGGCGGCACGATCGCGAGCTCGATCATGCGGGTGTCGCCGAGGCGTACGTGGCGGTGCGCAAGACCTTCACTCACGATCAGATTCAACTCAAGGCAGGACAGTTTTTCCTTCCGACCTCGCGCGAGAACCGAGACAACCTCTGGACTTCACCGTATGCCATCACCTTCTCCGCGGTGAACAGCTGGATGGCGCACGAAGTGCGGCCGATCGGCGCAGAGCTCGAGTACCGGCACGAGTTTCCTTCGCTCTCCGCGATCACGATTGCCGGCACCGCGTTTCGCGGCAACGACACGATGGGCACGCTGCTCGGATGGCGCGGCTGGGCAATCTCGAGCCGCGTCACGACCTATGACGAAGCGTTGCCGCTGCCCCCGCTTTTCTCGTTCAGCAATCCGAAGATGTTCCTCGATCAGCGCCGCGACGGCACCCTCCCCTTCGGCCGCGATCTCGACGGCCGCACCGGCTTCGCGACTCGCGTCCGGTACTCGATCCCCGAGCGCGGAATGATTCAGTTCGTACGGCTCGACAATCGCGGCGATCGCAATCTCTATCGCAATCAGTACGCATGGCGAACACGATTCCATCTCTTCGGCGGCGAGTTGGGATCCCGCGAGTCGACGATCCTCGCGTCGGAATTCATCGACGGCGACACGGGCATGGGATTCCGCGGCCGCGGCCGGGGCTGGGTTCAGGCGGATTTCCACGCCTGGTACGCACTCGTGTCTCACAAATACGGCCGCTCGCGATTGACGGCGCGCGTCGATCAGTTCGCCACATTCGAGCGCGATCACTCGATCGCGGAGAACAACAGCGAGCATGGCCGCGCGTGGACGCTCGCCTGGCTGTATGAGCTCACACAGCACTGGCGGCTCGGAATGGATTTCACGAACGTGACCGGCGCGCGTCCCGCTGCCGAACAGTCAGGCGTCGATCCGAACATGGACGGCCGCACTTTCCTCGTGGAAGCACGCTACGGCTGGTAGATGGGGTCAGGTCGAAAGTCGAAAGATTGATCCACACACAGTAGGGAATTTCGAAATTCTTGACATTCGAAATTGCAATAGCTCGTGACATCTCACTCCCCACGCACTGCGGGAGAGGCGCCGCCCAGCGGTGCCGAGAGCCCGGGCGGGAATGACGTGAGCGATCGCTCGAACGCTACGCACGGTGGACAAATGTTTCGACTTTCGACCTGACCCCATATTATTGGACGTCCGATGTCACTTGCCGGCATAGTCACGCTTCTGACGTTGTTCACCTGGAATCCGCATGGAAAAGCGACCGTGAAGCAGTATCCCCGTATCGTGCATGCCGGCCGCAACGATCGCCTGCTCATCGTCGCTCCCCACATCGACGATGAGGCCATCGGCGCCGCCGGCTACGCCTTCGACGCCGTGGCCAATGGCGCGGAGGTGTATGTCGTCTTCCTGACGGCGGGCGACTGCAATCGGTTCGCCGCGCGAATCATGAACAAGACGCTGGATCCGACCGCGGCGAATTTCCTGGCCGTCGGTCACGCGCGCATCGCCGAGGCACACACGGCGATGCAACTCCTCGGAGTTCCTGCGGATCACTACTTCGTCCTCGGTTATCCCGATCGCGGCTTGCAGGCCATCCTCGACGACAAGACCCCCCTCATACGCGCCCCCGGCACCGGGCATGAGCGCGTTCCGTCTCGGGAAGCAATGTCGCCCTGCTCGCCGTGTCGCTTCGAGCACGGGATGCTCGATCTCGGGCGAGTGATCGAGATCGCGAAGCCGACAATGGTCATCGCTCCCGTCGACTTCGATGAGCATTCCGATCACGCAGCAACGGCGGCATTCACCGACCTCGCTCTGCAATCTCTTCACAGTGACGCCCATCGCCTCGGCTACCTCGTGCACGCGGGGCGGATCCCGCGGTCGCTCCTCCGCACGCCGCGCCGGGCGCTCCTCCCGCCGGCAAGCATGCGCTCGTACGCGTGGGCGACGTATCCGCTGACGCCGGAGGTGAAGAAGCAGAAGGACGCGCTGCTGCAGACCTACAAGAGCCAGCGGCCATACATCTCCCTCGTGCGGAATGCATTCGTCCGGACGAACGAGCTCTTCTACGTGTACCGGTGAATAGCTTGCATGAGGATCGCGGCGCTTTTCATCGCCCTCGCGTGCACGCATTCGCCTTCGACTCCGGCACCACATCCTGATTTCGATCTGATCATCCGCAACGGACAGGTGATCGATGGCAGCGGTGCGGCTCGCAGCCGAGCGGACGTCGGCATTCGTGGCGATACGATCGCAGCCATCGGCGACCTCTCCCGCAAGAGCGGCGCAGCGACGATCGACGCGCGCGGCCAGGCCGTGACACCCGGCTTCATCGACCTCCTCGGCCACTCGGAAGGCTCGGTGCTCATCGATCCGCGACTCGAAGGCAAGGTGCGGCAGGGCGTGACGACGGAGGTTACGGGCGAAGGGCACTCGCCGGGCCCGATCGACGACGCGATGGCCGCGGAGATCGATCGCACACGCATCCCCGGCTTCCCCGAAGCAACGTGGAGATCGCTCGCCGACTTCATGCGCGTGCTGGCCAACCAGGAGCTGCTGACTGTCGGCCGG
>CAZKID010000023.1:4263-25455 GCA_964552405.1 uncultured Thermoanaerobaculia bacterium
ACCACCTCGATGTCCTCCTCCATCTCGAGGATGGTGCGGAGACCCTCGCGGAAGGCCGTGTGGTCGGGCAGGGGGGCTCGGCGTTAAATTTCGCGTTCTCACTCGGGGACGCGAACCCGCTAGGGATCGTCCTCGGCACCACTGACACGACTCCGACTTCAGCGCAACTCGCGCAGATGCAGCAGATCGTTAGCCAGGCGATGAAGGAAGGTGCGACGGGCCTGACGAGCGCGCTGATCTATCCACCCGGCCGTTTTGCCAGAACGGAAGAACTGATCGCACTCGCCACGGCCGCGGGTAACCAGGGCGGCGCGTACTGGACGCACATGCGCAGCGAGTCCGCTGACATCATGCCGGCGTTGGACGAGGCGTTCCGCATCGGCCGCGAAGCGCATGTTCCGGTGAACATCTTTCATCTCAAAACCGGCGGCTCGATGCGGGGCCGCATGCCGGAAGTCATCGCGAAGATCGAAGCCGCCCGAAAGAGCGGCCTCGACATCGAAGCCAGTGTCTATCCCTACACCGCGACATCGACCGATCTGACTTCGATCGTTCCGGCATGGGCGCTGGAGAAGGGCTATCTCGCGTTCGTCGCATCACTGAAGGACCCTGCGACGCGCTCACGGATTGCGCAGAACCTGCACATCGACGAGCCGAAAAACATCCTGATCCGCAACCTGCCGAACGCGCCTGCGGCGAAGAAATCGCAACTCGAGCGCAAGCGGCTCGACGAGATCGCGCGGATCCTCGGCACGACGGCGCCCGAGGCGGTGTTGCGCTTGTTCGAGCTGAGCAGCGCGTCGCCGATTGCGATCTACTTCGGACTGCGGGAGGACGACCTGCAAGCTGCCTTGAGACAGCCGTGGATTGCCGTCGGATCGGACAGCGGCGCCGTCGTCGGTGCGATGCGCGATGCCGGCGCGCATCCCCGCGCCTACGGCACGTTTCCGCGCATCCTCGGTCATTATGTTCGCGACGAACATCTGTTCTCGCTGGAGGAGGCGGTGCGAAAGATGACCTCACTCGCCGCGTCTCGCGCGGGCTTCAGGGATCGAGGGTTGCTGCGGGTTGGGATGAAGGCTGATATCGTCGTCTTCGATCCGCGTACGATTCGCGATGTATCGACGTATGAGGATCCTCATCACTTCTCCGAAGGGATCAGCAACGTGATCGTCAATGGAACCGCCGTTTTGAGGGACGGGACGATGACGGGCTCACTGCCCGGACGCGTGTTGCATCATTCGTCGCAATGACGGCGCGCCAGTATCGGACCATCCTCGCGATTCTCTGTGCCATCGCGGTCATCCGCGTGGCGGCGACGTATCGCATCTTCTGCGCGACGACGGATGAACCGGCGCACATCAACAGCGGCCAGGCGTGGCTCACCGGACGCGCCTACCCCCTGGACCTGAATCATCCGCCGCTGGCACAGGTGCTCGAGGCACTTCCCCTCGCAATCGCACATCCTGCGGCGCCCGAATCGAAGGGCTTGCTGGAAGGGGGGAATGCGCTGCTCTATCACGATCACGCGTACATGAAGAACGTCGCGCTCTCGAGGATTGGCAATCTCCTTTTTCTGATCGTGGGGATCGTGTCGGTCGCGGCGTGGGGCCGGCGCCTCTTCGACGATGTCACCGGACTCGTTGCCGCGGCGATCTTTTCGGCTCTCCCTACGGTTCTGGCGCATGCGGGAGTGGCGACCACGGATATGTCGGTCTTCGCCATGCTGCCCGCGGGATGGTTCGTGCTCGAGCGCTATCTCGAGCGCAGCAGCATCAGCCGCGCAATTCAGCTGGGACTCGTCATCGCCCTCGGCTGTCTCGGCAAATTCTCGTTCATTCCTTTCTTCGGACTCGGCGCGCTGATCATCGTGCCCGCACGAGCGAAGCGGTGCGAATGGCGGAGAATTGGCGCAACCGCGCCAATCGTCGTCGTGGTGACGACGTTCGTGATCTGGGCTGGTTATCGGTTTTCATTCGACACGATCGCCGCCTCGAATCCCGATGCCCTCGCCTGCATCGCAACAGGCGCTCCGCGTTTCACCTGGATCGCGACGCACGTTCCGATGCCCGCTCCGGCATTCTTCGGAGGCATTGGCGCAATCGCGGCATACAACCACGATGGCCGTCTCGCGTTCCTCTTCGGTCAATATTCGATGCGCGGCTGGTGGTATTACTTTCCAGTCCTGCTCTTCTACAAGACGCCGCTCGCATTCTGGCTGCTCTACGCAACAGGACTGGTCTACATCGTGCGGCGGCGGACAGGCTTCGTCCCCGCTCTCATCGGTATCGCCATCCTGCTCTTCGTCATGCGCGGCCACATCAACATCGGCGTCCGGCACGCCGCTCCCGTCTATGCGCCTCTGACGCTGGTTGCGGCGTTCGCCCTCACTTCGCTGTTTCGCGAGCGAAGGGAAATTCGATGGACTGCTGCCGCAGCGGCCTTCTGGTTCGTGATCAGCGGAGCGGCTGCACATCCCGACTATCTCGCCTACTTCAATGAAGCCGCGGGATCACATCCCGAGCACATCGCCGTCGACAGCAATCTCGACTGGGGCCAGGACTGGATGCGCTTCATCGAATGGCAGTCACGATGGCATCCCGGTCACGTGTTCATCGTATGGAGCGGAAGCATCGATCTGGCACAACACCACATCGATGGCGAGGGACTGCCGCCTTATGAACACAGAACGGGCTGGATCGCGGTGAGCGAGACGCAGAAGGCACTGATGACGACGAATGGTCAGGACTTCGGCCAGCCCTACGCGTGGCTGGACGCCTACACGCCGGTGCGGCGGATCGGGAAATCGATCCGCCTTTACTACATCGATCGGTGAAGCGCGCTGCCGGATGCGCTCAGCCCGCATCCTTGAACTCGAGCGCGATCGATGGCGTACCAACTTCCTGCCCATTCGCCTCAGCGTGCGGATAGATGAAGTAGTTCAGCGGTTGCGCGGTACGCGGCTCGAGCACGAGATCGCGCCCCATCGTAAACTGCACGCGATCGGGATCGAGATTGCCGAAGAGATACGACCGGACCGCAGGATCGCCCGACTTCGACGCCTCGGACGGATCGACCGGAATCCACCCCTTCCCTTTCACATAGAACTCCGCCCAGCAGTGATAGCCCTTCACCTGTCCGTCCTTCGCGGTCATCGGAAAGCCGATGATGAAGCGCGAAGGAATGCCCTTCGCTCGCGCGAGCGACATGAAGAGCGAATGAAAGTCGGTGCAGTTGCCGGCGCGAATGTCGCACGCTCGCTCGCTGTCGCCCTTCCCCCAGCCCGGCGTCGTCTTGTCGTACTTCATCGTCGCCAGGAGATGGTCGTAGATCGCGTGCGCCTTTTCGATCGGCGTTGTCTTGCCGGCGGTAACTTCGGCCGCCAGCTTGCGCAAGCGCGGAGACAGCGTGACCAGCTTGTCGGCGCGCAGTGCACGCTCGAGCTCGCGTTTCGTCGCTTTCTGTTCGGCGATCGCCGACATCGTGATCTCGCGGCGCTCCGCCGTGAAGTGCACGCGCACGGTGAGCTCGCCGGCAGGAGGATGCTCGATCGTCGCGAACGCGTACTCGTCGCCGAACTCCTTCTCGTGATAGCGCTTGAAATTGAAGGGCGAATCGATCGTCACCGCGGTCACGTCCTGCGAGCCGCGAGAGACAGGCAGCGGAATCCAGACATCCAGCTTGTCGAGTCCGGCCGGGATGTTGGCGACCGTCGCGGTGTAGGTCGCTTCCACTTTGCGCACCGGTGCAGCGGATAGTTGGGCGGTGAGCAGTGCAATCACGACAGCGGCGTTCTTCATCGGATCTCCCTTAGAATCGGCGAATCGTGTCGAATTTCGATCTCGTTCTCAAACTGTTTCTACAGTTGACGGTCATCCTCGCGGTTTGTCGTGTGGTTGGCTGGCTCGGCCGTTTCGCGGGACAGACGCAAGTCGTCAGCGAAATGATCGCCGGCGTCCTCCTCGGTCCATCGCTCTTCGGCGCGCTCGCTCCTTCTGCACAGCATTGGCTCTTTCCAAAGGCCAGCATGCCGATTCTGTACGCGATCAGCCAGATCGGACTCGTGCTCTACATGTTCATGGTCGGACTCGAATTCGATACGGGATTGATCCGAGGAAGACTGAAGAGCGCGGCGGCGATCTCGGCCTCGGGCATCGTCGTTCCGTTTACGCTTGGTGCAATCCTCGCGCTCAATCTCAACAGCAATGCAGGCTTCTTCACGCCGCATATCTCCCGGCTCATGGGGGCGTTCTACATGGGCGCCGCAATGTCGATCACGGCTTTCCCGATGCTGGCGCGCATTCTCGACGAGCGCGGGATCTCGAAGACGCGCATCGGAACGGTGAGCCTCGCAGCGGGATCGCTCGATGACGCGATGGCGTGGTGCCTCCTGGCGTTCATCTCGCCACGGTGAAGTCCGATTCGTCGATCGCGATTGCCGCCATCTTCGGCGGCGCGGTCTTCGTCCTGGCAATGGTCTATCTCTTCAAGCCTCTCCTCGCGCGCTTCGAGCGTGCGGTGGATGCGAAGGGTGAGCTCAGCGTGACGGCAGCCACGATGATGCTGATGGTCGTGATGCTCAGCGCGTGGGCCACCGACGCGATCGGGATCTATGCGGTGTTCGGCGCATTCATCTGCGGCACGTGCATGCCGCGCGGCCGCTTTGCGGAAGTCGTGCAGGAGAAGTTCGGCCTCGTGACGGGAGCGCTGCTCGTTCCCGTCTTCTTCGCCTACTCGGGGCTCAATACGCAGGTCGGTCTTCTGAACTCGGCCGCCATCTGGCGTCTGGCCGGCGTCGTGATCCTGCTCGCGATCGCGGGGAAAGGCGTCGCCTGCGCGCTCGCCGCACGTGCGACCGGCGAGCCGTGGCGCGAGTCATGGACGATCGGCACGCTGATGAACGCGCGAGGACTGATGGAGTTGATCATCCTCAACATCGGACTGGAGCGCGGACTCATCACGTCGACGCTCTTCACCATCATGGTGCTGATGGCGATCCTCACGACCGTGATGGCCTCGCCCCTCTTCTACTGGATCTACGGCCGTCAGATGAATGGCGTCAGTGCTTCGCCGTCCGGCGTCGCGGCGGCGTATCCTCGAACGTAAATGCCGCATGCGCGGTGACGGTTTGCCCGGACATCGTCACCGCAACATCGACCGCGCCGTTTGCGTGCGCAGGTGCAGTGACCGTCAGCGTTGCCGCATCGACAACCGCCAGGTTCGTGCCCGCGACACCGCCGAACGTCACTGAAGCGCCTGAAAGTGCCGATGTGAATCCGGTGCCGCTGATCGCGACGAAGGAACCGCCCTGATTCGATCCGCGCGCAGGAGTCACCGTCGTCACGGACAACGGAAGCGCCGTGTAGCGGAAGGCTTGCGTGGCAGTCGCCACCTGGCCGTCGGGATTCTTCACCACGACATCGACCGGAATCGTCTGCTGCTCAGTGGCAACGGCGACAGGCGTCACGAGCGTGATCGAGGACGCGCCGATGCTGATCACCTGCGCGGCCTTCCCACCGATCGTCACGGACGCGCCGTTCTGAAAATTGCTCCCGCTGATCTGTACCGACGTGCCTCCGTTGCTCGGGCCGGATGTTGGAGCTACTGAACTGATCGACGGCGCAGGGATCACATACGTGAAGCTGTTGAAGGTCGCGCTCTGACCATCGGGATTCGTGACCGTCACGCTGACCGAACCTGGATCCTGCGAGGGTGCGGTGGCGATGATCGACGTCGCACTCTGCACCGTCACGCTCGACGCCGCCACCGATCCGAACTTCACCGTCGCGCCGCTGACGAAGTTCGTGCCGGTGATCGTCACCGTTGTTCCTGAGGTTCCGGAAGAGGGCTGCACGCTCGAGATCGCCGGCACCGCTGCGGCCGTCACGACGAAGTTGCCCTGCATCGTCGAGTGCCCCGCGCCGCACGAAGACTGATTGCAGATGAATAGGAACGTGCCTGCCTGATCTGCCGTGAAGCTCACGTTTCTCGTCGTTCCCTTGTCGAGCTTGAGGCCGGAGCCGAGGACATAACGCTCCATCAGGAAGATGTGCTGCACGTCGCTCGACGTGCCGTTGATGACAACCGTGTCGCCGACGTTGGCGACGAAAGGCGATGGCGAGAATGTGAACGCCCACTGCTTCGCGGTCAACGTGTAGGTACGCGTGACGCCGGTCGGCGCAACGGGAATCGCTTCCGGCGTTTCCAACGAAAAACCGGCTTGGTGATGATGCTCCTGAGCAACGGCAACAGGAGCG
The DNA here is from genome assembly GCA_964552405.1 of uncultured Thermoanaerobaculia bacterium. Taxonomy (GTDB): domain Bacteria; phylum Acidobacteriota; class Thermoanaerobaculia; order Gp7-AA8; family Gp7-AA8; genus JAJPHC01. The sequence goes on from CAZKID010000023.1 coordinate 10,521, forward strand.
AGGAGCGCGAGGACCAGGAGAGCAGCGAGCGAGCGCATGGCGACCATGATAGAGAATCGACGCGCGAACCCCACGTTCGGTTTACATGAATCGAGTTCTGAGTTCTGAGTACTGAGTTCTGAGTTCTGAGTATCTGCCGATGCGTGAGCAAGCTCAGATCTCCGTCATCCCGAGCGTAGTCGAGGGACCCGGGGTGGGCGTGTGGCACGGAACTCATGTCGCGCGCCCCCCACCACCCGGGTCCCTCGACTTCGCTCGGGATGACGGGGGATCAGAGTTACCCACTGAAAAGTCGCAAGGTCCAGAACTCAGAACTCAGTACTCAGTACTCAGAACTCCCCTCACACTCGCAGCATGATGTTGCGGCGGTAGAGAATCGTCAGGATGCCCAGCCACAGCGCCACGAAGCAGAGTCCCCACAGCAGCGACGCAAATTTTTCGAGGAAGAACGGCTCGAAGAAGAGCGCGAACGTCGCTTGATGCAGCGACGTCTTCTCCCCTGTCCACGTCACCTTGACCAGTGAATCGATCGTCCGCGCCATGACTCCCGAGCCGACGAATGCCACGAGCGGATTGAGCCCATAGATCACGAATGGCTTCGCCCAGCGTTTGAACCCGAGATAGTCGATCAGCCACATGCACGTCGCGAGCACCATGCAGGCGAAGCCGGCGGTGAAGACGACATAGGAGCTCGTCCAGAGATTCTTGTTGATCGGAAAGAGCCAGCCCCACAACGAGCCGGCGAACGTCGCGAGCGCGCCTGCGCCGAAGAGCGCCGCGATGCGCTCGATCAGCGGCTTCTCCTTGCGCGAGATCCACTCGCCCGCGAGGATGCCGAAGAGCGCCGTCGCGATTGCGGGCAGCGTCGAGAGCGGACCTTCGGGATCCCACGTCTTCGTGCTCGACCAGATGTGATTCGCGCCGAGGAGAAGGCGATCGACGCGCGCGGCCATCGTGACGTCGGGCGGCTCGAGCGGTGCGCACAACATCACGCCCCAGTAAGTGATCAGGATCGTTGCGATCACGATCGCGCGCTGACGCCACGCCGTCACGGAACGCGCGATCAATGCGGAGATCGTGTAGACGATCCCGATGCGCTGCAACACGCCCATGAATCGCAGATGTGCGAAGCGATACGCGACGCGTTGCAGAAACGCCGGATCGGGAACGCCGGCGATCTTCCCCCACCAGAAGAATGGATAGGCATTCAAGAGAAGCCCGAAGAGCACGATGAGAGCGCCGCGGCGAAGGATCGCCTTCGGCTCCTTGCGCGAGAGGTGCGTCGTGATCCCGACGATGAAGAGGAAGAACGGGAAGACGAGATCCGTCGGCGTCCATCCGTGCCACTCGGCATGTTCGAGCGGCGCGTAGATGAAACTCCAGCTGCCGGGGTCATTGACGAGCAGCATGCCGGCGATCGTGAGACCGCGAAACGCATCGAGCGAGAGCAGGCGCTCTTTCGGGTGTGAAGGCTCTGGGGCTTGCGGGCTCGCGCTGTCGATCATTCGCGCAATCTCCGATAGGCGGCGAGATTCCGCAGCGCACCCGGCTTGTCGCCTTTCCGCTCGAGAATGCCGGCGAGGTTGTAATGCGCGTCGGCGTTCAGCTCATCGAGCTCGATCGCTTTCTCGTACGCTTCCTCCGCTTCGTGCAATCTGCCGAGATCCTCCAGTGCGACGCCGAGGTTGAACCAGGCGACGCCGTGCTCGGGATCGGCATCGAGTGCCGCGCGATACTGCTTCGCCGCAGCCGCCGCGGCGCGCGCCTCGTGCAACAGCCGTCCGAGATTCACGCGTGCATCGGCGTGTTGAGGATCGATGGCGATCGCTTTCTCGTAGGCGTCGCGCGCCTTCTCCACCGACGTCATCTCGAGCTCGCAGCCGAGGAAGTACCAGTCGTCGGCATCATCTGCGGTCTCCGCTGCCTGCAGAAGAACGGGCGCGGTCTTCGCCGCAATCTCCGACACCGCGAAGTCGAACAGCGCCTGCCCCGACTCCGGATTCCACACTGCATCACCATCGCTGACGACGACTCGCTCACCATCGGCGGCGATCCGCACCGCGGTGATCGATCGACCCGCCGGCAGTTGCTCGCGGAGCCGCGAGAGCACGCGGTGCACTTTCTTCGGTGGAATGCTCGCGGCCGTCAGCTCGCCCGCGGTGCGCAAGACGATGAGATCGCGAAAACCGAAGAGCAGCTCGCCGCGCGTCCCGCGCTCGGGATGAAGAAAACCCTGATTCGCGAACGAGCGAATCTGCGCCGGCGTCAGGCCGAGCATCGCCGCAACTTCGCGGACCGAATAGGACATGCCGCGATGCTATCGCGCTTTGGACTTCGCGGCGGGAGCAGCCTTGCGCGCCGCCGGTTTCGCCGGCTTCCTCTTCTCCTCGGTGCGAATCGGCATCTTCGTCGGTGCTGCGTTCTTCGCGGAGCGCGACGCCGAAGGTGCGGCCCCACGTGATCCGCCGCCGAGGCTCGCGCGCAGCGCTTCCATCAGGTCGATGACCTGCGCGCGCGGCTCTTCGCTCGCCAGCGAGGTGATCTCTTCGCCTTCGATCTTGCGTTGGATGAGTGCCCGCGTCCGTTCTGTCTGCTCGTCGCGATAGTTCTCCGGATGGAACTCGTCGGTCGCGCCCATTTCGGCGAGTTGAATCGCCATCTTGAGCTCGTTGTCCTTTACCGGTGCGTCGGTGAGATCGAGCTCGTCGATCGATCGGATCTCATTCGGATAGTAGAGCTGCTGCATCACGAGTCCCTTGCCGAGCGGGCGGAGGATCGTGAGGTATTGCTTGCCGCGCGCGGCGTACTTCGCGAGCGCCCAGCGTCCGGTCTCCTGCAGCGCCTTCGACAGCAGCGAGTACGCGCGGTCGCCGCCGCGGTCGGGACCGAGGTAGTAGGCCTTGGAGAAGAAGATCGGATCGATCTCGGTCGACGGGAGGAACTCCGTGATCTCGATCGTCTGCGTCGCTTTCTCTTCCAGTGACTTGATCTCTTCTTCGCTGAAGAGGACGTACTGGTCTTTCGCGAACTCGTAGCCCTTGACGACTTCGGAGCGATCGATCGTCCGTTCGTCTTTAGGGCAGAAGAGCTGCTGCTGGACGCGGCTGCCGCAATCCTTGTGCAGCATGTTGAAGCTGATCTTTTCCGAAGACTCGGCTGCGGAGAAGAGCTTGACGGGGATGGCGACGAGGCCGAAGGCGATCTGTGCAGATGCTATGGCTCTGGGCATGATGGAACCTCAAAAACACTCACATTCACACGCTTGTTCCGAACGGGTCACTGCCCAAGGGAGTGTGCAATCCTAGCACGATGAGCTCGCATTACGAACGGATCTGGTCGGTGGTGAAGAAGATCCCGCGGGGAAGAGTCGCGACGTATGGACAGGTCGCCGAGCTTGCCGGGCTGGAGGGACATGCGCGGCAGGCGGGCTACGCGATGCACGCGCTACCGGCGAGCAGTACGGTGCCGTGGCATCGGGTGATCAACGCGAAGGGGGAAGTCTCCCCGCGCACGAGCGGCGATTCGCATGAACTGCAGAGGATGCTGCTGGAGGCGGAGGGGGTTGAGTTCGACGCGAAAGGGCGTTGCGATTTGAAGAAGTACCGGTGGGTGATCAAGGCACGCACGAAGGCGACGAAGAAAAGTTAAAACCGGTCTCTGGCTGGGGGCAACATTCGGATGACCGCTAGTAAGTCCGCCGAAACAACCGACGAGGACTCGTCATTCAGCCTATCGCAGCTTGCGTTAGGCCGAATCCCATCAGCCTATCGCAGGCCGATCGACGAACTAGGCTGACAAGTGAGTTCGGTTCCGACCAGAGTAAGATCAGCACGGTCAGCTGGTTGGCGGCAAGGAGCCGAGATTCCGCGTTCAATGCGATCGAATGGTACGTGTAATCAGCTGAGGAAGACGTTAGCCCGACGGAAGACGAGCAGCAGTGAAATACTCCGCCCGCGTAACGAACGTACTGCAGTCCGGAATCCACCGGCGATGGGTCGGAACTCGGGATGGTGAGGACGTTTTCGAAGACTTGCCTTGTCCTTCACGTGTCGAAATCGAACTGGACGGCAATCCTTCAGAGCCGTGCATTTTCTATCGATACACTGAAACGGGTGAGCCTGTGGGAGACACGTGGCACGAGAATCTTCATCTCGCCTTAGCTCAAGCGAAGTCCGAATACGGCATCGAGCCAACCGAGTGGACGATCGAAGGCAACTCAGCTTCATGAAACTTCGAAGGGCACATGCGGCGGCCCTCCGCACTGCTCCGACGGCCGCGGTCTAACTCGGCGCTGCGGATGCCGTGCCGTTCGTCGCCAGCTTCCATCCGTACATCGGGTTCGACTATTCTGCCGTGTGAGGCACGGCGCGGCTGAGCGCCAATGCCGTTAGACGACCGTGGACTACGACGATAGTTGGAGCAATCTGCGGACCCGTCGGTTGGCCGTCGCCGGAACTCTTGGCGCGGTCATTCCTGTCGGTATCCTCGCTGCTACCATCAGCGGTCGCGAGTCTACGCTCTTGCTTCTCGAGACGCCTGTCGTTCTGGCTTTCTTTGCCGCCACGATGTGGCACCATCGATTTCGGTGTCCCGCGTGTGGCACGTTCTTCTTTCATCGTGGTGGGCAAAATCCGTTCGCGAGTGCATGCCTGCACCGTGGCTGTAGGATCGGTTCACCCGGGCCTTCGGGCAACAAGTCGTCTAACTAGCCACTGCAGCGGATGCCGTGCCGTTCGTTGCCGCCTTCCACTCGAGGGCCGTCGTCAGCTATTCTGCCGTGTGAGGCACGCTGAGTGGCCATCCCGTTGGGCGAAGAATGCTGGGCAGGTTGACACGAGATGCATCGCACCCTTACTCTTCGTCTCGAAATGATCGGATTGACGTTCCTGCAACGTTCCTGCTGTTGAGGCTCTGAGTAGCCTCCGGCATCGCATTTCATTCCCAAGCAAGAAAGACGTCGTGACCGAGTGGCCAGGTAACGGTCTGCAAAACCGTTTACACGGGTTCGAATCCCGTCGACGTCTCCAAGTTTTGCTGGGTCGTTCAACGGTAGGACGCTGCGCTTTGAACGCGGAGATCGAGGTTCAACTCCTCGCCCGGCAGCCAGACTCGCTTTCACATTTCTTGGGCGCGTGTCGGCGTTCCGGCCGCGATTCGAGAGTTATCTCGTAAGACTGAGAGGATCAACTTCGCTTAATGGTGAGAGTCGTCGCCAACTCGCGCTTGCACCGGGCGTGAACCGCTGCTTTACTGTGCTTCGACCCGTCACGTTCAGCACTACATCAAGGAGGCCACATGAGGAACGGTACATGCTCCCGCTGTAATAGCACCGATGTCTATCGTCACGCCGGGCACCCGCTGCAGAACGAGAAGGTCACACTGAAACCAAGCCTGGTTTTCGGTAAGACCAGCGCTCAGGACACATACGCCTGCACCTCGTGCGGCCACCTCGAGTTCTACTTATCATCCGCCGAGGATCTCCAGACGATCCGCGACTCGTGGGAGAGGGTCACTTCCTAAGAGCCAAACATCGCAGCCGGCGCCGTGCGGTTCGCTGCCGTGTTCGGCGTATCATGTTCGTCGTTCGCTCCCCGCCGCGTAAATCACGGCGCGGCTGAGCGGGGAACGCCAGGCGCTCTAGTGATCACGTTCGTTCGAACCTTTGCAATCATTGCGTTGCTGGCCTGTGCGTTCAACGCGTTCGCCGTGCGCCGCCGCGCCGTGCGGCCTCCCGGGCAAGCTGCTCTCGCGCCTTTGTCGGTCGTTGGCAACCACATCGTCAACGCTGGCGGACAGACCGTTCACCTTCATGGCGTCGATCAAAGCACCCTGGCGTTCGGCTGCACTGGCATTCACATTTTTGCATCCGACTTTCAGCTCATGGCTGATGCCTGGCATGTTCACGCCGTTCGTGTTTCTCGTAATCAGGATTGCTGGCTTTCTGCTGCGGCGAAAATCCATCCGAACTATTGCAACCCGCTTTGTTCCTTTTTTTTCGCTGCTGAGACAGCAAAGATCTACGTCATTCTCGACCTTCATCTGTCCGACGCAGGAGACCTTTCAACAGGCAACCCTGGTCAACAGAAGATGGCCGATCTCAATTCGATTACTTTCTGGCAGCAGGTCGCAGCCCGTTATGCAAATCGCCCCAGCGTGCTTTTCGAGCTCTACAACGAACCGCATGACATTCCGTGGTCCATCTGGCAGAACGGCGGCAATACTGGAAGCTTCGTCGCCGCCGGAATGCAGCAGCTCTACGACGCCGTTCGCGGCACAGGCGCGCAGAACATCGTCCTGATCGGCGGATTGGATTTCGCGTATGACCTGTCCGGTGTCTCGACGCATCGGATTCAGGGGACCAATATTGCTTACGCGACCCATCCTTACGACAAAGCGGGAAAGCAGCCGGCCAACTGGGACGCCGGTTTCGGATTCCTGACAGCGACAGATCCCGTTGTAGCCACCGAATTCGGGCAGTATGAATGCGGGACTTCATACGTCGCGCAATTGATCCCCTACATGGACGCTCACGGGATGTCGTGGACCGCGTGGGTGTGGTATCCCGGTGACTGTAATGGCCCGCGCGTCATTGCCGATTGGAATGGCACCGCGTCGCCCGGAATGGGCACTCAGGTCCAGCAAGCGCTGCTGGGCTATTGAAGCCTTCGACCTGGCGTGACCGTCGTTGCGCACGATCGGCAGTCACGCTCACAACCCGCCAACCTTCCTCGCGTATTGCAGGCTCGGATCCTGCGAAACATTGTCCGTCGTCGACCCATAGATGATCACAGTGCCCGAATTCATCGTGAAGGTGATCGTGTCATTGTCGCGAAGCGTCAATCCGACGAGCGCGTTTGCGCTGACCTGTTCGAAAAAGTTGGGGACGGTGTTGTACGCCTTCGGCACGGCCGTGCGTTGCACCCCGTCCTTGTCACGCACGGTGATGAGCATCGATGCATTGGTGCCGATGATGCGCACGCCGATGTTGAATCGCGCCTTCGATGGCTCCGGCGGCGCGATCAGCACGCCGCTCTCCCCCGGTCCGATCGCCTCCGCCGTTCTCACGGGCTCCTCCGTCATCCCGCTCGTCCCCTTGCTGCCGGCGTCATTGAAGATCCGCACGACCGCGACTGGATAGCCGCCAGTGAATGCGGCGTCGACGCTGCCAAGACCCGAAAGACCGATCTCCGGCAGGAAGTCTGAAAATACGCGAACAGTCCCCGGCGCAATGTTGAAGCCCGTCGCAGTACATGGAGCGGTGCCTGTTGGACAGTAGTTCAAGTTCGCGGCGATCGTGACGGGCCATGGGTTATAGAACTGGATCGCGGTGCGGAAGAACGAACCGAATGAGCCAGCGACCGAGCCGACGACAGGAATCACCCGCGTCTCGCTGCCCGATGATGGCGCCGCCGGAAGAGCGCGCGCAATCTGCAGACTCGGATCCTGCGTGATGTTGTCCGTCGTCGAGCCATAGACGATGGCGCTCCCCGCGTCGAGGCGAATCGTAATGACGTCGGATCCCGCCACAGTGAGACCGAGAAAGTCCGATGACGTTCTCTGTTCGAAGAAGTTCGGCCCGTAACTCTTCGTCAGCGTCGTGCGCGAAACGCCATTCCTGTCGGTGACGTTGATCGTCATCGAGACGCTGCTCTCGAGTGTTCGCACGCCGATGTTGAAGCGCGCTTTCGAGGGATCGGGCGGTGCAATGAGCACTCCGCGCGAACCGCTCTGCAGCGCATCGCTTCTCTTGAACAGATCCTCAGTCAAGCCTGATGTCCCACCAGCTCCCGCGTCATTGAAGATTCGCGTCACGCTCAATGGCGCGCCGCCGTAATCGGCGAAGATGTCCGCGCTTCCAAGACCTCCCAATCCGATCACCGGCAGGTAGTCCGCGTAATAGATCGTCTGGCCGGAGCCGAGCACATACGTCGATCCGGGGTCGGCCGCACTCCCGGATGCGCCCGCCGCGTGATAGACGATGCGTCCCGACTGCGTCCCCGTCGTCGGATTGTGTAATTGCATCGCGGACTTGAAGAAGGATCCGAGGCTGCCGGGAGCGGAGCCAATGACGGGAAGGACTCGCAGATCGGCGGCCGGTATGTAGACGGTCACGGTGATCGTTGCGGTGGATGTGTTTCCGCTCTTGTCACGCGCGGTCACCGTCACTCGATGCGTGCCGGTCGAGAGATTGGAGACCGTGATCGACCGCCCCGTACCGAGCGATCCCTGCAGGTTGGATGCATACGAGAGCGCTGACCCCGGCAACTCGCCATCCTCGGTGTCGTACCCGAGACCGGTGAACGTGATTGCCTGACCAGCCGCTGCAGCATAGCCATCGATCGGCGATTCGAACGCGACGAGCGGCGGCTTCGGCGCGATCGTGAAGGGCGCATCCGAGGTATCGCTGGATGACAAGACGCCGTCGCTTGCGGTGATCATGATTCGCGCACTCGTGCTGCCTCTGGCCAGCTCCGTCTTCCAGTCGTACGAGGTCGTCGCGAGATCCGTCGCCAGAGTGGTCCACTGCACTCCGTCGGGCGAATAGAGGACGGCATAGGTCAGCACGTCGCCATCGGCATCCGATCCGCTCCAGCGGATCGTCGTGCTCGCACCGATCGTTTCACCGCCGTTGGGCGCGAGCACTTTGACGAGCGGAGCGTTCGACGAAATCGTCCGGCTCGCGAGCTCCGTCGTCCCGTGCTTCACCACGACGCGTTTGGCGGTGGTGGGGAACACGACGGGCACTTCAAACGGGAAGGCGGCTGCAGTGGTCGTGCGGTGCGGCACTTTGAAGCTGATGGGAAACGTGCGCGAGGCGACGACACTGCCTCCGGCGTCGCGGACCTCGACGCTGTACTCGCCCGACGCGAGGGACGTCAGCGCGTCGTGACCATCGTACGAATCGAATGGATCGAGCGTAACACTGTCGTCCGGCCTGATCCTCCCGCGCACGACCAGCCAGCGTTGCGAGGGTGCGGCATCGGGAAGCCCCTTGCCAGTTCCCGTCAGCATGAACAGGGGGTAGAGATAGTCCCACGTGCGCTTGTCGATCCACCGTTGCTGCAGCGGGTTGTTGCCCATCACATCGAGCTTGGTGAACGACGAAGCCGTCGAGAGGACCACGGACAGATCTCCGGAGAGCGTATCGACATGTCCAGTCTCGACTGGACAACCATGAATCGATTGGCAGCTCGGATTGAGGCGCGAGCGATCCTCGCCGCCAGGCGGCTCATTCGTGTATGTGTCGCCGAGAAAAAAGTGATGGCCGATTTCATGAGCGAGCGAGGCGTGAGAATCCGGACCTTCCCAACGGATGATGGAGGACAACCCCCAACAGGAGATGAACCCCGAGCTGCCCTCGGAACACGCGCTGGCGCCCGGCGACATGCCTGTATTTTCGGTAATCATCAACGCGTAGGTCGTCGCCGGCTCGTTGTGAATCTGCTCGAACATCGCAACGTGGTGCAGGCGCCGCAGTGTGTCGATCACCGGATCGTTGTCGCCGCTGAACGTGTCCTCATACATGCTCAACCCGACCGTGATGAGGTCCTTGCTCACTGGGAATGCAGCGCGCGTGAAGTCCTCGACATTCGACGTATCGATGGGCCGCAGGCGGCGTGCAGCCGGTGCCTGATCGATCATGTAGGCGAGGTGAATCGCGCGATCGAAACGGCTTCGCTTGAATGGCTGCAGCTTCAGATCGCGCACCAGCCTTCTGTCGCGATCCTCGACACCTGCCGGTGCCGTCGAAGGTGCGCGCGGATCGATCTCGAAGGTGAAGTCGTACGTTCCCTCGCCGAGTGCCGCGTCACCGGTCAATCGGAAGTTCAACGCATCGCCGCCCGAATGCAGCGTCGCAGAATCGAACGCCGTCCCGGCCGTCCGGACGCGCATCGAAACCGGTTGTGGCGAGAAGGGGGATCCGCTGATCGGGCTGCCGTCCTTCTTCACGTGCAGCCGGCCGCGAACCGCGGTCTTGCCGCTTTCACATCCGTTGCCGCTGCACGGGATCTTCACGCGCACCCATGTGTCGTGGTCGGCAACACAGGGACGGTCGGAACTGCACGTCATCGGCACGCCCTGATTCACTTCGAGCGAAGGACCGAGACTGCTGACGAAGAAGAGGCCGGGGCTCGTCTGCTTCGAACCGTTGGTGTTCGTCACCGTCAGGTCGCGCTGCCCTTCGAGCAGTCCTCGAAAACCTGTGACCTTTGCATTGATCTGCGTGTCGCTCACGACGACGACGTTCGTCACCGAGAGATCGGTGATCGCTACCTGTGCGTTGGCCTGGAATCCTGTCCCGCTGATCGTGACGGCGAGTGGATCGTCGGTGATTCCCTCGATGTTGGATGCCACCGACGGAACGATGTTCATTTGCGACTTCGCGACGAGATACGTCGACGTGATGGTGAGCGTAACGAAGCTGGTGCTGTCCGGACGGACATTCGTGGAACTGCTCGAGGTGAATGCCGAGATCGTGATGAGTGTCTTGATCGTGGCCGCCCAGGCAGTGCCGCGATCGGTCAGCGCGAGCTTCGTGAACGAGCAGTCGATCGTCGGGGTGAACACCTGATTTCCGGAGACCTTCGTCCGCTTCTCTTCCTTCGAGCAGTCGGGAGCGGTGTCGCCCTGCTGGACCGAGGTCGAGCTGGTGTTGACGGTGATGTCGTTCGTCCCCGACTTGGCTACGCCGAGAGAAGGAGCGACGTGGATCGCGAACGCCGTTCCTGGTGTGAGGTAGCGTTGCGCGCCATCGATGGCCGCGTTTTCGATCGTCGCAGGAAACGTCACGCTGATCGAGCCGGTGTAGTGCGTGTCGAAGTAGGTGTAGTCGACCGGGATGGAGACCGAGGCCGCCGTGAACGTCACGTCGTTGTCCGTGTTGAACACGTGTTTCTCGAACGTACCGCGAAGGCTCTGTGCCTGGAGCGCGTGAGCGATCCACATCACGAGCACGAAGATCGCGGCACGGCGCGCCGCGCACAGCATCGTCGAAAGCCTCATGGCTTCCTCCCTATGCGCTGACAACCATTTGCTTCGTCGGAACCCGTGATTAGAGTACAGCATTGAGAACAACGTGCTGGTTGCTCGCCGCTGTCCTTCTCGTCCTCTCTGCGGCCGCTCAGTAACCTGCGCCTGCGGGGAAGTCCTCGCCGCAGATACGGCGAAGACGACCGCTGGCGGCAACAACTTCATCGCACCCCCGGGTAGTCGCCACGCGGAAGGAACCGGATGGCGAACTGACATTCGTCACGATTGCGCCGGGCATGGACGGAATGTGTTCACGGAGACGGCAATCGTCGTCTTCGTATGCCACCGTGGCCGGCGCTTTGCCCTCTAATGAGCGCTCCCCGGTGGCGGCGGAATGACCACCTTCTGCGGCGGGTGCTCCTTCAATTGCTGCATCAACACCTCGATCGCCTTCTCGAGTGACGGATCGTGGCCCGCTGCCACGAGATCCGGGCGATCGACCACCTCGATGTCCGGCGGCGTTCCCACACCTTCCACCGCCCACATGCCGTGCGTATCCAGGAAACGGAACGTCGGCACTGTGATGCTGCCGCCGTCCATGAGATCGGGGCTTCCGCTCAAGCCGATGAGACCACCCCATGTACGCGTGCCGATCACCGGCCCGAGCTTGCGCTCGCGGAAGTAGTACGGCAGCGCGTCGCCGCCGGAGCCCGCCAGTCCATTGGCCAGCATCGCCTTCGGACCTTCGTGCGCGTACGCCGGCGTCATCGCCGGCTCGAGGTTGCGCCGCACCCAGTAGTTGAGCAGCGGACGATCGAGCAGCTCGATCATCCTTTCCGGGATGAATCCGCCACCGTTGAAACGATCATCGATGATGAGCGCTTCCTTGCCGGACAGCGGATAGAAATACTTAAAGAGCTCGCGATTGCCCTCCCCTGCCGTATCCGGCAGATGGATGTAGCCGATACGCCCCTCCGACGCCTTGTCGACATACGCGCGCCGCGCCGCGACCCAATCGAGATAGCGCAGGCTCGTCTCATTCGTGATCGTCCGCACCTTCTCATCATGCGACCCCGCCCCCTCGGCACTCGCCGCGAGCGTCAGCGTCACGACTCGCTTTCCCTTGTTCTCCAGCAGCCGGTAGAAATTGTCGACGCCCTTCGTCGTGACGCCGTCGACGGCAAGGATGTACTCCCCTTCCTTCGCCTTCACTCCCGGCTCGGTGAGCGGCGAGCGCCGCGTCTCCTGCCAGTTCTCGCCCGGATAGATCTTCGCGATGCGGAACACACCGTCCGCCGCAACGATCTCCGCGCCGAGGAGACCGCTGTCCATGCGGGTGACAGGATCGACGTCGGAGGGCGACTGAACATAAACGTGGCCTGCACCGACTTCACCCGCAAGCTCGCCGAAGATGTAGTCGAGATCGGTGCGGTGCGCGACGTACGGAACGAGCGGCGCGTACTGCGCGCGCACCGCGTTCCAGTCGTTGCCGTGCATGTTCGGGTCGTAGAACCAGTCGCGCAGAATGCGCCACGCGTCCGTGAACTCCTGCGCCCACTCCGCGCGCGGATCGATCTTCATCTCGAGATGATCGAGATTGAGTGCGTCGCTCATCTTCTGCCCCGGCTTCGCCGCGACGATCGCATACGACTCCCCGGCATGAACGAGCACCTTCTCGTGATCGGCAGAGAGGTCATAGCTGCTCACGCCGCCATCGATGACTGTTTCCTCTTTGCGATCGTCGATGTTGTAGAAGGTCAGCGCCGTCTTCGCGCCTGTGCCGCTGAGGAACAGCACGCCGTTCGCGACTGCAGCGAGCTGCCGGTAGTTGCCTGAGGATCCTGGGATGGCGCGGACCCGCGATTCGAAGCCGGCAAAATCGATTTTGACTTTGACCGCTTCGTCCTTCTTCGCCTCCTTCTTCTCGTCCTTCTTCTCGTCCTTCTTTTCATCGGCCGCAGGCGCCGCGGTCTTCTCCTCGTCGGTCTGCGGCAGGAAGAGCGCAGGGCCATCGGCCGCGAGCACACCGACATACACGCGCGCCGGATCGGTATAGACGTAGTTGAACTCGAACGCGCTGAACGTCAGATTGAAGTCGCGATTCGAGGTGAAGTAGAGATAGCGGCCTTTCGGGTCGAAGGCCGGATCGCTGTCGCTCGTCATCCCTCCCGTGAGCCGCGCCGTCTTCGCATCCGGCACCGAGTAGACCCAGATCTCGTCGAAGCGCGCGCGATTCGCCTTCACATACGCGATCCACCGGCTGTCGGGCGACCAGACGTACGTGATGATGTCGTCGAACAGACCCTTGTCCGCATCCACGATTCTTCCCGTCGCAGCATCGATCACGTGAAGCGTGTGCTCCTTGTCCGCATACGCGATGAGCTTCGAATCGGGTGACCACTTCGGCGCGAGGTTCCAGGCCTTGCTCTGCTTCGTCAACTGGCGCTCGCTGCCCGTGCCATCCGCGGGGCGCACGTACAGCTCGTACTCATCGCCGTTGCGATCGCTGAGATACGCGATCGTTTTTCCATCGGGCGACCAGGCGGCATCACGCTCGCGCACGCCGGGCGACCGCGTGAGATTACGGATCTCACCGTTCTTCGCAGGCACGGTGAAAAGCTCGCCGCGCGCCACCATCACCGCACGCGCGCCGGCCGGCGACACGGACGCATCCTCGATGTTGCCGCGCACGTTCTTGAAGTAGGGAAGCGCGCCGCGGAAATCGCCGACGACGCGGATCGGGATCCGCTCGTCTTTCCCGTTGCGCGTGTCGTAGCGCCAGAGATAGCCGCCGCACTCGTAGACCACTTGCGTTGCATCGGCGCTCGGCCAGAGCACGTCGAAGTCGGAGTGCTTCGTGACTCGCTTCGTCTGCTTCGTCTTCAGGTCGTACGACCAGAGATTCAGCTTCCCGCTTTCGCGATCCGAGGTGAAGTAGATCGTGTTGCCGAGCCAGAGCGGCTGGTTGTCGGTCATCGGATCGTTCGTGATCTGCTCCGCCGTGTTCTTCACGAGGTCGTAGATCCAGACGTCCTGCGCGCGCCCGCCGCGATAACGCTTCCAGGTCCGGAACTCGCGGTCCCAGGGCGTGTAGACGAGCTTCGTGCCGTCCGGTGAATAGGAACCGCCGCCGCCCATCGGCATCGGCAGCGGCTGCTCCATGCCTCCCGTTGCCGGAATGACATACGGCCGCGCGAGACGATCGCTCTGCGCGACGCGATGCGAGAGAAAGAGAATCGACTTGCCGTCCGGCGTCCAATCGACGACGCGATTGTCGATGCCGCCGCGCGGCGGCAGCCCGCCCACATCGTTATAGAACGTCAGCTGCCTCGGCGTCCCGCCCTCGGCGCTGATCACATACACCTGACGCGTCCCGCTGTACTCGCCGCAGAACGCAATCCACTTTCCATCCGGCGAGAACTTCGGAAACAGCTCGATGCCGTCATCGGCCGTGAGCCGCCGGGCTTCGCCGCCGCTCGTTGACGCAAGCCAGAGATCGCCCGCATACACAAACACGACCTTGTCGCCATGAATATCCGGCTGGCGAAGAAGTCTCGTGAGGTTTTCCTGAGCGAAGGTGGTGAGGGAGAGCGCGAGTAGAAGCGCGAGGCGTTTCATGTCGCGTGACGTGATAGCACGATTGCGTGCGCGCCGGGTGTCACGGAGAGGTGAATGGGTTCGCGGTCACGCGGATACGCGGGTTCGCGGATACGCGGTGAAGGGACGCACCTGCACCCCGAGCCCCCGTGCCTGCGTAACCGCATACCCCACCCTCACAGCCACTTCACCACGAAATCGATCAGCTTCTGCTTCCACTTCGTATACGGCGGATACATCAGCTGGATCGCGGCGAACTTTAATCGTTGCTCGACGACTCCCCGTTCGTTCCAAAAAGTCTCGAAGCCGAAACGGGCCTTTGCTTTTCCCATTTCCCCGTTACCGGTCACACCCCAGGGGAAGGTGG
>CAZKID010000024.1:0-21875 GCA_964552405.1 uncultured Thermoanaerobaculia bacterium
CGAGCTGCGAGGATCCAGGCGTTCACGGGAATCGCGGGAACTTCTTGAAGTCCGGCTTCCGCTTCTCGATGTACGCGTTACGCCCTTCCTGCGCCTCTTCGCTCAGGTAGTAGAGAAGCGTCGCATCGCCGCCGAAGTCGAGCAGACCGATCTGACCGTCGCAGTCCGCGTTCATCGCCGCCTTGAGGAAACGCAAAGCCATCGGCGACAGCGCCAGCATCTCGCGGCACCACTTGAGCGTCTCTTCCTCCAACTGCGCAAGAGGCACGATGGTTTTCACGAACCCCATTTCCCACCCCTTGTTCGCGTCAATCTTCCCGGCAAGAAACCCAACAACGGTGTTGACGAGCCCCATGGCGAGCGCTTCTTGGGCAGTGTACTGACGGCAGAGAAACCAGATCTCGCGCGCTTTCTTCTGACCAACGATGCGCGCGAGGTACGACGATCCGAGCCCAGCATCGAACGAGCCGACACGCGGTCCGGTCTGGCCGAAGCGCGCATTGTCCGCGGCGATCGTCAAATCGCACACGACGTGCAGCACGTGCCCGCCGCCGATCGCAAAACCCGCAACCATCGCGACGACAGGCTTCGGCATGCTGCGAATCTGCTTTTGAACATCGAGAATGTTGAGGCGCGGAATCTTTTCCTTGGGGTCGACGTAGCCGCCCTTGCCGCGCACCCGCTGATCGCCACCGGAGCAGAACGCCTCCGTCCCTTCGCCGGTGAGGATGATCACGCCGATGTCGGAGTCATCGCGCGCGAGGTCGAGCGCCTCCTTCATCTCTCCCACCGTCAGTGGACGAAACGCATTGCGCACCTCGGGACGGTTGATCGTGATCTTCGCAATCCCGTCGATCGTGCGCTCGAACTTGATATCAGTGAAATGTTTGATCGGAGTCCAGATCTCAGCCATGAGACGAGACGCTATGTCATTCGGCGAACGCGCGCAATTGTGCGCCGAACTCTTCCGGCTTCTCCCACGGAACGCGATGCGCGGCACCCTCGGCGATCCACAGCTGCGCATTCGGCAGCATCTCGACCGCGCGCCGCGCTTCCGCGACATATTTCGAATCGCGGCTGCCAGCCATCCAGAGGACCGGGATCGTGATCTCGTGTGCTCGGTCAGCGATCGACGGCAACACGACCGGCGACCATTCACGAAGCTGTCGCGCGAGCTCGGTTCGATCGAAATCAGCCTCTCGACGCGGCATCGCATGACCGCCGAAGATTGGTTGCGCATTCCAGTCGCGCATGACGCTGTACCACTCGCCACGCTCGAAACGCTCAGCCCAACGCTCATCCTGTGCGCGGCGTTGCGCGACATCGCCGTCGAACGAAATCGCCGCCGAGACGATGATGGCGCGCCGATACTTCGCACCGCTCACGAGTGCACGAAGCGCGAGGCGGCCTCCGAGGGAGTAGCCGAGGAGAGTGTCGCCTGCCGTTGGAATCTCAGCGAGATCAGGAGTTGTGACGACGAACCCCGCGTGCCGGAGAAACGCCCAGTCTTCGGGAAGCCCGAGGAATCCATGCAACGCAGTGATCACACCCATAGTTCGTCATACCTCGCCCAGAAACGCCGGGAAGCTTCGCCGTCGGGCCGCAGCTCGGTCACATCGATGCCGAACATCTCGCTCCACTTGTCGAAGCGAAGATCGTGTTCATTGATCACGAGCCGGCGATCTGCTGCTGCCACGCGTTCAAAGATACGCCCTCCGCGGTTGTTGATGACCACGATGCGGCACTGCGCGTCGAGTTGCGGCACGATCCAGGGCGCGTTGAGATCGTAGAGCGCGGTGAGATCGCCCACGACGGCGACGTTGTTGGCGTCTGGCGCGCACCAGCCAAAGAACGTCGAGAGCTGGCCGTCGATGCCGTTCGCGCCGCGGTTGGCTTCGTATTCGAAGCCGCGATTCTCGCGAGTGGCGGCGAGGTCCCATTCGCGAATCGGGAGTGAGTTGCCGAGGTAGATGCGGGATTTCTCCGGGAGCGATCGCGAAACCTCGCGCAGCATCGCGAGCTCCGAGTGGGGCTCGTCGTCGAGGATCGACGCGATCCGCTTCGACCGTTCCCGGTCGAACGCGTAGAGAGATTCATCGCGCTTGCCGCTCAGTTCAGGCAGCGACTCGACGGAGTAGGTGCAGCCGCGCGTTAGACCCGTAAATGGCAATCGCGTGAAGTGCAGTATTTCCGTCGACTTCGTCTCGAGGTCGCGCCAGTAGCGAAACGTCGGCACGTTACCGATGCGGATCACACAATCGAATTGGCCGCGATGCAACGTGCGCTCGTTGTGAATCGCGATGCCGGCCAGCTCCTCGCGAAGGCCGGAGAGCGGCTCAGCGTAGACAGTGGCATTCGAGCGGAGAACGAACTCGCGGACACGAGAGCGGTCTGACTCATTCAGGCCGCCGAGAATCAGGAGAACCTTGCCACTCGCGACTTCCGGCGGAGCCACAGGCGCCTCGCCTGTCGCAGCACAGGCGGGGGCGCCTGTGCCCCCACCAGACAACGGCGCAACATCTCCATCGAGCAGCGGCTCGTCGAATTCCACGTTGACGTGTCGCGCACCGTACATACCGAACAGATTCACCTGATCGATTGCCTGCGGTGCGCCCGTTCCTCGAAAGCGTTCCGGACGATCCGCGGTAATGACGAAGAGCGGCAATCCCGAGTAATGCGCCTCCACCAGCGCCGGCAGCAGTTCCGCAGCCGCCGTACCTGATGTCGTCACGACCGCTACCGGCGCGCGCTGCAGTTTCATTCGCCCCAACGCGAAAAACGCCGCAGACCGCTCATCGACGAACGTCCAGGTCTTCACGTCACTCTTCGACAGCACCGCGAGCAACGGAGTATTGCGCGAGCCGGAGCAGACGCAGAACTCGCGCACGCCCTCCGCGCAAACCTTCTCGATCACGGCACGAGCTCGCGCGATGTTGCTCATGCGACTCCGAACAGTGACTTCACCTGTTCTCGCTTCTGCCGCAACTCTTCGAACTCACGTTCGAGCTTGCTCTCGACGAGCAGCCCCGCGCCGGAGCCAACGCGAATCGCATCACGCGTCCACTGCAGATTGCGAATCGCCACGAGCGCAAGCGAAGAACGATCCTCGCGTTCGATTCCGAAAGGAGCACCAAAGGTCCGGCGCTTCACGCCGCGATCGGCCTCGCGCAGCCAGCGCTCTCCCGCTTCCGTGCGCGGCCACACGCCAAGCGCAGCAGTGGGATGAAGACGGCGCACCATTTCCGCGAACGACATCTTCACATCTCCGTTGACCGCGCTCTCCCGAAAGAAAATCGGGGTCGCGAGATGCGCAATCGTCGGCAACTCGAGCACGCCGAGGGCTCCCACCTCGATGTTTCCAAACGGGGCGAGCCTCCGCACGATGTCGTCGACCACCATCCGGTGTTCGCGCAATTCCTTCGGATCGGAGAGCAACTCCGAAGCGCCAGCGAGCGGGCGCGTCCCCGCAAGCGCCATCGTCGCGTAGCCGCCATCCTTCGAACGGAAGAGCACCTCTGGCGTCGCACCAATGAGCCCATGCGATTGATACGAGTAACCGTACGCCCACATGTGCGCCGGCAGCGACGACAGGCGATCGAGAAAGTAGCGCCAGTGGCCCGCGCTCATGCGTCCGCTTTCGAACAGCACGGGGACGATCTTGCGAAAATCGCCGCGCTCCATCGCTTCGATTGCCGATGTGAACAGAGGAGCAAACTCGCCGAGCGACGGTGACGACCACTCCACCGATGGTGAGGCGCCGCCTTCGAATCGCCCTGCGAGCTCGTCGAAGCGCAATTCTTCCCACGTCGCGGGATGGCGCCACGGATGCGGATCATCGAGAAAGAAGTCGGCAATGAAGAACGCCGGGCGCGACGGCTTGCGCATCGGTGCCTGCTCGAATGGTCCCCATCCGACGAACAGCCTGCCCGGTCCTGTCTGGATGAAGGCGAAGTCGCGTTGCATCGCCGCGAAATTGTATGAGATCGTCGCGCGCGCCGATGGCCAACGCTTACCAGGGTCCCGATCCGTCGAAGATCCGCAACATGTTCCGCGAGATCTCGCCGGGCTACGATCGCGCGAACACGGTGCTGTCGGGTGGCATCCATCATCGATGGCGCAGCAGGGCCGTGCGCGTCTCGGGCGCGAAGAGCGGTGACACCGTTCTCGACTGCGCCACGGGCACCGGCGACCTCGCCATCGCCTTCAAGAAGAAGGTGGGCAGCGGCCGCGTCGTCGGAACGGACTTCGTCCCCGAGATGATCGAGCTGGCGCGCAGGAAGAGCGCGTCGGTGGAATTCGAAGTTGCGGACGTCACGAACCTTCCGTTCGACTCGAACACGTTCGACGTGGCGTCAATCTCCTTCGGCATCCGCAACGTGGGCGATCCGCGCAAAGGCATCGCGGAGCTCGCGCGCGTCGTGAAGCCCGGCGGACGGGTGATCATCCTCGAGTTCGGGCAGCCGCGCAGCCGCCTCTTCGGCGCGTTCTACGATTTCTATCGCAAGCACGTCCTGCCGCGGCTCGGCGGCGCGCTGACCGGCAATCGCGATGCGTACGACTACCTCGAATCGTCCACAGCACGTTTCCCTTCCGGCGAAGACTTCGCCGCCATGATGCGCGAGTCCGCGGCGTTCAGCGGCGTGACGTACGAGCCGCTGACATTCGGAATCGCCTGGCTCTACCGCGGCGTAAAGTAAACTTCCCCGCTTTATCCGTGCTCTTGGCAGGACGAATCATGACGATCGAAGTGTACAAATTCGGCGGCGTTGCCGTCGGCTCACCTGACGCGATTCGCGCCGCACTCGGCCACATCCGCCGCGGCATCGAACAACCGAAGAACCACGTGGCAGCCGTTGTCTCCGCGATGAACGGCGTCACCGACATGCTGCTCGCCGCCGCGCATGCGGCACTTCGCGGCGATCGCGAATCGGCTGCAAACTCCGCGAGCGCGTTCTACGAACGGCATGCAGCGCTCATCCCCGAGCTCATCAAAGGATCCGCGCGCGCGAAAGCTCTGCGCGAGCATCTCACCAAGGTCACCGACGAGATGCGCTCGATGACGGACTCGATCGCCGTGCTCCGCGAGCTCACGCCGCGCGCACAAGACGCACTCGTCGCCCGCGGCGAACGTGTCCTCGCGCGCTTCTTCACGGAAGCCGCGCAGGACGCAGGCATCGACGCGGTCTACGTCGATGCCTACGACATCATCCCGACGGAACGCCGCCTCGACAGCCTCTGGCCCAATCTGAACAAGTGCGAGCGCGCCGCAAAGAAAATCATCGCGCCTCTACTCGATGCCGGCCGCGTCGTCATCATGCCCGGCTTCCTCGGCAGCGGTCCTGATGGCGAAGTCGTGACACTCGGACGGGGCGGCACCGACTTCTCCGCCGCGATTCTCGCGCGCTCGCTCACGGCGAAATCCGTCACGCTGTTCAAAGAAGTCGACGGGCTCATGACCGCCGACCCGAAGAGCGTGCCGCAAGCGCGCGTGCTCTCCGAGTTGCACTATCGTGAGGCAGCCGAGCTCGCGTACTACGGCGCAAAAGTTCTCCATCCCCGCACGATGATTCCGCTCGTCGATCGCCGGATCCCGCTCTTCGTGCGCAATACCTTCCGCGATCGCTATCCGGGCACACGGATCGCGGACGACGTGAAGCCGGGCGACTACCCCGTCAAAGCACTCACCGCGATTCACAAACAGGCGCTGATTGCCATCGAAGGCAAAGGGATGATCGGAGTCCCCGGTGTTGCGGCCCGCGCGTTCAGCGCGTTGTCGAATGCTGGCCACTCCGTCTCGATGATCAGCCAGGCATCGAGCGAGTCGAGCATCTGCTTCGTGGTTCCCGAATCGGAATCGAAGCACGCGATCGCCGCACTCGAGACGGCGTTCCAGCTCGAGCGCAAGCTCAAGCTCGTCGATCGCATCAACGCCACGAAAGAGATCGCGCTGATCGCAGTCGTCGGACTCGGTATGCGCCATCGTCCGGGCATCGCGGCGCGCACGTTCTCCGCGCTCAGCGGCGCACGCGTCAACGTCGTCGCGATTGCACAAGGATCATCGGAGCTCAACATCACGATCGCAGTCACGGAAGAGGATGCGGCGCGCGCACTCGTGGCGCTGCACGCGGAGTTTCAGCTCGAGAAACTGCATCCGCTCGCCGATGTCTCCGGCCGCGAATCGAAACTCACGCTGCTCGGTTTCGGACAGATCGGCCGCGCGCTCGCCCGGCAAATCATCACGCAGGAACCGCACCTCCGTCAGGAACTAGGACTCGATCTGCGCGTCATCGCCATCGCGGATCGCTCCGGTATCCGCATCGAAGAGAAGGGGTTCAAACCCGCGACGCTGAATCGTGTCGCAAAGCAGAAGGAATCGGGCGGCAAGCTGTTCGATCGCAAATCGCCGCTCACGCTCCCGCAACTGCAGTCGATGATGCAAAAGGAGCTGTGGCTTCTTCCCGCGTACCGGCCGATCCTCGTCGATCTCACTTCCGACGAAACCGCGCCACTGCTGCAGGAAGCGCTGGAGAACGGCTTCCACATCGTGACCGCGAACAAGAAGCCGCTGGCGGTGCCGCAGATCGAGTACGAGCGCCTGATGCAGACGGCGAAAGATCGCGGCCTCGCACTTCGCTATGAGGCGACGGCGGGAGCGGGTCTGCCCGTGCTTGACACGCTCGCGAAACTCGCCGATGCCGGGGATCGCGTCGAGACGATTCTCGGATGCTTCTCCGGCACGCTCGGCTTTCTGATGACCGCGCTCGAAGACGGCCGGAAATTTTCCGAGGCGGTTGGCGAGGCGTGGAAGCTGGGGTATACGGAGCCCGATCCACGCGATGACCTCTCGGGAATGGATGTCGCGCGCAAGGCTCTGATCCTCGCGCGCACACTCGGCCGCCGCGTGGAGTTGAACGAGATCGCGCTCGAGCCGCTCTTCAGCAAAGAAGTGGATGACAAGGATCCTGCGCGGTTCATCGAGAAACTACGAACACTCGACAACGACTTCGCGAGGCGCGCCGAGAGTGCGGCGCGCGAGGGCAAAACGCTGCGTTACGTTGCGAAGATCGGCCGCGACATTCGCGTCGGCATCGAAGCGGTACCGAAGTCGTCGCCGATGGGCGGACTGCGCGGGACCGCGAATCAGGTCGCGATCTATTCGAAGCGCTACAAGACGAACCCGCTCGTCGTAACCGGCCCCGGCGCCGGCGCCGATGTCACCGCCGCGGGTGTGCTGAACGATATCGTCGCAATCACGATTCAGGAACGGCGGCGGCGATGACGACGGCCACCGCGTTCGCACCGGGATCCATCGGCAACGTCGGTCCCGGCTTCGACGTCCTCGGTCTCGCCGTCGACGGCATCGGCGACCGCGTCACCGTAACGTTGACGAGCGACGCCGCGCGCGTGGAGGCAATCACCGGCCGCGATGCCGAGCTCGTACCGCTCGATCCCCAACAGAACGCTGCAGCCATCGCCGCGATCGCATTCCTTCGTGCACATGGCGACAGCCGCAACCCGATCGTCTCGATCGACAAGGGACTGCCGCTCTCCGGTGGACTCGGCGGATCGGCAGCATCGAGTGTGGCCGGCGCTTACGCCGCGGCACGTGCGATGAGCCTCGAGCCAACGCCCGTCGAGATCATCGCTGCCGCGCTGGAAGGCGAAGCGGCAGTTGCGGGACGTCACCTCGACAACATCGCCGCATCCGTTCTCGGAGGTCTCACGATCTCGCGCTCGGTCGATCCGATCGACGCGATTGCAGTTCCGGTTAAGGAAGCGTGGTGGGTTGCGGTCGTCTCGCCGAACGTGCGCATTCGGACGAAAGACGCGCGATCGATTCTCCCGATGGAGTGGGAGCGTGCGGGATGGGTGCAGCAGATGGCCAACACCGCCGCACTGACGCATGCCTTCGCAGCGGGAGATGGCGAGCTCCTGAGCCGCGCGCTCGATGATCGCTACGCCGAGCCTCGACGGGCGTCGCTCATCCCGCACTTTCATGATGTGAAACGCGCAGCAGTGCTCGCCGGCGGGTTCGGCTGCTCGATCAGCGGCTCGGGGCCAACGGTGTTCGCCATCGCGGCCAACGAAGAGGTCGCGAAGAAATGTGCTGCAGCAATGCAGCAGGCATTCGGCGACATCGCATCGACCGCACATGCCGGACCGATCGCGCGAAAGGGTGTTCGATGAACAGCAGTCCTGGAGAAAGAGCACAGGCGAGGGCGCCTGTGCCCCACCGGCGACGCTTATGAACAAGAGTCCTGTGGGGCGACAGGCCCTCGCCTGTCAAAAGGACAATCGATGATTCTTCAGTGCATTTCGTGCAAATCGTTGTATTCACCCGACAAGATCCGCTACACGTGCGACTGCGGCAACCTGCTCTCCGTCGAGCGCGAGACGCTCGGTGGAAATCCGAAGTTGTTCGATGAGCGCCGCGCATCGCGCAAGGCCGTCGACCAGAGCGGTGTGTGGCGCTTCCGCGAAGCCGTCATCGACATCGACGAGTCGCGGATCGTCACGCATCCCGAAGGCTCGACACGTCTGTACGAGCGCAACGGCATCTTCTTCAAGCACGAAGGCGAGAACCCGACAGGCTCGTTCAAAGATCGCGGGATGACGGTCGCGGTCACGCAGGCCGTCCGCCTTGGCGCAACCGCGATCGCCTGCGCATCGACGGGCAACACGAGCGCATCGCTCGCTGCGTACGCGGCACAGGCCGGCCTTCGCGCGCTCGTGTTCATCCCCGCCGGGAAAGTTGCCGCGGGCAAGCTCGCCCAGACGCTCGCGTACGGCGCGACGTGTCTCGCCGTGCGTGGCGACTTCGACGCCGCGATGTCGCTCGTGCGCGAAGCGTGCGATCGCCTCGGCATCTACCTCGTCAACTCGATCAATCCGTTCCGCATCGAAGGGCAGAAGACGATCGTGTGGGAGCTCCTGCAGGATCTCGAATGGAACGCGCCAGACTGGATCGTCGTCCCGGCAGGCAATCTCGGCAACACGAGCGCGTTCGGCAAGGCGCTCCTCGAGGCACACGCCGCGGGCTGGATCAAGACGATGCCGCGCATCGCATCGATTCAGGCCAGCGGCGCGAATCCGTTTTTCCAGAGTTTCCGCGAAGACTTCGCGCAGCGGCATCGCGTCACGGCAGAAACGATCGCGAGCGCGATCCGCATCGGCGATCCCGTCAGCTACGAAAAGGCGATCACCGCGATCCGCGCCACGGACGGCGTCGTTGCCGAAGTGACGGATGAACAGCTGATGGCCGCAAAGCGCGAGATCGATCGCATGGGCATCGGCTGTGAGCCCGCGTCCGCGACGACACTCGCCGGCGTGCGCAAGCTCGGACTCACCGGCCGCATCGTCTGCGTCCTCACCGGTCACGTCCTCAAGGATCCTGATGCGATCCTGAAGAACGTACCGAAGGAGCAGATGATCGAGATCGAGCCAACGATCGACGCCGTCGAGCGTGCCGTCTCAGCGAGCCCACGGCCGTAGCACGAAGTGCTCAGGGGTCGCCGTTTGCGACTCGCGCACACTGCGCACGAAGCGCCTGCGGTTGAGATGCCGCAGCGCTGCCTGCACGGCGCTCTTCGACAGACCGGTGTCGCCTGCGATTCCCTGATGCGAGACGCGGATGCTCTTGGTCTTCGCACCATGGGTCCTCGTGAACAGATAGAGATAGACGAGAAACGCAGAGGGGGCACGATCGTGCCCGACGAGATCGAGCAGCAGCGTCTCCACGATGTAGCGGTCGAGGCGTATCTTTTCCGTCGCTATAGTGAATGCAACTATAGCGGATATTCACATCCTCGACAAAGACGAAGGCCGCGCCTACATTGCGGGCCATGATCAAGCAAATCAAATTCGTCGCCATCCCGGTTCGCGATTACGACAAGAGTCTGGCCTTCTTCCGCGACAAGCTCGGCTTCAAGGTACTCACCGACCAGCACTTCGGCCCCGGTCTGCGTTGGATCGAGATGAAGATCGGGAAAGCAGAGAGCGGAATCGCGCTCTTCACGCCGCCGGGTCAGGAAGACCGCATCGGCAAATTCACGTCGATCTCATTCGAAACGGAGAATGTCGAGAAAACCTACGAAGAGCTCTCCGCGCGCGGCGTCGAGTTCGTGCAGGGGCCGAAGAAAGAGTCGTGGGGCACGTCTGCGATCTTCAAGGACATCGACGGCAACCAATTCGTCCTCGGTACGAAGTAAAATAAAAGGATTGTGAAGAGACTCGCTTTGCTCGCGGTCCTCGTCCTTGCTTGCGGCCACAACGACGCACCGACGAATCCTCTGGCGGTCACCAGCACGGGGAAACTCGTGGGCCTCGTGACGATCGGTCCGAACTGTCCAGGCCCCACGACGACGAATCCGTGTCCGACACCTCCGTCGGCCTACGCGTCACGCAAGGTCGAGGTCTACGACGGCGAGCGTGAGAAGCTGCTGAACACCGTCGACATCGACAATGGCGGTTTCTATTCGATCGATCTCCCGCCGGCCAACTACACCATCGATCTCAAATCGAACGGCATCGACAAGAGCGCGGACGTCCCGAAGAAGGTGACGATCAAGGCGAACGAGACGACGCGAGTGGATATCTCGATCGATACGGGCATCCGGTAGCTCCGCGAGAAAAGAAAAAGGCGGACCGGAGTCCGCCCTCTCGCACGAAGCGCCACGTCACTACGCTGTCAGGTGCTTGTTGACCAACGCAGTCATCTCGAACATCGAGACCTGCTTCTTGCCGCCGAAGATCTTCAGGAGCTTGTCGTCGGCATTGATCATCCGCTTGTTGGTCTGGTCCTGCAGCCCGTGCTTCTTGACGTAATCCCACACGCGCTTGGTTACTTCACTGCGGGGAATCGGATCGCTGCCGACGATCGCCGCGAGATCGGCGCTCGGCTTGACCTCGGCGGCGAGGCCTTTTCCGCCGCCTTTGGATCCTGAGCTCTTCTTTGAAGTCGTCGCCATTACTTCTCCGTCCTCTCCAAGTTTTCAGCGATTCTGCTCTCGCACTGGTCCGCACGTCAAACGAACACGACAGGAATACGCCGCCGTCATACGCTGTCTGCTGTCTTCTACCTGACGCACATGCCACTCGTCACGATCGATCGCTTCACCAGTCTCGCGGCCGCAAATGTCGCGCGCGCGACGCTCGAGGCAGAAGGAATCGAGGCATTTCTCGCCGATGAAATCGAATCGCAATCGCATGGCGGCGTGCGGCTGCAGGTCGCGCGCGAGGATGTGGAGGAGGCCCTCGACATTCTTCGAGATGCGCACATGAACGTGCGCGAAGAACCGCCGGCGGCCGCCGATTGGGACGAGACTTGCCATCGCTGCGGGTCCGAAGAAATCTACCCCGTGGTCAGCCGGGCGCAGGCATACGCACGCGCGCTCGTGATCTCGATGTTCAGCGGGATCGCGGTGCAGATTCTCGCGTACGGCGCGCGCCAGGCCGGTCTGGACATCGCCCCGCGCCTGCTGAACGGCGTGTTCCTGCTGATGCTCGCGGCGCCGCTGCTGACCGCAGTGTGGATTGGATTGTCCCCTCGCATGACCTGCCGCAACTGCGAGGCGACCTGGCGTGGGAAGCAGCCGACCATTTGACGGCGCTGTCCGTATGGTAAAAAAGAACTCCTCATGAACAGGCTTGCGCTTCCCATTCTCCTCATCATCGCTGTCGCCATGCCTGCATTCGCCGGATTCAACGGCCCGATTCAGGAGAGCATCGCGCTCGCGGGCGGCCGCAGTATGAACGGCGTCCATGGACAGGTCACGATCGAGTCGCTGCAGTTCGACTTCTCGCGCGCATTCCTGCCGCGCACCGAATTCACGTGGGGCTTCGCGCCGTGGTTGATCGAGGAGCCGGATCACTTCCTCGTCGCATTCGGACACGGCGGAACGATTCACACGAAGGCCGTTCACCTGTCGATCGGCGTTCGCCATCACTTCCGCGACGCGTCTGCGAACAT
This sequence comes from uncultured Thermoanaerobaculia bacterium, assembly GCA_964552405.1. GTDB lineage: Bacteria > Acidobacteriota > Thermoanaerobaculia > Gp7-AA8 > Gp7-AA8 > JAJPHC01. The sequence continues at coordinate 11,969 of CAZKID010000024.1, forward strand.
GCGGCCGTACGTCGAGATCGGCAGTGGTCCGATGTGGTCCGACAAGCCAATCCCGGTGGAAGCCTCGCGCTTCAACTTCGACTCGTACGGGACGGCCGGCGTGACGTTTCACGCGCGCAACGGCTACGCTCCATACGCGGGCATCCGCTTCCAGCACATCTCCAACGGCGGCTACAAGGCGGATCGCAATCCCGGTTTCAACATCACAGCCGGCGTATTCGGAATCCGCTTCGTGCGATAGACTCCCGCGCCGTGATCCCGATTCTCTGGATTCACGGATTCCCTCTCTCTTCGGCGATGTTCGAGCCGCAGAAGCGGATCGCCGGCTATCGCCACCTTTGCCCTGATCTGCGCGGATTTGGATCAGCGGCGCCGCCAGCCGGCGAAACGTCGATGGCGAGCTATGCGCGCGATCTTCTCGCGTACCTCGATCAGGAGAACGTCGAGCGCTGCGTCCTCGCCGGCTTCTCGATGGGCGGCTATGTCGCGATGCAGTTGCTGCGGGACGCTCCCCAACGATTCGCTGCACTTCTCCTGCTCGACACACGAGAAACAGCGGACACGGAGGAAGGACGCGCCAATCGCCTGCGGCAGGCCGAAGAAGTCGCGCGCAGCGGAACGAAGTCCGTGATCGACGCGATGCTGCCGAAGATGGTGGCGCAGGAATCGTTTCGCGACGAGGTGCGGCGCATCATGGAGACGGCATCTCCTGATGGAGTGATCGCCGCGCTGCACGCGATGGCCTCGCGGCCGGACTCGAGCGAGACCTTGCGGAACGCGCAGCTGCCCGCGTTCGTCATCGTTGGCGACCGTGACGAGATCACGCCTCCGCGCGATGCCGAGCGCATGGTTTCGCTGCTCCCCAACGCGGAGATGGCGCCGATCGCACGCGCCGGACACATGGCGAACTTCGAGGCGAGCGAACAGGTCAACAACATCATCGCCGCCTTCCTCGCGCGCGCATTTCGCGGCGGCCATCTGTGATGTCGCAACTGTTCACGCCGTACACGATCCGCGGAGTCACATTCAGGAACCGGGTCTTCGTCTCGCCGATGTGCCAGTACTCCAGCGAGCACGGACTCCCAAACGAATGGCATCACGTCCACCTCGGCAGCCGCGCTGTTGGCGGCGCAGGCCTCGTGATGGTTGAGGCAAGCGCCGTTTCGCCGATCGGCCGCATCACCGCGTGGGACAGCGGAATCTGGTCCGAGGAGCAGGCTCGCGCATTTGCTCCGATCGTGAACTTCATGGAGTCGCAAGGTGCCGTCTCCGGAATTCAACTCGCGCACGCGGGACGCAAAGCATCCACCGATGTGCCCTGGCGCGGCGGCCGCCCGATCGTGGCGGGGGAGCATTCATGGCCGACGGTCGCCCCGAGCGCATTGCCATTCCGCGAGAGCGATCCTCTGCCGCACGCGCTCACGCCCCAGGAGATCGATGCAATCATCGAGCAATTCGCACGTTCGACGGAGCTCGCCCGCATCGCAGGATTTCGTGTCGTCGAACTTCATGCCGCACACGGCTACCTGCTTCATGAGTTTCTTTCGCCATTGTCGAACGCGCGCGACGATGAATACGGAGGCTCGCTCGAGAATCGCATGCGCCTGCTGCTGAGAATCACGGAAGTGGTTCGTTCACGCTGGCCCGAGGATCTTCCACTGTTCGTGCGCATCTCGGCGACGGACTGGGCCGGCGACGGCTGGGATGTCCAGCAGTCCGTCGAGCTCTGCAAGAGACTGCGCTCGCTGGGTGTGGATCTCATTGATGTCTCGAGCGGCGGACTCGTACCGCACGCGAAGATTCAATTGGGACCCGGATATCAGGTGCCGTTTGCTCGCGCGATCCGGCATGAGGCTTCGATCGCGACCGGTGCTGTCGGTCTCATCACGGAGCCGGAGCAGGCGGAAGAAATCGTTGCGAACGGATCAGCTGATGCCGTGCTGCTCGCGCGCGCCATGCTGCGTGATCCGTACTGGCCGTTGCATGCAGCGAGGAAACTCGGCGACAAAATCAAGTGGCCGGATCAATACGCTCGAGCGATGAGCTGAGAAACTCGAGTGCCCACGCCTTCGTCGCAGCGACGCGCTCGCGATCGAGTGCCGGCAGCGGCAACGCGCCATCACGCTTGCCGAGCTTCGAGCCATCGGGATTGAACACCAGAGGCAGGTGTGCGTACTCCGGCGTCGGATATTCGAGCGCGCGCTGGAGCGCGATCTGGCGCGGCGTCGATGAAAGCAGATCGCGGCCGCGCACGACCTGCGTCACGCCTTGCAGAGCATCGTCGACGACGACGGCGAGCTGATACGCGAATACGCCGTCGGCGCGACGCACGACGAAGTCATCGGCCTTCGCCTCGATGCGGCCGCAGGGCCGGTCGTCGAACACGATGACATCATCCGATGCCCGGAAACGAATCGCACGCGCCACCCGGCCCGGAGGGAGACCGTTCCGGCAGGTACCCGGATAGATCGGCTCACTGCCAAGAGGCGCAGACGCTGCGCGCTGGAGATCGGAGCGCGAGCATCCACAGTCGTAGACGAGCTTCTTCGCGCGCAGCACCTCGAGAGCCTTCTCGTAGAGCGCCGTTCGCTGCGACTGATAGACGACCTCGCCATCCCATGGAAGGTCGTACCTCCGCAACGTCTCGAGAATCTCTTCCGCTGCTCCAGGGACGACGCGCGGCGCGTCGAGATCCTCCATCCGCACGAGCCATCGACCGCCCTCACGCTTCGCGAACAAGTAGGAGCCGAGGGCGGCGACGAGGCTGCCGAGATGCAGCGGTCCTGTTGGCGATGGAGCAAAGCGGCCGGCTACTTCCACGAGATGTCAAACGTGCAGGTGCGATCGCCGTAGCACTGGCACTCCAACTCGACGACATTCACGTTCGTGCCGCCGTGCGATTCGACGCAGCCTTCGAAATAGCCAACTGCACTCGTGCAGAACACTGGAGAGAACGTGCGGTAGTCCGTGTAGATCATCCGACCCGCGGTCTCGCCTTTCTGCTCGTAGGTGTTCTTGCCGAAGTCCTGGAACTGCGCATGCAGCAGCGCGGAGTGACGGAAGAACTCGTGGTTCGCCTTGCGGTCGAGCAGCTTGTAGGTCGTCGATAAATTGATGACGGCCGAGTAACGACCGAGCTCGCGCAGCAGAGCGTCGGGCCGGCCTGCGCCGAATTGGTCGGCGACCGCGCGATCGAGCTGCACCAGCCATGCGAACGGAAACCACGACGTCGCAAGGATCTTCTGGCTCAGCTCCTTCTTCGCATCCGGCGGAAGACGCTCCAGCACCTTCTGCACATCGTAAGGATGCTTGTCGCTGATCCACTGCAGATGCGACTTGAAAATGCCGCCCTTGAGTCGTCCGGGCGTGAGCACTTCCCGGGGCTGTCCGACCTTCGGCATACGTCTCCCCCGACACTCACTACTTCACAATTTGAGGACCAGCTTCGTCATGTCGTGCTGATTGCCGTCGGGATCGGTACCGTATCCTTCCTGCACGTACGACTTGAAGCCGAGCGTCTGCAATGTCGCGACGGCATCGGCTTCGAGATCCGAAATCAGCATCGAGCAGAGATGCCGCAGCCCGTTCTCGCGTCCGATCGTGATGAAGTGATTGACGAGCAGCGTGCCGAGACCGACACCGCGCCAGGAGGGGTCGATCATCCACTTGACACGGCCGACGAGGCGGAGCGGTCCGCCATCGCGCCGGTGCAGCGTTGCATCGGCGACGATCTTGTTGCCGTCGACCGCCAGCAGCGGGAAGACCTTCGAGTAGTCGATATTCTGACCCCAGCTCTCGATCAGCGAACGATTGTCGATCGGATCCCACGCGAAGCGGCGATACGCTGCCGGCAAGTTGTGGAAGAACTCATAGAGCGCATCGACATCGCGCTCGGTGAATGGACGAAGCATGATCCGGCGTCCATCGCGAAGGGCCGCCTGCTGCGGATAATGGTGAGGCATGTTGGATCGTTCTCCCGATGCAGAAGTCGGCGGAGATTAAATCATGAAAGTCCGCATCATCCTGGTGGAGCCTCACGAGGCGGGAAATGTCGGCGCGGCCGCGCGCGCGATGAAGAATTTCGGCTTCAACGATCTCTGGATCGCAGGCAAACGGCCGCAACGTCTCGACAACATTTCCGAATGGTGGGCCAAGGGCGCGACCGATCTTCTCGAAACAGCAACGCGCGTTGAAACACTCGAAGAGGCGCTCGCCGATGTGCATCTCAGCGTCGCCACCACCGCGGTTCGCGCGCGGCAGGTCTTCGAGCAACTCACCCCGCACGAGGTCGCGGAGCTCGCGGCAGAACATCTCAATGACGATCAAACGCTCGCCATCGTCTTCGGCCGTGAAGAGTTCGGCCTCAGCGGACGCGAGATCGCAATGTGCCGCCGAACTGCCGCCATTCCGACCTCTCCTGCATTTCCCACAATGAACCTCGCGCAATCCGTCGCGGTCTTCTGCTACGAGCTTGGCCGCGGTTTGCGGCCTGCTGTGAAAAAGCAGGAGCCCGCACCTTCTCATCTGCTGCAGGTCCTCGACGAGCGCGCCCGGAGACTCTTCAACGAGGCGAATGTGTTCGGCGAGCAGAACCCGGATCGGGCGTGCGCGGAGCTGCAAGCACTCGCTGGACGTGCAGTCTTGACAACTCGCGAAGCGTCACTCCTGCTCTCCGTCGTTTCGCACCTCCAGAAATTTCGCGAAAAACCGTAGAAAACCGTTGAAATTCGCGCGAAACGTGCGTACATTGCGTCGTCTTTTCCCGCGACTCGCGGACAAAAAAATTAAAGGAGTTACGACGAACCCATGGCAGCAGGCCCAATGACTAAATCGAAGATCATTGCTCATCTCGCCGAAACCGCTGAAGTCTCGAAGAAGACGGCAGCCACGATGCTCGAGGCGCTGAGCGACCTCGCGTACAAGGAAGCAAAGAAGGGCTTCACCGTTCCGGGACTCGGAAAGCTCGTACTCGTGAACCGCAAGGCGCGTATGGGCCGCAACCCGCTCACCGGCGCGGCAATCAAGATCCCGGCCAAGAAGGTCGTCAAGTTCCGCGTCGCCAAGGCGTGCAAAGACGCCATCCTCGGCGCCAAGAAGTAGCTCGGGCGTTTTCGCTCGCAGCAGCAGCTCTTAGGAGAAGTCTTCTCCTAAGAGCTTTTCTTTTTCAGTTCTCCGTCATCCCGAGCGTAGTCGAGGGACCCGGGTGGAAGGGCGGTACGCGACTTGAGTTCCGTGCCGCACTCCCGCCCGTATCCCTCGACTTCGCTCGGGATGACGGGGTCTTTTTTCGAATCACTTCGTGAGGATGTCGAGGTGCCGCAGCCACATGCGGGCGACCTTCGTCTTTTCACCAGCGTGCAACGGCAGGCTAACCAGCAACAGCACCAACAAAGTGAGCGCGGGCGGGACGCCCGATCACTGCGGGCGAGACGCCCGCTCTCCAATCGTGCCGCGGCATTCTCCGAAACCGACACGCAGGCCGTCGCGCTCACACCACGCGCGCATGATCACTTCGTCGCCATCTTCGAGAAACTTGCGCTGCTCGCCGCTCGAAAGCTCCAACGGTTCCGTGCCACGCCACGTGAGCTCGAGCAGACAGCCGCGCGAGTCTTTCGTCGTCCCCGAGATCGTTCCGCTGGCCAGCAGATCGCCCGGCTGCAGATTGCAGCCGTTCGACGTGTGATGCGCAAGCATCTGCGCAAACGTCCAGTACATCTCGCGGAACGTGCCGCGGCTGACGCGCTGCGGCTTGTCCATCTTCTCGCTCCTGATCGAGACCTCGACGTTGATGTCGAAGCCCAACCCGGACGGCTGCAGATACGGCAGCGGCTCCGGATCTCCCTCGGGCCGCGCGAACGGAGGAAATCGGAACGGCTCGAGCGCATCGAGCGTCACGATCCACGGCGAGACCGTCGTCGCAAAGTTCTTCGCGAGGAACGGGCCGAGGGGCTGGTACTCCCATGTCTGGACATCGCGGGCGGACCAGTCATTCACGAGACACAACCCGAAGATGTGTTCCTCCGCATGCTCGACCGGGACGGACTCGCCGAGTGCGTTGCCACTGCCGATGAACGCGCCGATCTCGAGCTCGTAGTCGAGACGCCGCGACGGTCCGAACCGCGGCGGCTCGTTCGCGTCGTCGCGCGTCTGACCCGATGGGCGATGAACCGGTGTCCCGCTGATCACGATCGAAGACGCGCGCCCGTGATACCCGATCGGAACGTATTTGTAATTCGGCAGCAGCGGATTGTCCGGACGAAACATCGATCCGACATTCGTCGCGTGATGAATCGATGCGTAGAAATCGGTGTAACCGCCGATCGCGAACGGCAGCAGCATCTGCGCATCTTTACGCGGCAACAGATGCCGCGCGGCCCGATGGCGGTCCGCGGCCCCCTCGCTCAGCAGTTCCTGCAGCCGGACGCGGAGCTCACGCGACGCCGCGCGTCCTTTCGCGGCGAGCTGGTTCAGTGTCGAGCTCGCACACGCGTCCTCCTGAATGAGTCCGTCCTCGAAACAACCGGCAAGATCGAGAATGCGATCGCCGATCGCAACGCCGATGTGCGTGTGCCGGCCCGCGCGAAACACGCCGAACGGAAGATTCTCGAGCGGAAAATCGCTCGCGTAATTCGCTGACTCGATCCACGATTTCAGAGCCACCCTAACTCCTTCAAGTCATGTACGGGCTCTTCGAACGAACAGGAGCCGAATGAGATCGCGAATTCGTTTCTGACGCGCGCCAGGTCATCCGTCGCGATCCGCTGACCGCGCCATGACGCTGCATCATCGCTGAATTCGAACGCCCGCGCATCGGACTCCAGCAGGATGTCACGCGCATGTTGCGGGAACGCGGCGGCCAGAAAGACATTCACGAACCCGTGCATCGTACCTGTCGGCGCGTTTGGCTCATACGTGAGCGGCTTCACACAGCGGATCGGATGATGAAGCCCTGCCGTCGCTTTGAACGGAAGTCCCAGCTCCGCACAGTGTTCGATGAACGACGCGACATACTCCGCGTTCGGGAAGGCGTCGTGCGTCACACCGCCGGTACGGATCTTTGCGCGAAGGCCTTGCTGCGCGAGCTCGTCGAGCTGCGCGAGGCCGGTTGCTTCGACGTAGACCGTGTTCGCGATGTGCGGACGAGGGTGTCCGCACTCCTCGTATTTCAGTTCGAGAACGTCGTTCTCCGCGATGCCCAGCACGCTCTTCGGAAAATCGGCGGGTACTTCTGCCATCTTCGCCGCGGGCACGACGAAGCGGCCGAGCATCCACGCGAATTCACCGCGTCGATACGCGTCGTAATTGCGCACCGCGTCCGTCATCGACAACGCTGCGGGAGGAAACAGTCCCGCGTAGTCGATCAGGCCGGTGAAAAGTGCTTTCGCAGACTTTGCCAGCATTTCCAATAGTCACGCTGCCGTTGCGGCGCATCCATCGCGCTCTTCGCAGGGCGAAGCACATGCCGGCTTTCGAACATGAACGCCAACGTGTCGCCGAGGTACCTGGGTTCGAGGTTCGCGCCGGAGGCCTGATCGAAGGTCGCAGCATCGGGACCATGTCCCGACATGCAGTTGTGCAGGCTCGCACCGCCCGGCAGGAACCCCTCGGCCTTCGCATCGTAAATGCCGAAGATCAAGCCCATGTATTCATTCATGATGTTGCGATGAAAGTATGGCGGCCGGAAGGTGTGCTCCCCCACCATCCAGCGCGGCGGGAAGATCACGAAATCGACGTTCGCCGTTCCTGCGATCTCCGACGGCGACGTGAGCACCGTGAAGATCGAAGGATCGGGATGATCGAACGAGACCGTGTTGATCGTGTTGAAACGCCGCAGATCGTATTTGTACGGCGCGTAGTTGCCGTGCCACGCAACGACATCGAGCGGTGAGTGATCGATCCGCGCCTCGTGGAGCTTGCCGAAAAATTTGGTCACGAGCGTGAAGTCGCCTTCGCGATCTTCGAACGCGGCAACGGGAGTGAGGAAGTCGCGAGGATTCGCGAGACCATTCGCACCGATGGGACCGAGATCAGGGATCCGAAGCAGCGGTCCGTAGTTCTCGCAGATGTAGCCGCGCGAAGCTTCGGATACATCGACACGAAAACGAATGCCGCGCTGAATGACCGCGATCTCGCCCGGCTCGACTCCGAGCACGCCGAGCTCCGTATGAATCGTCAACGATCCCTGCTGCGGAACGATGAGCAGCTCGCCATCCGCGTCGTAGAAGAAACGATCCGCCATCGAGCGGTTCGCGCCATACACGTAAACGGCGATCACATCGTTCGCGCAAACGGGCACGAGTCCATCGACGAAGTCCGTGTCGCCGACCGGAAAGGGATCCCAGCGGATCTGATTCGGCGTATCTTCGAGCTCGCCCCACAGCGCGCGCAACGGCGCGAACGGCTCGTGATGCACAGCGGGACGGATGCGATACAGCCACGAGCGGCGATTGACGACTCGCGGCGCAGTGAACGCCGTGCCGCTCAGTTGCTCCGCGTACAGACCGTGCGCAACATGCTGCGGCGAGTTCTGCCCGACCGGCAGCGCGCCCGCCACCGCCTCGGTCGCAAACTCGTTGCCGAAGCCGGAGAGATAGTTCGTCATTCGCCGCGCATCATTCTTGTCCAATTACAAGTTTCCCCTGCGCGCCTGTTCGGCCTCGATCGACTCGAACAACGCGCGGAAGTTGCCCTTTCCAAATCCGCGCGACCCTTTGCGCTGGATGATCTCGAAGAACACCGTCGGACGATCTTCGACCGGCTTCGTGAAGAGCTGCAGGAGATAGCCCTCCTCGTCCTTATCGACGAGGATTCGAAGATTGCGGATCTCGTCGATCGGCTCGTCGATCGTGCCGACGCGGTCCCTCAGCTCCTCGTAGTACGTGTCGGGAACGGAGAGAAACTCGACACCGTTCGCCTTGAGCTTCGAAACCGTCTCGATGATGTCGCCGCAGAGCAGCGCGACATGCTGCACACCGGCACCGCCGTACCAATCGAGATACTCGTCGATCTGGCTCTTCTTGCGCCCCGGCGCCGGCTCGTTGATCGGGAACTTGACGACCTTGTTGTCGTCCGACATCACGATCGACATCAGCGCCGAGTATTCCGTTGAAATGTCCTTGTCGTCGAAGGTGATGTAGCGTGAAAAGCCCATCACGTTCGAGTAGAACTCGGCCCACTCGTTCATCTTCCCCAGCTCGACGTTGCCGACGATGTGATCGACGACGAGCAGTCCCGTGCTCTCGCCTGGAATGTCCGCCGGGGCGTATCCGGGGAGGAACGGTCCCTTGTAGTCGCTATAGGAGACGAAGGTGTGGATCGTGTCACCGTAGGTGCGGATCGCGGCACGGCGAATGGTTCCGAACTCGTCGCTGACATCGTGCGGTTCGACCACGCCCGTGGCACCGCGGCGAACTGCCTCCTGGAACGCGAAGTCCGCATCCTCGACCTGCAGCGCGATATCGATGACACCGTCGCCGTGCTTGCGAATATGCTCGGCGCCCGGATGATCGGCGCGCAGCGGCGAGGTGATCACGAAGCGCACCTTGCCTTGCGCGAGCACGTACGAGGTCGCATCACGATTGCCCGTCTCGAGTCCCGAGTAGGCGATCTGCGAGAAGCCGAAGGCCTTCCGATAGAAATAGGCCGACTGCTTCGCGTTGCCGGCGAGAAACTCGACGTGATGGATCCGCTTCAGTTTGAGCGGGTCCTGCTCGCTCCGTGGCTCGCGCGCTGCGACGTTCGTTTCAACTGCGGTCATGTTTTCTCCTCAGTAGCGAGTGACGAGTGGTGTTCTCATTCTCAGTAGCGAGTGACGAGTGATGAGTGATGAGTGGGTCACTCGCCACTTTCCTACTCGTCACTTCCTTCTCAGTAGCGAGTGACGAGTGATGAGTGATGAGTGGGATCA
>CAZKID010000024.1:21975-24895 GCA_964552405.1 uncultured Thermoanaerobaculia bacterium
CTCGTCACTTTCCTACTCGTCACTTTCCTACTCGTCACTTTCCTACTCGTCACTTTCCTACTCGTCACTTCCTTCTCAGTACTTCCCACTCCGTTCCACCGTCAACGCGTACTTATGCGCCAGGTAATCCTCGACCTGCGTCCGTTCCTGATCGGTGAGCGCGCGAGCATAAACGATGATCTCGGCCACGTCACCCATCCACGGCTCGTGATAGCTCGTGCCGGTGCCGCCGATGTACATGTTCGGAAGCGCTTCCTCGTATCCAGTCTCTGCCTTGACGATCGCCGGACGGCCGTTCACCCAGGTCGAGACATCCTTCACGCCGAACGAATCGACAGTGAGATACGGCTTGTCCCTTACGAGCTGAAAATCGCCTGCGACATCCTTGCCTGTGAAGAGCGTGTAGTTCTTGTTCTCCCCGCGGTTGTCGATCCCGGCCGCGCGATCGTAGCCGCCGTTGTCATCGCCATAGAGCTTGCGCAGCGGCGTTGGGGTGTCTGTCCTGCTGCTGAACACCGTAATGATCGTCGCCTCCGGCATCCGTGCCGGCGAGATGTCGACGTTGGTCATCAGCATGTTCTTGTCGCCGTCGAAGCGAACGACCGAGTGACCGTTCAATGCGTTCGCGACGACTTCCGGCTGCTCCGCCGGCTCGGTCGTCCCCGCGGTGACATTCGCAACCAGCGGATTCGCCCACGATGCGAGCTTGCCCGCCTTCGCGTCGTCGCCCTGGAGCCAGAGCGCGACACCGTTTGCCGGGATCGGCGCCCCTGCCGCGAGAGTCACCGTGGACTGCGGCGTAGCGGCAGGCTTTTGCGTCTCGGTCGCCTGCACCGGCGTGGCGGCCGGCTTCGGCGGTTCAGCGACGGAAGCTTCATCTTTCTTCTTGCAGGCGAATGCGGCAATGACGAGGAGCGCGGCGATGAAGATGCGTTTCATAGCCGCGAATCGTACGTCATCCCGTGGAGCGAAAGGCGCCTCGCCTGCCGGCTCGGTGGACAGGCGGGGGCGCCTGTCCTCCACGATTACTTCGGCAGCACACCCCAGATCTCGCGGGCATATTCAGCGACCGTCCGGTCCGCGGAGAACTTCCCGCTGCGTGCCGTGTTCAGGATCGACTTTCGCAGCCACGCGTCTCGCTGCAGAAACACGGCGGTCGCGCGGCTCTGCATCTCGTCATAGGCAGCGAAATCCGCGCAGTGAAAGAAGCGGTCGCCATTCGTCAACAAGTTGACGATGTCGTCGTAGTGCCACGCCGTGAGCCGGTCGATCACGCTGCGCAGCGCATCGTTTCTCGCGATGAACTCCTTCGGATCGTACGAGGCCCGCTTGGCCTCGATTTCCTCCGCCTTCAATCCAAACAGGAAAATATTGTCGTCCCCGACTTCGTCGCGAATCTCGAGATTCGCGCCGTCATGCGTCCCGATGATCACTCCGCCGTTCAAGACCGCCTTCATGCAGCCGGTGCCTGATGCTTCCGTCCCCGCCGTCGAGATCTGTTCGGAGAGATCTGTGGCCGGAAACAACAGCTCCGCGGACGAAACGTCGTAGTTCGGTACGAACACCACCGCCAGCCGCTCCGCCACGCGCGGCGTCGACCGCACGAGCGAGGCAGTGTCATGAATCAGATGAATGATCCGCTTGGCGATCCGATAGCTCGGCGCTGCCTTGCCGGCAAAGACGACCGTGCGCTTCACATCATCGCCTTCACCGCGCGCGATCCGCTCGAACAGCGCGAGCACGTGCATGACATTCAAGAGTTGCCGCTTGTATTCGTGAAGGCGTTTGATCTGCACATCGAACAGTGAGTCGCCATCCACGTCCATCGAATGAGTGCGCCGCAGCCACTTCTGCAGCCGCACTTTCCGCTCACGCCGGACACCTGCCCAACGATCCCGGAATTCCGCGTCTTCGGCGAAGCGCTCGAGTCCGCGCAGCTCGTCCAGATCCCGCGGCCACCGATCGCCAATCGCATCGGTGATCAGCAGCGAGAGCTCGCGATTGGCCTGCAGCAGCCAGCGCCGCGGCGTGATGCCGTTCGTCTTGTTGTTGAACCGGCGCGGAAAGAACTCGTCGAACTCACGAAAGATCCGCGTCCGCAGGATGTCGCTTTGAATCCGCGCCACGCCGTTCACCGAGTGGCTGCCGACGATCGCCAGATTCCCCATCCGCACGTTCTGCTTTTCGTCATCGATCACCGCCATCCGATTCACGCGCTCGACGTCACCCGGATGCACAGCGAGCACTGCGCGGCGGAAGCGGCGATCGATCTCTTCGATGATCTGCATGTGCCGCGGCAGCACATCCCGGATCAGTTCGCGCGGCCACGTCTCCAGCGCTTCAGGGAGCACCGTGTGATTCGTGTATCCGAAGACCCGCTCGCACAGCCGCCACGCCACGTCCCATTCGAGCTGCTGCTCGTCGACGAGAACACGCATCAGCTCCGGAATCGCAATCGTCGGATGTGTATCGTTGAGCTGCACCGCGACTTTGTCCGGCAGGTCCTGCCACTGGCGCCGCGGATATTTCGAAAAGCGCCGCAGGATGTCGCAGATCGTCGCGGCGACGAAAAAGTATTGCTGCTTGAGGCGCAGCTCGCGGCCCGCATGCTGGTGATCCGACGGATAGAGAACCTTCGAGATGTTCCCCGAACGCGTCCTTTCCTCGACCCTCTCCAAGTTCGCCCCCGCCTTGACCCCCTGGCTCGGGCAGATGCGCCCTTTCACCATGAGTAGCGCCGCCCAATTCCTTCCCCAAGGCCCCACCCCCCTCTCCAGCGAGGAGTGGGTCGATGACTTCAACGAGGTCCGGCTCCTCGGTGACGTGAACAGCACGGTCCGCACGGCGGAACAGTCCCAGACCGGACTCTTCTGGACCGAGCACACCGGCCAGCAATACGCCCGGGCATTCGGCCACCTCG
>CAZKID010000025.1:0-10130 GCA_964552405.1 uncultured Thermoanaerobaculia bacterium
TCTACTCCGCTCCGAGAATCTGCGTCAGTTCTTCAGGCGTCGGGGCAGCATCGTCGTTCGATTCTTCCTGCTTCGTCTCCTCGCGGCGAAATTCGGCAGGAACGGGAGTGGAGACGACGAGCACGGCGTCGTGAGCGTTCCTGATCAACTGCTCGACGAACTCGCGACGTGCACGTGCCGGCATCTTCGAGAGATTCGAGTAGACGACAAACGGTTCGCTGTAGTCGAAGCCGGAGATCGTGAGTGCTTCGAGAACGCAGCCGTCGCAGCAGGGCTTGGAGGGAGTGATACGCATGAGTGCATCCTTTCGTTAGGAGACACCCAGACCGGCGCTTGTTTTTCAAGGTCCGATGGACCTCACACATTTGGCTAGCGCCGGGGCACCGTGGGCGGCTTAACGCCTCGGTTGCCGATTCGTCCGGCAGGATTGCCGGTCGAATGCTCTGAATGCCTGGTTGTTAAAGAACTGCGAGAATAGTAGCACCTGTTATACTTGCCGTCAAGCGATTTTTATCACCATGCGACTTTGGACACAGCAATCGCCGCGCGCGTGGGAGACGCTGCAGAAGAGCGGCCTGCTGCACGCTGACGGTCGCCTTGCCGATCATTTCTTCCGACCCGCGTATCGCTGGCTCGCCGAGCAGATGCGCGAGCGCCTCGGGCCGCCGCCTCGCGGCGTGCGCTATCCGCTCTGGGCGTTCAGGACTCGCAGCGGCAGCACCACTCCCCCACGCAAGTGGACCGGCTCCTCGAAGCCCGAGGTCGCGATCGTCTTTGATGCGCCGGATGACGACGTGCTGTTGTCCGATTTCGATCTCTGGCATTGCGTGTTGAATCGCTGGTACATCCCATCGTCGATGCGCGATCTGCGTGACGTGGATGACGCTGCGGAAATCGAGCGAAGCTGGGTGCGCATCTTCGCGATTGGAAAGCGGAATCCGTATGGTTGCGCAAATGGCGGCTGCGTTCAGGCGTGCTTATGGGAGCTGCGTCTGGACCAGGTACGGCGCGCATATCCGCTGACGCCGAGGGCGAGGTAGCGGATGGCGCGATTCAAGAGCGTGTCGTTTCGCGAGGCGCCGCATCCGGTGTCGCTCAAGTTCAAGGATGACGATCCCCTGTTCGCACGCGTCGCGGAGATGAGCAGCGCGCAGATTCGCGAGGCGATCGGATGCGAGTCGTATGACGAGTTGCTGCGGAAGGCGCGGCAACGAAATCTTGCGCCGCATGCGTTCATCCATGAGTGTCTCGCGATTGAACCAGCCCCGCGCCAGTACAGCGGATGGCCGGCGGGCACGCTCGAAGCGAGTGAGCGCGTGCGGCGGTTGGTCCGCGTGGTGAGGGCGCGGCATGTGCTCGATCCCTTCGCAGGCCGCGCGAACTACGCGGCAGCCGCGGCGCAGGTGCCGCGCGTTCGCGCGCTCTACTGCGAGATCAGTCCCGTTTATCAGTTCATCGCGGAGAGCCGCAATCGCGCGCTGTTCTGCCGGTGCGAAGTGCGTGAGTCGATCGCGCAGGAGTTGATCGCAGGCACGTCCGGCCCAATCACCGACGATCTCGCGCGATGTGCGGCGATCGAAGCGATGACGAAACAGGACCTGCGCGAACAACTGCGCAACGCCGCGGAGTTCGTCCGCAACGAGCTGGCACTTCACGCGCCGGTTCATCGCATTGCCGACGACGCGCGCACACTCGCGTTGCTCCAGCCAATCGAGATCGACTGCGTGATTACGAATCCGCCATCGCTCAACTTCGCTGCATACGCGACGCCCGAAGCGATGCGCCTCGTCGGCGCGCGCCGTGACCGCGTTCGCAAACTTCAGCCACCCGCCGAAGCACTCGAGCGCATGCGACGCGCACTTGGCAACACCATCAAACCAATCCGCAACGACGTTGAGCGATTGCAGCGGGTCAACCCGCGCATGGCACGGATCGCCGCGAACTATTTTGCGGACATGGTCGAGGCGTTCGCCGCGATCGCGTCGCAGATGACGCCACATGGAACGATCGCGATCGAAGTCGATTCTTCGAGTCTCGCCGGCATCGACGTGAATACGCCCTCCCATCTCGAAGCGATCCTCAAAGCGCTCGGATTCCGCGACACATGCGACGAGGAGCAATTCCGCGTCAACACGAGGTAACTACAAGGAGTGGATTTCTGACGATTTCGCTCGACCCGAGGTAGCCTCGGTTGAGACGGAAATGGATAACGACAGCAGAGCGCATTTCTTGCGGTGGCGACTGGACGACGAGAAGGTCGAGGTACTCCGCAAGTACCTCGAGAGTCACACGGTCGCGTTGAAGAAACAGAAACACAACCTTGCCGGAGTGTCGGACTCGCCCGCCGTTCTACGGAATTCCAATCTGCTTCGCTTCATCGAACGAAAAAGGCGCACCGATTGCGCTTCGTATCGCCGATCATCTGTTGGGAATCCTGTCACGAGCTGCACGAAGATCAGCCCTGGCTGCAAGAATTGCTATGCGGAACGGATGGCGCTGCGTCTTCAGGCCATGGGGCAGCAGAACTACCGCAATGGATTCGAAGTAGCTCTGCAGCAACACATGCTCGAGTTGCCCCCTCGCTGAAAAAAACCGCAGACGATCTTCGTAAACTCGATGAGCGATCTTTTTCACGACGACGTCCTCTCGATCGAGCCATTGCTCGAAGCGATTCCTTCGCTCGACCTGCGAAACATCGACTGGGTGATCGCTGGTGGAGAGTCCGGCCCGCGCGCCCGCGAAGTGAAGGCCGAGTGGATTTCGGATCTGCGCGATCAGTGCCGTAGCGCGGGAGTCGCGTTCTTCTTCAAACAGTGGGGAGGCAGAAACAAGAAGAAAACCGGACGCACGCTCGACGGCCGCACGTGGGACGAAATGCCCGCCTGCGACGCCATTTGCGGCAGCTCGCCGCGGCGGCTGATTTTCGAAGACGGTTCCACTGCAGACGTGTGATCCATCATGCGCATCACCCACCTCACCCCCTCGCACTACCGCCACATGCCGTGGAAGAACGGCCTCGGCGTCACCACCGAGATCGCGCGCTCACCGCGCGAGGGCGAGATCGACTGGCGCATCAGTGTGGCTCGCATCGCGACTGATGGTCCCTTCTCGATCTTTCCCGGCTGCGATCGCGTGATCGTTGCGCTCGACGGCGCGGGGATGATCCTCACGCATCACGAAACCGGCGTCGTCGCTACTCTCGCGGCACTCGAGCCGTGGAGCTTTCGCGGCGAATGGACCACGAGCTGCGCGTTGCGCGGAGGGCCCATCCGCGACTTCAACGTCATCACGCGGCGCGCGGCATTCTCTGCGAACGTCTCGGTGCTCGTGATCGAGGGACCGCTTTCGATCGTGCTCTCCGCCGCGACGACCATCTTGTACTGCGTCTCTGGCAATCCGGAGGACATGGGTCCCGATGACACGCTCATCATCGAGGACGGCGTTCGTCTTCCCCTTCGCGGCCCGGCGACTCTGATTCGAGTCGATCTCGTGGCTCACGTAGACTGAGCTGCCATATGTCCGACGACCCGATCTTCAACCTCATCGCGAAGGCGCGCTCGCTTCCCCTCGCGCGCAACACCATCAGCACTTTCTCCACCTCCGCTCCCCTGCCGTCGATGCGCGAGGCGCTCGCGCGCGCGGTCGGCGAAACGGACATCGCGGCCGCCACCGCGCTCGCCCTCGCCATCGGCGCGAGCGGACAGACGATCGATGCGGCGATCGGCATCCGCCTGCTTCCCGATCTCGAAAGCATGGCCTTCTTTCCCGCAATCGCCGGCATCGCCGAGGGCGATCGACTCTCGATGCTGCTCGATGTCGTCGAGCAAGGCCACCTGAGCTGGCAGCGTCATGCACTCGCTCTCTTTCTTGCGACGAATCTGATCGAAGGAGAACCGCCACGGCGTCTCATCAAAGCGATTCGCTCCCTCGCACGCGAACCGATCGGGCACGATGCGCGCCTGCTCCTCAGCGTTGCGGCGCTGGTGATCAACGACCCGGGTATCAACAAGCTCACTGAAGACGATCTGCCGTTAGCCGAGATCGCCCGCGAAAATGGATTCGAGCGGAGGTTGCTCGACCTGTTTCACGGTCCCGTTCTCGATTCGCTTCCCGAGGAAGCAGCTCGCGTGATCGCATCGGGATTCACCGCGGTTCGCACCGAACCGAAGGTCGGCCGCAACGATCCCTGTCCCTGCGGCAGCGGGCAGAAGTACAAGAAGTGCTGCGCCGGAAAAGAGCAGGCGACCTCGGGACGCGCAACGCTCGTCGAGCGGTTTCAGAAGAGCGGAAAGCAGCACGCGGCCGTTCGAAAGCAGCTCTTCGATGACATGCGGCCCGGCGAGCTCGCGCGATTGGATCCCGCCGACCTCACCACACTCCAACTCATCCTCGGCTTTCGCAAACTCGCGAATCATCATCGTTGGGAGGATGCAGAGCGATTCGTCGACGAGCTTCCGAAGCGGAAGGACTTCCCAAGCAACGGCTCCGCGGACGAGTATCGACACGAGCTGGCCTTCCTGGCGATGGAAGCCGATCAACTCGACTTCGCAGAGCGTCAGCTCGAGGGACTCGACCTGGATGAAAACGAAGCGGCGGACTTTCGCCTCGCGCTCGCACTGGCGCGGAAATCGCCGGACGCCCTCGAGCAACTCGAATCGACTCTTGCTCGGGCGCACCAGACCGAGAACGACTCGTTGCTGTTCGATTGCGTCTTCCGTCTGATTCACTCGTACCCGGCGCTCGGAATCCTGGCCGGACGGGGAGCCATCTCTCGAGAGCGCCTGCTCGACTCCGACATGATCCTGCGCGAAATCGAGCTGGCGCGAGACAAGCTCGAGCTCTCCGCGCGCGAACCGTGGTGGGACGTGTTCGACCTGCTGCTCGATCAGGGACTGACCGATCACGATCCGTTCTTCGCCGAAGAAAAGAACGAGCAGGTGGATGAAATGCGGGCCAGCCTCGACGCCGCACATCACCGCATCCAAGGTCTCGAACGTGAACTGAACAACCGCGTGACCGAGCTCGACGTGCTGACACGCGAACGCAAGCCCGTGCCGGCGCAGTCACACTCCCACGACTCACAAGCATCGGAAGAAGAAGCACGCCGGCTGCGCACGAAGATCAGCGAACTGAAAGGCGAGATCAATGAAGGCGCGAAGCAGCGCGCCGCGCTGCGCCGCGAGCTCGCAGAAACCGCCGATGCGCTGCAGAAACAACAAAGCACTCGCGCGGCGGAAACGACGCACGAAGAGAAGCAGGATGACGCCGAGGGCGAAGCAGCCACGATGCCGCGGCGGATTCTCGTGCCGTCGTACAGCTCCGCGGCGAGCCGTGCACTCACCCACGTGCCGCAACGCGTCGCTGCGGACGCCATGCAGATCACCGCGCGTCTCGCCTCAGGCGACGCGGCCGCATGGAGTGGGGTCAAGCACATGCGCCGCGATCACGCGATCCTCTCCGCACGCGTCGGCCGCATCTATCGGCTCCTCTTCACACTTTCCAGCGAACGGCTGGAGGTGCTCGAGCTCATTCATCGCCGCGAGCTCGAGACGACGATCGAGCGCCTCCGGCGGTGAACCAAGCGGTTCTTCCTTCGAAATCCACGCCGAGTAGAAGAACTTGCCTTTCGCGCAGCTCCGAGGGAACCTCGGTGCTGGAGGTGCGCAATGCAACGAAAGGTTAGTCAATCCGTCGAGGAGATGATCGCGGAGCTGGATCGGATGGAGCGTTTCCTCGAGGGCGAGGAGCAAGGAGAGATTCCGCTCGATATCCTTCGTGATCAGGGACTGGAGATTCCTGACGACGACAGCGTTCTCGATGATGTGGCGCTGCATGCGTTGCTCTGGAAGGTGATCGAGGCGATGGCCTCGCTCGGTTTGCTGCTCGACGACACGGATCACCTGAGCGATCGCGAGCTTTACCGATATCTCGTCCACGATGCGCTCGTCGAAGAGACGATCCTTTCGTCATCGGCTGGAAGGATCGAACTTCTCTCGCCGATCGGCGGATGCAGCGCGGAGGACCACGTCATCTATCTGCGCTACTACGCAGATGATCAAGCTCGCGAGGAATGGCAACGCGATCACGGCACCCCTCCGCCTTCGAAGGAGCCGCGTCCCTACGATCGCGATCGACTTCTCCCCGGTTGACCCGCGCGTTCCTCGGGTCGCTTTTTGGGCACGCACGCTCTCTCTGACCCGCGCTTTCAATCGAAAATGGTCAATTCGTGAGCCACGCCCACGACCAACACTCAATGTTTTCAACAACTTAACACTTGGCTTTGGCATTGCTCTTCCGCCGACCCGTCAGCTCTCTCTCCACGCTGACCGTAAGGAAGGAAAAACGACGTTGAACCTGAAGAAGACCCTTTGTCTCCTTGCCCTCGCGGTGGTCTGCATGCCTCTTTCGGCTTTCGCCAATGAAGATTGTCATGGCGAGTTTGCAGGCTATGTCGCCGCACGGCCCTACATCATCAATCCCGCGACCTCACGCGCGAACACGACGATCGTCGGCGTGCTCGAAGAGCGCGGCGGCATCGACGGCGGCGACGTCTCGTACCGCGTCGAAATCCGTTCTGCGAACGGTGAGCTCGTCTACTCGCGCGCCGCGCAGGGTGAGCTCAAGCACGGCGGCGACGTCGAGCTCGAGCTCAACTGGAACGCGACCGACAACAAAGGCGCGAATGTCGCCGATGGCGAATACACGATCGAGCTCGTCGGAACGCTGCGCCATCACAAAGTGGCGATGCACATCGACGGCGATGAACCCTTCGCCCAGGTCGCACAGGCCAAGAGCTCGCCGGTGAGGGTCGTCGTCGATCGCGCCGGCCGCTACGACTCGCTCTTCAACCAGCCACAGCACCGCGTCGCATCCTCGGCCACCTCCATCGACAGCGCGTTCCCCTATCAGTTCTTCTTCGGCACGACGCACGCGCACACGAGCTGGAGCGACGGCGGAATGCCGGTCACCGATTGCGCGTCCGGCCGCTATGGATACGCGGGTGGCGCGGTGCCGACCGACGCCTTCGCCTATGCGAAGACGAGCGGCTCCGTCGATTTCATCGGAGTCGTCGAGCACAACCACCTGATGCAGGACGCCTGCACCACCTGCACGGAACAGCAGATCAAGGATCGCTATCACTCCGGTCTCACTGCCGCGGCAAACGCCACGGTCGCCGGCTCCTTCGTCGGATTGTTCGGCATGGAGTGGGGCGTGATCAGCGGCGGCGGTCACGTCAACGTCTACAACCAGTCGCAGCTCATGGCGTGGACTGGCGAGCCGTATGACGTGCTCGTGACGAAGTCGGTCTATTCGGAGCTCTACACCGCGATCAAGAACAATCAGGGCACGCTCGGTTCATACGGCAGCTTCTGCCATCCGAACTCGACCGACTACAACAGCTTTGCACGTACTGCCGATGGCGACGCGGTGATGCGCGGGATCGCGATGATCTCCGGCCCGGCATTCAATACATCCACGTCGTTCTCGCCGGGCGGTTCCACGTATGAAGGACTCTTCACGAGCGCTCTCGCGCAGGGATGGAGGCTCGCACCCGAATCGCATCAGGACAATCACTGCTGGAACTACGGCAACTCGACGCCGAACCGTACGGGTGCGCTCATTCCGAACGGATCGGTCTTCAATCAACAGACGCTGATGGCCGCGTACAACGCGCGGCATATCTTCGCGAGTCAGGATCGCAACGCGCAACTCGTGTTCGGCTCGTCCGATTACTCCCACGTGATGGGCGATGCGTTCAGCGCTTCGTCACTCACGGTCACCGCTGCCTTGAATGATCCGGATGGCGATGGCGCGCAGAAGATCGAGATCTGGGGCGGCGCCGCGGGAACGAATGCAGCGCCTGGCGCTGCCGCAACGGTCGTCGCATCGAACACCGCGCTCAAGACGCTGACCGCGGCGCTGACGCCGCAGTCGGGCGATTGGTACTACTTCGCGAAGATCGTCGAAGCGGACGGCGACACGCTCTGGTCGGCTCCGATGTTCGTCACATGGGGCGGCTGCTCCGTTCCCGCTGCGACCACGCTCTCTGCTCCGTCGAACGGCGCAACCGGCGTCGCCACGAGCACGTCGCTGAGCTGGAGCGCAGCCTCCGGCGCAACTTCGTACGACGTTTACTTCGGCACGACGTCGTCGCCCGCGCTCTACCAGAACACCACATCGACCTCGCTCGCCGTCTCTGCGCTGAGCAACAGCACCACGTACTACTGGCGCGTCGTCGCAAAGAATGCCTGCGGCAGCGCTGCGTCGTCGGCCACGAACTCCTTCACCACCGTCGCAGCATGCTCGCTGCCTTCCGCGACAACGTTGAGCGCGCCGGCAAACGGCGCGACGGGTGTGGCGACCAGCACGTCACTGAGCTGGAGTGCAGCATCGGGCGCGACTTCGTACGACGTCTACTTCGGTACGACCGCCTCACCCGCGCTCTACCAGAACACGACCTCCACGTCGCTCGCCGTCTCGGCGCTGAGCAACAGCACGACGTACTACTGGCGCGTCGTCGCGAAGAATGCCTGCGGCAGCGCAGCGTCGTCAAGCACGAACTCCTTCACGACCGTAGCCGCGTGCACGCTGCCGTCCGCCGCCACGTTGGGCGCTCCGTCGAATGGCGCGACAGGCGTCGCTACGAGCACGACACTCAGCTGGAGCGCGGCATCCGGCGCGACGTCGTACGATGTCTACTTCGGGACATCGGCCTCGCCCGCGCTCTATCAGAACACCACAGCGACGTCGCTCGCCGTCTCCGCGCTGAGCAACGCAACCACGTACTACTGGCGCATCGTCGCGAAGAATGCCTGCGGCAGCGCGGCGTCTTCCGGCACCAACTCCTTCACGACGGTCACCAGCGGACCGGTGACTCTTCTCAATGAAGGAGCCGAAAGCGGCGCCACGGGCTGGACGTTCGTGAAGAACACCGGTTCCGGCTGGTCGATCGAGACCTCGACTGACTCGCACAGCGGCACGCATCGCTTCCGCACCAACGCGGCGTACACGACCTATCTCGCCAACGCCGACTGGTCCGTCGTTTCTCCCGCCTTCAGTCTCGTCGGCAAAACCTCGGCCACACTGACCTACTACTGCAAGTTCTCCACGGAATCGGGCTACGACTACTTCTCCGTCGAAGTCTCGAAGGATGGCGGCACCACCTGGACCGTCGTGCGCAAGTCGTCCGGCGCATCGGGTGGCTATCCGGCGTGGGCAGCGCAGGGCAACATCAATCTCTCACCCTACGTCGGCAGTGCAACCACGAAGATTCGTTTCCGCATGACCAGCGACGGCTCCGTTCAGGACTGGGGCGCCGCGGTCGACGACATCGTCGTCACAGCGCAATAGCGTTCATCGTTGACCTTCTCCCCTCGCCAATGAGGGGAGAAGGTCAAAACCGCGGCGCGCGTTTGCCGAGGAAGGCGCGCAAGCCTTCCTGCGGTTCGCCGGCCGCGAACAGGCGCGCAAACTCCGCACGCTCGAGCGCATCGCCACCTCGACTCTCGATGAGTGACGATGCGGCGTCGAGCGCCAGCTCGCTGCGTGTGCCGATCCACTGCGTCACCCATTCGTCCGCGTTCCTGCCGGGCGGAATGATCGCGTCGCACAAGCCCGCTTCCATCGCCGCATTCGCATCGAGCTCGTGGGCCCCGTTGAGCCAAAGAGAAAACGCTCGCTCGCCAACGCGCCATGTCGCGCCGGCCCACGCAGCAGGTGTATCGAGCACGAGCACTGCGTCCGCCGCGAGTACGCACCATCCCGCAAATAGCGCAGCTGCCGCGGGCGCACCTTGAAGCCGCCCCTCGCCGGCCGCGATCACGAGCGTGCGCCGCGCGAGCAGCTCATCGAGCTCGCGATTCGTGAACTGGGCAATGAAAACGATGACGGTCATCGGAGCACGGACATGATGCGCTCGAACAAAACGCGATGCTCAGGATTTGCGCATGAGCCTCAGGAGGCCTAACATTCATTCATTCCTCGGACAACAAACTCGGGAGGGTGGTATGCGTTCAAGAATCCTTCTCTTCTTCGCGATCCTTTTGTTGCCTGTGGCGGCATTTGCCACTCACATTACGGGCTTTGGATAAACCCTCCCCCTTGATACGGGGTTGCCGGCCCGACAATCC
>CAZKID010000025.1:10140-24822 GCA_964552405.1 uncultured Thermoanaerobaculia bacterium
TTTCGGCACCCTTTTGTGGCCTGGCGTGCCATTTGCCCATAACATTCCGGTATCTAGAGAAACTCTGACTTACGACGTGCCTCTCGACCCCAGTGTGGCATCGACCGGCGTGCTCGGCTGGTCTGATCCGATCGATGGGTATGACTGGTACTGCATGGACGTCACGAGCGGTACCGCGGTCACGCTGACCGTGACGAAAACCAGTGGCGATATCAAGCCAGACGTGGGAGTCATGCGGGGGCTGGCGGAAAGTGGCGGTAAAGCAACACTGCCCATCGTGAGCGACACGAGCAACTCGACTCAAGACAGTGTGACGCTCAACCTGACACCCGACTTTTCCGGGCCAGCGACCGTGTGGATCTCGACGTTCCTTGGTGAGAAGCAGGGCGGCTACACCGTAACGATGACTGGCGGCACCGCGCGTGCGGGCTGCAGCGCCACCGTCATCGGAACGAGCGGACCGTTGCTTCAGGTCAACCCGCCCGACGACTCGACGGTCAACAACTCGGCGACCATCAAGTTACCCCTCACCGTCTTTCGCGACTCGGCGTTCAACAACGAAGTCGCGCTCAACATCACCGGTCTTCCCGACGACGTGACCTGGAGTTTGAAGCCTGCGGTTTTCCCGGCACCGGGATTCGGAGCGTCGGAGCTCACGATCACGACGGGGCCGATCACGACTCCAGGCTTCTACACGACCCAGATCACAGCGACTGGCGGCGAGACCACGGTCGGGTCCACCTTCACTCTCGAAGTCGCATGCGATCCGCCACTCATCCTCGGCAAGGACCAGCTGACCGCGCAGAGCGTGACGCGCGGCACCACGGCGAAGATCACCGTGAAACCGACAGGCAGCGGACCATTCTTCTATCAGTGGTACAACGGCTATCCCGGCATGACCTGGTCGCCAATCTCGGGCGCGACTACCGCGACGTACACGACGCCTGCGGTGACCGGCACGAATCCATACTGGGTGCGCATCACGAACGCGTGCGGCGTCGCCGACTCAAACGTCGCCGTCATCTCTCCGCAATAGCTCGAGCTCGTCTCGATCGACCTTGCGCCTCTCCTCACCTTCGGGTGGGAGAGGCGTTTTGCTTTTGCGAGCGAGAGGCAGAGTTTGCGCAGTTGCGAGACCTGGTGGATGCGCAACGTGATCGCGCGATTAAAGATCGGTCACGTCGTGCTCGAGAACACGGACACGACGATCGAGCTCGGCGTGTGAGAACTTGATCATGGCTTTTGTGTCGTCGAAGGAGCGCGTCATTTCCTGCCGCAGTTGTGAAAGCTCGCGGGTCATGTCACCACGAAGAACCGGCACTGACTCCGCCACAAGTTTCACCTCGACCTTCACCGATTCCGTGAAGATCTCCATTGGATCGCGGGTTTCCTTGCCGATTCGCTCCGCTGTGATGTCGAAGGCTCTTCGCGTCTCGGCAGCAGTGCTCTCGATCAACCGCTTCAGATCGTCTTCGGCCATTGGCTCATGATCCCAGCATTGCCTTCAACGCGCCGCTTGCCTTTTCGAGCGCCTCATTTAAACGGTCGGCATCCTTGCCTCCCGCCTGCGCGAGATCGGGCTTTCCGCCGCCTTTGCCGCCAACGATTGGCGCCACCTCGGCGATCAGTTTGTTTGCCGGCACACGGTCGACGAGGTCTTTGGTGACTGCGACCAGCAGCGTGACCTTACCATCCGTTGCGGTGCCGAGAACGACGACGCCGCTCTTGAGCTTCGAGCGGAAGGTGTCGGCGAGATTGCGGAGGTCGCCGCCGCTGATGTCGTCGACCCGCTTTGCGAGCAGCTTCACGCCGCTCACTTCGACGGATTCATCGCCGGCAGGCGAGGCGCCTGTCGCCCCACCGGAGGCCAGCTTCATCTTCAGTTGCTTGATTTCTTTTTCGAGAGATTTCTGCTTCTCGATCAACTGCGCCTGCGTCTCCTCTGCCGTTGCTTCGAGCTTGCGGAAGTAGTCGATGGCACCGCGGCCGGTGAGCGCTTCCATGCGCCGCACGCCCGCTGCGAGCGAGCGATCGCTCACGATCTTGAACACGCCGATGTCGCCCGTGCGATTCACGTGACAGCCGCCGCAGAACTCGCGCGAGTAGTCGCCCGCGGCGACGACGCGCACGTGCTCTCCGTACTTTTCGCCGAACATCGACACTGCGCCGGTGCGCTTCGCCTCGGCGATCGGCATCACGGTCTTCGTCACTTCCAGGTTCTCGCGGATGCGCGCGTTCACTTCATCCTCGATCGTGCGCATCTGCTCTTCGCTCAGCGGCTGATTCCAGGTGTAGTCGAAGCGCAGACGATCCGGCGCGACGAGCGAACCAGCCTGCTGCACGGTGTTGCCGAGGATGTCCTTGAGAGCTTTGTGAAGAAGGTGTGTCGCGGTGTGATTCGACGTCGTGTCGAGACGCTGCGGCACTGGCACCGTCGCGCGCACCCTGGCATGGAGCGAGAGATGTCCCTCGTTGACGCGCACGCGTGAGATGACGAGATCGCCAGCCTGCTTCTGCGTATCGAGCACCGTCGCGCGACCGCTTTCCCATTCGAGAAATCCGCTGTCGCCGATCTGGCCACCGGACTCCGCGTAGAACGGGGTCGGTGAGAGCACGACCTCCCCTTCCGTGCCGTGCGGGATCGCATCGCGCTCTTCTCCCGCGACGACGATCGCCTTCACGCTGGAGGGAACGTCAACATATTGATCATATCCGACGAACTCGACGGCGCCGGTCTTCTCCGCGATGCGTGCGAACGTCGCAGCATCCGTCGCCGTCTTGAACTTCGACGACTCCTTGGAACGCGCCTTCGCTTCCTTCATCATCTCTTCGAAGCCGGCGCGATCGAGCGTAACCCCTTCGTCCTCCGCCATCTCGGAGATCAGATCCTCGGGAATGCCGTGCGTGTCGTACAGACGGAAGATCTCTTCACCCGAGATCGTCCGTTCGCCGCGCGCGCGGATATCGTCAAGTACTTGACCAACGCGCTCGATGCCCGTCTCCAGCGTCCGCTCGAAGCGTTCTTCCTCGGAGGCGAGCGTGAGGAGCACTGCCTCGCGGCGCTCGTGCAGTTCGGGATAGGCGGAGCCCATCGCTTCGATGACAGCGTCGACGAGATTCGAGAGCACGACCTGCTTCGGCAGCTTGCGGCCGAAGCGAATACCGCGGCGAATGATGCGGCGCAGCACATAGCCGCGGCCTTCATTCGAAGGAATCACGCCGTCGGAGATGAGGAACGTCGCCGCGCGCGTGTGATCGCAGAGAACGCGCACCGCCGTATCGAGCTCGTCATCCATCCGACGCTCGTAGCGATGGCCGCTCAGCTCATCGATTCGTTTCATGATCGGTGCGAAGAGATCGATGTCGTAGTTCGTCGACCCTTTCTGCAGCACGCTCGCGACGCGCTCCAATCCCATCCCGGTATCGACCGACGGCGCGGGCAGCGGCGTGAGCACGCCTTCCGCACTGCGGTCGTACTGCATGAAGACGAGATTCCAGATCTCCATCGTGTCGTCGCCCTCGCCGTTGACGAGAGCCGCGACGTTCTTCGACATGTCGTCGCCGCGGAAGTAGTGGATCTCGGAGCACGGTCCGCAGGGGCCGGTATCGCCCATCGACCAGAAGTTGTCCTTCTTGCCGAAGCGGAGCACGCGTTCCGGACGCGCCCCGGCCTTCACCCAGAGTGCCACGGCTTCATCATCCGCCGGCACGTTTTCGTCACCTTCGAACACGGTGAACCAGAGACGCTCCGGATCGAGCTTCCAGACGTCGACGATCAGCTCCCACGCGAACTTGATTGCTTCTTCCTTGAAGTAATCGCCGAAAGAGAAGTTCCCGAGCATCTCGAAGAACGTGTGATGGCGTGCAGTGCGGCCGACATTCTCGAGATCGTTGTGCTTGCCGCCGGCACGCACGCACTTCTGCGATGTCGTCGCGCGTGTGTAATCACGGGGTTCGCGGCCGAGGAAGACGTCCTTGAACTGATTCATCCCGGCATTCGTGAAGAGGAGCGTCGGGTCGCCCGCCGGGACGAGCGAGGAGCTGCTCACTTCCCTGTGGCTGTTCTTCACGAAGTAAGCGAGAAACTGTCTCCGGATTTCGGTGGTGGTCAGCAAACCTTGAGCTCCTTCATCGCCTCAAAAACAAGGGCGGAATCGTAACCTTGTTTCAACAGCCAGCCTCGCAAATTGTTTCTGCCTTCATCGGATTCGAGGTAGTCCGCGCCATGCTTCCTCGTGAGCGCGCGTATCCGTTTCTCGCAAGCCAGGCGCAGCCCCTCGGCCTCCTTCTCCGGATCGAGAGCTTCGCGAATCGCATCCTCCGCGGTGTCGTGGTCGACGCCGGCGGCGCGCAGACCGCCGCGAATGCGCGCTCGTCCGTGGCGCTGCGACGCCTTCGTCCTCACGAAGGCCTCGGCGAAGCGCGTGTCGTCGAGCCATTTCTCATCGTGCAGACGCGCGAGTGTGGTGTCGATCACGCCGTCGTCGAATCGTTTTTTCGCAAGCTTGCGGCGCAGCTCCGCCTCGCTGTTCCAGCGGTAGTTGAGAATGCGCAACGCGGCGATGTAGCAGCGCTCGAGCTCGGGTTCGGACACGAAGGCAGTGTACCGTGGGGCGACAGGCCCCCTCCCGTTCTATGGTGACGGACGTTCCAGCGTGCGTGCTAATTCGGCGAGGGAGTGGGCCTCGGGATCATTTGGGATCATGTCGAACACGGCCGCGGCCTGATCGTACTTGCGATCGCAGAGTGCACCGATTCCAATGATGCGCGCATTGTCCGGATGGCGGTCGCCGCGAATCCACGCGGCGATCGCGAGTTCCTCGAGCCAGCGATCGGAGCCCATCAGGATCCGCGGCGCGTCGCGCAGCGTCGAGCGCGCGAGAATCGCCGCCACGACTTTCGGATCGGCCGGCGGATGGGCGGCGGGATCGAACAGCTGTTTGTCCGTCAGCTCCGTAATCCCGAAAAACGGTGCCGAGCTGCGATGAACCTCTTCCGAGAAGCGGGGGCTTGCCAGGAATCTTCGCTCGCGCTCACCGAAATTGAGATTGGCGAGCCACGCGCTGGGCCCGGCCGTCGGGCGCGGCGAGAGACGCAGGGGGAAGTCGTCGGTCAGCGGTGGCGCGCCCGACGCCCAACTCTTCAGCGTGGCCGTATCTGCGAGAAAAAGACTGCCGAGCATCTCCGGCCGGTCGAGCCCGATGCGTGAAAGCCAGTCCGCAGTTGACGGCGTCTGCCACGGATTGGCGAACGAGCGCACGACAGGCATCGGACCGCGGCTTCCCATGAGGATCCATTCCCCACCCACTCCGCTCCACATCGTGCAGTCATCGAGCTCGTTGCAAAACGCGCGGACGATCGACTGTGCCTCATTGGGATTGAGCTGATAGACAGGCAGCCAGTAGGTCGCCAGGCCGCCTTCGTTGAGACGATCGCGCATCAACGCGAAGTGCTCCTGCGTATACAGGTTCACAATTCCCGCGTTCTTGGGAGGCGGCGGCTCGGCCGTGATCAGATCGAACTTGCGCGACGTCGTCATGAGAAAGAACCGGCCGTCCTCCACATGAACGCGCACGCGCGGATCGAGTAACGGATTCGATTTGCCGGGCCAGACGATCTCCGCAAGGCTGAGGATGTTCCTCGAGATGTCGACGACGTCGATCGACTGTAACTGCGGCGTCGAGGTCAACGCGTGCGCCGTTATCCCGACGCCATAGCTGATGAGCAGCGCCGATCGCGTCTGCGGTCTCACCGCGATCGGAAGGTGGACGAAGAGACTCATGTAACGCTTCGACGCGATCGTCGATGCGGACATCGAGTGACCGTTCGTGACCAACCGCTCGAAGTACGGCGCGCCCCACTGCCGCGCCTCGATGTAGATCGCCGTCTCGATCGGCCCCTGCCGGATCGCAACGACGCGCGTATTCTCCGAGCAGTATTTCTTCGTAGCACTCGGGATGAAGCGGCGATAGAAGAGATCGTTCGGCGTGAGCGCGATCGCGGCGATCGCGATTGCAATCGAAACGGCGCGCACGGCCATCCTTCCTTCGACGAGCAGGGCGATCAAGACATACGCGACGGCGCACGAGAGCATCGCGCCATCGACACCGAGCACCGGAATCAGAACGAACGTCGCAATGATCGATCCGGCCATGCCGCCCAATGTATTGGCCGACGTCAACATCGCGGCCGCGCGCGTCCCCTCGCCCGCCCGGCGCTCGATCTGCTTGCCGATCCAGGGGAAGAGCATGCCGGAGAGCACGCTCACGGGAAGCATCAGACAAATGCTGCCCGTGAAGATTTGCTCGTGAACCATCTTGTCCGCCGGAAACCACCGATAGCAGACGAGCAAGGCAACAGACGCAAGTGCAGCGATCGGTGCGGCCCAGCGATCCGCATCGTCGAATCGCCTTGCGATCACGCCGCTGATCAGTGAGCCCAATCCGATGCCGAGAAGAATCACCGCCAGCATGACCGCGAAGGCCAGTGACGTCGCGGAAAAGAAGAGGATCAGCAGGCGCATCCAGGTGACTTCGAGTGCGAGGAGGGTGAAGCCTGCGATGGCGGTCGCGATGAGGAGAGTTTTGGGGATGTTCCTTCTCCCTCGCGAAGCGGGGGAGAAGGTGCCGAAGGCGGATGAGGGGGCTCCCTCTTCGCGAGATGGAGCACATCCCTCATCCGCGCTTCGCGCACCTTCTCCCCTCCCAGGAGGGGAGAAGGAACTGGACCTCGCCAGCACCCAGGCACCCGCCGCCGCGAGCAAACTGCACGACCCTGCCACCAGCGCCGTTCCCCGCAATCCGAATTTCTCGATGAGCAGCATCTCGCCGGCCAGCGCGCCGCAGACCGCGCCGAGCGTGTTCCACCCATACAGCAGCGCGAGTGCGCGCTCGAACTTCTCCGACTCCATCGAGCGCACCAGCGTCGGCAGCGTGGCTCCCATCAGCGAGGTCGGAATCAACATCAAGAGAAACGCGAGCGTCAGACGCGTGAGCGCGATCAGCGCCGAATGCTCGCCAAGCGCACGAAACAAGGGCGCGATCAGCGTCGTCGAAACCGGCAACAGCAGCACGAGCACCGCGCCGCTGATCCCAACACCGCACTCGAGCAGCGTGTAGACACGAAGCGGTGAGCCGCGGAAACGCATCGAGAGCAGATTGCCCAGCGCGAGACCTGCCATGAAGCTCGCAAGCACGGTCGCGGAGGCCCATGCCGCGTTGCCGAACGTCAGGCCCGCGAGACGAAACCAGAGCGTTTCGAACAGGAGCGCCGCTGCGCCCGAGATGAAGAAGAGAACCGAGAGCGCTCCGAGTCGTCTGCGCGTCACAACGGTGGTGAACAAACCTCGAACTCCTTTACACGACCTCAGTGGACTGATGCTTCGAGCGTGCGCGCCAGTTGGGCGAGGGAGCGTGCTCTTGGATGATTCGGGACCGTCTCGAACAACATCGAAGCCTCGGCGTACCGGCGATCGCAGAGCGCGCCAATTCCAAGCACGTATGCGGCGGCTGGATCGCGGTCGCCACGCTTCCATGCTGCGGCCGCAAGGTCCTCGAGCCAGCGATCCGACCCGATGAGGAGCCGCGGCGCGTCGCGCAGAGACGAGCGGGTGAGAATCGCCGCGGCAAATTTCGGATCGGAAGAAAGCTGGTTCGAAGGATCGAGCCGCAGCTTGTCGGTCAACTCCGTGATGCCGAAGTACGGCGCGGCGCTGCGGTGAACCTCTTCCGAGAAGCGCGGGCTCGCCATGAATTCCCGCTCACGCGCACCGAAGTTGAGACTGCTGCTCCACACGCTGGCGTTCTCTGCGAGCGGACGTGGGGAGAGGCGAAGAGGAAAGTCATCGGTCAGCGGTGGGGCGCCCCAGGCCCAACGCTTCAGGTGAGCAGTGTCCGCGAGAAACAGACTGCCAAGCATCTCGGGGCGGTCGAGCCCGATGCGGGAGAGCCAGTCCGCAGTCGATGGCGTTTGCCATGGCGCGGCAAACGAGCGCACGACGGGCATCGGACCGCGGCTTCCCATCAGAATCCATTCCGGCCCCAATCCGCTCCACATCGTGCAGTCATCGAGCTCACTGCAGAATGCCCGTGCGATCGATCTCGCCTCATTGGGCTCGAGCAGATAGACAGGCAGCCAATAGGTCGCAAGGCCGCCTTCATTGAGACGGTCGCGCAACAACGCGAAGTACTCCTGCGTGTAGAGATTGACGACGCCTGCACGTTTCGGCGGCGGCGGCTCGGCCGTAATCAGATCGAACTTGCGCGGCGTCGTCATGAGGAAGAACCGGCCATCCTCCACGTGCACGCGCACGCGCGGATCGAGCAGAGGATTGGAGGCGCCGGGCCAGACGATATCCGCAAGGCTGAGGATGTTTTTCGAAATGTCGACGATGTCGATCGACTGAAGCTGCGGAGTCGACGTCAGTGCATGCGCCGTGATCCCCACGCCGTAACTGATCAGCAGCGCCGACCGCGTCTGCGGTTTCACCGCAATCGGCAGGTGGACGAAGAGGCTCATGTATCGCTTCGATGCGATCGACGACCCGGCCATCGAATGCCCATTCGTGACCAGCCGTTCGGAATACGGCGCACCCCACGCGCGGGTCTCCAGATAGATCGCGGTTTCTGTTGGCCCCTGCTGAATGGCGACAATGCTCGTATTCGGCGCGTGGTACTGCTTCGTGGCGATTGGAATGAAGCGGCGATAGAGGAGATCGCTCGGCGCGAGCGCGATCGATGCAATCGCTACGGCGATCGAGACGGAACGCAGGACGATTCCAGCTTCGACGAGCAGCGCGATCACGACGTAAGCGACTGCACACAACAGCATCGCACCATCGACACCCAGGTGTGGGATCAGAACGAATGTCGCAATGATCGATCCGGCCATGCCGCCCAGCGTGTTCGCCGATGTCAACGCAGCCGTCGCGAGAGTTCCCTCACCTGCCCTGCGCTCGATCTGCTTGCCGATCCAGGGGAAGAGCATGCCGGAGAGCACGCTCACGGGAAGCATCAGACAAATGCTGCCCGTGAAGATTTGCTCGTGAACCATCTTGTCCGCCGGAAACCACCGATAGCAGACGAGCAAGGCAACAGACGCAAGTGCAGCGATCGGTGCGGCCCAGCGATCCGCATCGTCGAATCGCCTTGCGATCACGCCGCTGATCAGTGAGCCCAATCCGATGCCGAGAAGAATCACCGCCAGCATGACCGCGAAGGCCAGTGACGTCGCGGAAAAGAAGAGGATCAGCAGGCGCATCCAGGTGACTTCGAGTGCGAGGAGGGTGAAGCCTGCGATGGCGGTCGCGATGAGGAGAGTTTTGGGGATGTTCCTTCTCCCTCGCGAAGCGGGGGAGAAGGTGCCGAAGGCGGATGAGGGGGCTCCCTCTTCGCGAGATGGAGCACATCCCTCATCCGCGCTTCGCGCACCTTCTCCCCTCCCAGGAGGGGAGAAGGAACTGGACCTCGCCAGCACCCAGGCACCCGCCGCCGCGAGCAAACTGCACGACCCTGCCACCAGCGCCGTTCCCCGCAATCCGAATTTCTCGATGAGCAGCATCTCGCCGGCCAGCGCGCCGCAGACCGCGCCGAGCGTGTTCCACCCATACAGCAGCGCGAGTGCGCGCTCGAACTTCTCCGACTCCATCGAGCGCACCAGCGTCGGCAGCGTGGCTCCCATCAGCGAGGTCGGAATCAACATCAAGAGAAACGCGAGCGTCAGACGCGTGAGCGCGATCAGCGCCGAATGCTCGCCAAGCGCACGAAACAAGGGCGCGATCAGCGTCGTCGAAACCGGCAACAGCAGCACGAGCACCGCGCCGCTGATCCCAACACCGCACTCGAGCAGCGTGTAGACACGAAGCGGTGAGCCGCGGAAACGCATCGAGAGCAGATTGCCCAGCGCGAGACCTGCCATGAAGCTCGCAAGCACGGTCGCGGAGGCCCATGCCGCGTTGCCGAACGTCAGGCCCGCGAGACGAAACCAGAGCGTTTCGAACAGGAGCGCCGCGGCACCCGAGATGAAGAAAAGAATCGAAAGTGCGCTAAGACGTCCGCGCGTCACAGCGTGTTACTGAAATCGAACGGCGACTCGTCGGCGAACGGATCGTTCTGATCTCCGGAGACCGTGAGCTTCGACTCCATCTCTTCCTTTGAAATGTCCGAGGTCGATTGGATGCCCTGCAGCTTGAGGCGGAACTCGTCCGGGTTCGATGCGCGGCGCAGCGCTTCATCGAGTGTGATGAGTCCGTTCTTGTAAAGCGTGTAGAGCGACTGATCGAACGTCTGCATGCCGTACTGCGACGTGCCCTGCGCGATGGCATCCTTGATCAGCTTCGTCTTTTCCTTATTTTCGATACAGTCGCGGATGTAGCCGGTCGAGATGAGAATCTCTGCCGCCGGCACGCGGCCGAGGCCATCGGCGCGCGGCAGCAGTCGCAGCGAAACGACCGCCTTCAACACCGCCGCGAGTTGCAGGCGGATCTGTTTCTGCTGGTGCGGCGGGAAGACCGAGATGATGCGGTTGATCGTCTCCGTCGCGTCCATCGTGTGCAGCGTGGAGAGCACCAGGTGACCCGTTTCCGCCGCGGTCAGCGCGGTTTCGATCGTCTCGTAGTCGCGCATTTCGCCGACGAGGATGACGTCGGGATCCTGACGCAACGCACTGCGCAGAGCCTGGGAGAACGACTTCGTATCCACCTCGATCTCGCGCTGATTGACGATCGACTTCTTGTCGCGGTGGAGGAACTCGATCGGATCCTCGACCGTCATGATGTGTTCCGTGCGATGCGAGTTGATGTAGTCGATCATCGCCGCGAGCGTCGTCGACTTGCCGGAACCGGTCGTCCCGGTGCAGAGGATGAGTCCGCGCCGCTCTTCGGCGATCTTCTCCAGCACCGTCGGCAGCATCAGCTCGCGAATCGAAAGGATCTTGACCGGGATGACGCGGAGGACCATGCCGACTGTCCCGCGCTGCTGGAAGATATTGCAGCGGAAACGGCCGAGGCCGGGAACGGAGTACGCGATGTCGATCTCGTAGTTGTTCTTGAACTTCTCTTTTTGCCGCGAGGACATGATCGAGAAGGCCATGGCGATCGTGTCCTCCTGCATGAGCCGCTTCAGTTCGACGAGCGGCAGCAGCTCACCGTCGACGCGAATGACGGGGTGCGAGCCGACCTTGATGTGAAGGTCCGACGCGCGTCGTTCTGCAGCAATCTTCAGCAGATCATTGATATGCACGGGTCACCTCGCTAGGCTGTCGAGGTTTCATTCTAACCCGTCGTGATGCGTCAAGGTCTCTCGCTGCAGTACGTTCTGAAAGTTCCGTCGGGCCGCCCCGACACGGACGAGCTTCCGCTCGTCATCGTGCTGCACGGCCGCGGCGCAGATGCGAACGATCTCGCCGAGCTCGCTCCGTATCTGGATGGCGGCTATCGTTTCGTCTTTCCCAATGCGCCGAAACCGTTCGTGCCGATGCCTGGCTATTCGTTCGGCTTCACCTGGTTCGATGGCTGGCCTGCGGATCACGCCTCGCTACTCGCCTCTCGCAACTTGTTGCTGCAGTTTCTGCCGGAGATCACGGCACGCTATCCGACGCCGGCCGGGAAGGTCGTGCTGTCCGGTTTCTCGCAGGGCGGACTGATGTCGATCGATGTCGGGTTCCGCACCGAGGTCGAGCTCGCTGGGATCGTCGTGATGAGCGGCGCGCTCTACGAGCAGGATCTCCCGCCGTTTCGTCGTCTGCCCGTGCTCATTGAGCATGGATCAGAAGATGATGTGATCCCGATCCTCGCGGCACAGCGTGCGCGCTCGGTGCTCGAAGAGAACGATGTCGAGGTCGAGTATCACGAGTTTTTCATGGGGCATCAGGTGAGCGCGGAGTCGATGAGTGTGGTTGCGGCGTTTCTGCGGACCTGTTTTTCATCCTGAGCGGAGCGAAGGATCAATCAAGGCGCCGCGCTGAGGTCGCCGGTGGTCGCGGCGCCTTGGTTGATGCTTCGCTGCGCTCAGCATTGTGAGATGGCCCACCGCTTGCTCTTGAACCGGGCAGGATGAAACCTCTCCTGGCCGCTACGCTCGCCCTCCTGCTCCCGCTCGCCGCTCAGGCGTCACTTGCCAAAGCCGCGACCTTCGACGAAAAGGTCGACAGCGCAAACTCCATCATCCTCGGCAAGTGCGTGCAGCAGCGATCCGCGTGGGATGCAGATCACAAGTGGATCCTCACCTGGTCCACCTTCAAGGTCGAGAAGGCCATGAAAGGAAGCGCGCAGAACGAGGTGACGGTCGTCGTACCCGGCGGCTCGGTCGATGGCGTACATCAGGAATCGATCGGAATGCCGGTGTTCCGTCAGGGCGAGGACAACGTCGTCTTCATTCGCGACACACCTTCCGGCGCGACGGTTCTCTACTTCGAGCAGGGCGCGTACGACGTCGTGCGCAGCGAGAAGGGTGAGCGCGTCGTGCGTCCCGTCACGACAGGCTCGGTGTTCATCGACACGCAGCGCGGAACGGCGGTCGCTCCTGAAGCAGCGCGGCCGCTGCCGCAATTCGAGAGTGAGGTCGGCGCATCGATTCGCCGGGCCGCGAAGCAACGGATGGAGATCCTGCGTCCGCGGCCGAAAACGAAGGCCGATTCGATCGTCAACATTCTGCAGCGCAACCGCCTGCTGGTCATGCTGACTGCGTTTGGCTTGTTCCTGTCGGCGGGTCAGCTGTTTCGCCGATGACAGGACAATAGAGGTCGCGGCGCCGGTCGAGATCCTCGCGCACGTTCCGCTTGAACTGCTCTTCCCCACCCTTCTCCATCTGCTCGGCGATATACGACGCGATGTCGACGATCTCCGTCCGCATGCGCACCGTCACGAACACGCGCACCATCGTGTGATCGGGAATCTGGACGTGATGCAATCCGCCGCTGTAGGCGAGCAGCATCCGTCCTTCCTTGACGGCGAGCAGAATGTCGGCGATGCCGCCGCGCACGGTCATCGGATT
Source organism: uncultured Thermoanaerobaculia bacterium (assembly GCA_964552405.1). Classification (GTDB taxonomy): domain Bacteria; phylum Acidobacteriota; class Thermoanaerobaculia; order Gp7-AA8; family Gp7-AA8; genus JAJPHC01. Next base: position 23,130 of record CAZKID010000025.1, read on the forward strand.
GCCATTCGCATCCAGACCATTCGCCCGCTTCATGCGGCCTTCGGGCGCGATCACGATCATCGACTTCGGATCGATCTTATTGAGGACCTGGAACCATGTGTCGTCGCGCTGCCGCGTGATCGAGATGACGTGATGCGCAACGAACTTGAAGATGAGCCCGACGAGCGGACGCCCAGTCGTCTTGTCCGCGGCCGGAACGACACCGTGCGCCGCAAGTCGCCAGATGAAGTGATTCGGAACGCCGCCGAGGAAGACCGGCTCGAAGAGGCTCGTGTGATTGAGAAACGCAACGACACGGATGTCGCGCCAGGGCACAGAAGGCACCTCGCCCACCCACGCAAAGTCGTGGCGGTAGAAGATCTTACTCAGATACTTGAGCAGGACCAGGAGCGAGAATACCCACAGGCTTCGGAGAAGGCCCACGGCCGAGAGGTTAACTCAAACTCCATCCTGGCGCGAAGACGGCTGGATGAAGTGCTACCAGGTAGCCCACACTCAGACTCCACTAGCCCAGGAACCTCTTCGCAAACGCCGGCCCCTTTCCCTCATCCTCATGCTTGAAGAACACGTACGCCGCGCTCCACGGTTGCGATTCGATCCGCGTGCGCCAATCCTCGAGCTGCGTTCCCTGATACTCCGTCCGGCGCAGGCGGAGATAGCCCCAGGTCGCTGAGGGCACGACGACGGATGCAGGATCGGTCACTTCGTCCGTATCGGAAAGACACATTGCCGCGTCTCGCTCTCGCAGGGTCGCGACGATCTCATCATCGACCCAGGACTCATGCCGGAACTCGAATGCGACACGCTGCTCCTTCGGCAGAATGCCGATGAACGAACATAGCCGTGCGGCATCCTTTTTCAGAAACGGCGGCAACTGAAAGAGCACGCGGCCGAGTTTCGGGCCGAGGGACTCCGCCGCCTCGAAGAGCGCGTGAACGTCATCCGCGCAGTCGATCAGCTTCTTCTGATGCGTGATCCGCTGCGGCGCTTTCAGCACGAACGTAAATCCGTCCGGCACTTCCGAGGCCCACTTCCCCACGGTTTTCGGGTCGGGCATTCGATAGAAGGTGTTGTTGATCTCGACCGTCGAGAAATGGTTCGCGTAGAAGGACAGCATCTTCGCCGCGGAAAGATCCTCGGGGTAGAACGTTCCCTTCCATTCCTTGTAGCTGTAGCCGCTCGTCCCAACGAAGAGTTGCATGTTCGTTCAGTTTATCCCGAGCGCGGCGGGATAAACTGTGCACGATGAAACGGCTCGCGCTGCTGTTTCTTTTCTCCTTCCCTTCCTTCGCCGGCACAGTCATCGACTACGAATGCCACACGGAAGCCTCAGCAAGCTACGCGTTTACATTGCGCGTCAGCATTGACGGTCCGAACGCGCGTTACGACGTGATCCAGGGAATCCATCCGGTCTTCAATCCGAAGATCACGGTGATCTCGAAAGACGAAGGCGTCACGCTCATCGTGCTCGATCACAAGCAGCACACCTACTTCATCCGGAAGACGGCGGCGATGTCGGGAGCGTTATCGACCTGGAAAGCGCCGGGCACCGTCGGTGAGTCGCACGTGCAATTGGACGTTCAACCCGGCGAAGGAAGCACGATCGCCGGCCGCGACGTGCGCGGCCATCGTGCACGCGCCAGCCACCACCCCGAGCCTCCGGTCCAAGGAGAGAAACTCCAAGCACGCCTCC
>CAZKID010000026.1:0-5349 GCA_964552405.1 uncultured Thermoanaerobaculia bacterium
ACCGGTCGCAAATTGATTCTTACAAGTGGGATATTGAACGCATTCGCGATATTCAACGGTATCCGTGTCCCTGCGCGTTGGGCCGTGATCGCTTACTTCGGACTCGCATTGCTCGTGGCCGTCGGTGTGAAAAATCTTGCGGCGTTGTGGGAACGACGTGTCGAAGAAGGATGGCGAACCTACGCGATTCTTCCAACGGTCTCGTTGGCGCTGCTGTTCGAGTTACGAGCAGCTCCGATCCGCTGGTATCTCGCTCCCAGAGACACGCCTGCCGTCTACCGGTGGTTGAAGAGCGTGCCGATGCATGGTGGAGTTGCCCATCTGCCGTTCGGCGAAGCGCAGGACGAGTATCTCTACATGTTGCACGAGACCACGCATCATCGTCCGATGCTGAACGGCTGGGGTTTCAACCCGCCGTCGACGGCTGCGATCACGGCCCTTGCGCAGCGAAATCCGATTCCCGATGCGCTGATGGACGAGTTGGAGAAATCGCGCTGCAGTCTTCTGCTGGTTCATGCCGGCCGAATTCCTGCTGCGGCGGATTTCGTGAAGCGGCAGATGGCACGTGGCCGTCTCCTGTTTGTCCGCCGGTTCGACGAAGGGATCCTCGGCGATTATGTCTTTGCAGTTCGCAGGATCGAGCCGGATGCACGGCCCGGTGATCTTTCGATCGTGCAACGCTATCTCACCGGAATGCGCGATGGGAGTGAGGCCCCTTTCGGATTCCAGGATGTGCCACCGACGATCGAGAACGGCGCCTTCGATCTTCATGGATGGAGCATCGCGAGGGGAGGCGTCGCACGCGTGACGGTGTGGTTCGAGCAGCATTCGATTCCCATCGAAGCCGCGCTCGCACCCAGGCCTGTGCTCGTGCGCGCGTTCCCCCGGTTTGCCGCACGCGAGACGATGTCATTCCGCCTGACTCTTTCCCGGCGTCCTGACGGAATCCGCGAGCTGACCGACTATGAGATCGAGATCGTTGGACGCGATGGCCAGTCGGCGCTGCTGCCGGACACGCAGCTGACATGGCGCTGATCGGGCTCAGTGCGTCCGCACGAAGTCGATGAATCCTGCCTCGACGTTCACGTCGATGAGCTTCAATCGAACACGTTGGCCGATATCGAGACCGTCGAACCCATGCACGACTTTTCCTTCGACAGGCGGGTGGAAGATGCGCGCCCAGGTTCCTTTGGGTCCGGCGCCGGTGACGATGCCGTCGAAGCGCTCGCCGATGCGATCGCGCAAAAGGCATGCTGCGGCCGACTTGCGAACCTGGCGCTCGACTTTGTTCGCCGCATCTTCCTGCTTCGTGCAGTGATCGGCGAGTGACGCCAGCTCGTCGCGCGTGTATGGCGGCTTCGCGCCGTTCAGCGCGGCCTTCACGAGACGGTGCGTGATGAGATCGGGAAAGCGCCGGTTGGGTGCAGTGGAGTGCGAGTAGTCGCGGACCGCGAGTCCGAAGTGGCCGATCGGTTTCTCGCCCGGCATCTCGACAACGTACTCACCCGCGCCCATCGCCTTCACGATCGACAGCGAGAGATCGGGGAACCGCAGCGGATCGGCTTTCTTCCGCCGCACGAGAAACTCCGCCAGTGCAACGGGGTCGGGATCAGGAGGCAGCGAGTCGCCGGCGTCGATCGCGATCTGTTCGATGCGATCCCAACGCTCGGGGGAGCGCACGACGCGGCGAAGGCTCGGCAGTTTGTGCGCCTCGAGGAAGCGCGCGGTCGCACCATTCGCCGCGATCATGAAGTCCTCGATGAGCATGCGCGCGTTGTTGCGCTTCTCCTGACGAAGGTCAATGACTTGACCATGTTCGTTCACGACCGGCCGTGCTTCGATCGTTTCCAGGTCGAGCGCACCATGCTCGTGCCGCAGCTCGCGCATCTTGTCCGCGATGCGGTCCTGGATCCTGAGATTGTCGGCGAGACCCTTCACCGCCCGCACTTTCTCAGGCATCTCGCCATCGCCGTCGAGCCAGTCGCCTACCGAGTTGTAAGCGAGCTTCGCTTTGTTGTGTACGAGGCCGCGATAGACGTCGCCCTTCGTCACCGAGCCGTCGGCGGAGACGGTCATGTCGACGATCAGCGCGATGCGCTCTTCGTCTTCGTTGAGAGAGGTGAGGTCCGTGGAGAGTTTCTCCGGCAACATCGGGAAGATCTTTGCTGCCGTGTAGACCGAGGTCGTGTTCTGCTGCGCGTGCTCGTCGATGGGAGTGCCCTTCTTCACGAGCGCATCGACGTCGGCAACCGCCACCATCGCGCGGATCATGCCGCCGCCCAGATCCTCGGCGACGGTGAGCTGGTCGAGGTCGCGCGAGTCGTCGTTGTCGATCGAGCACCAGAGCAGGTTGCGCAGGTCGCGGATCGATGTGTCTTTCTCTTTCGCCGGCTCATCGATCTGCGTGAGTTGTTCCTCGACCTCGGGAGAGAAATCGGGCGCCAGGCCCTTTTCGATCATCACTTCGTGTGCAAGGTCGCGGAGTTGGCAGCTGTCATCGCGATTCATGATGGAGAAAGTAGATGCTAGGCTCGGGCCGATGCAAGTGCGGCGTGCAGGTGACCGTGCCGTCCTGATCGAATTGGGCGACGTGAGCGCGGAGGAATTGCACGCCGCGGCGAGAGAAAAATCGAGCGAAGGAGTGGTGATCATCGGCCACTCGTCGCTCCTCGTCGTGAGTTTAGGTTTCCCCCTCTCCCCGCAAGCGGGGAGAGGGGCCAGGGCTGAGGGGCCGCGCGAGCACGAGTTCCCCGTTCTCTTCGAACGAGAGCCTCACGAAGTCACGTTGAAAGCGAGATACCTCGGCTTCCGCGCCGGCTTTGCATATCTGGAGGGTTGGCCACGCGAGCTCGCAATGCCGCGACTGGACACCTCGCGGCCGGTCAGGAAAGGTTCGTTCGCGATTGCCGGCACGATGGCCGGCTTCTATCCGATCGACACACCCGGCGGATGGAACGTTCTCGGCCGCACGAGTGTCACGCTGTGGGATCCAAATCGCGAGCCGCCGAATCTGATCGCGCCGGGTGATGTCGTGCATGTGAAGCCCGTCAGTGTCTTGCCACCCGAAGCTGCGCTGTCACCACCGCCACCGCCGAGCGGCGAGCCGATCGCCGAAGTGATTTCGCCCGGCCAGCTGACGCGAATCGTAGGTCCGCGTGATTGGTCGCGAGCCCAACACGGCGTTGCACCCGGCGGTCCGTTCGACGCGCTCGCAGCCGCGGAGGCGAATCGCGCCGCGGGGAACGGCGACGCTGCGCCGCTGCTGGAGTGCGTGCTCGTGGGGCCGGACCTTCGGTTCCTGCGACCGGCACGCGTGGGCGTGTTCGATGGCGTGCGCGCCGAAAGTCAAGTTGTTGACCAGTTGAGCGTCGGACGGCTGCGCGGGTTTCGAGGGTATGTGGCGGTGGAAGGTGGGTTTTCTGCGGGTGGCCGGTACGACGAGAATCGGCTTCGGAGAGGTGAGACGCTGTTTGCTGGTAGTGATTCCGGCGGGACGACAGGCGCCCTCGCCTCCCGGCTCGGTGGAGAGGCGGAGCGCCGGTCCCGCCATGAAATTGCTGTCGTCCCTGGCCCGCACGAGCCGTCGATCTCGGACATCGAGTGCGAAGTGACACCGCAGCTCGATCGCGTTGGGATCCGCCTGCGGCCGCTGCGGCCGCTCGGCATCGAGCCGCCGCGCGACCTCCCGTCATGCGGCATGCAGTTCGGCAGCATTCAACTGCATCCCGATGGCTCGCTCGTCGCGATGGGGCCGGATCATCCGGTCACCGGCGGCTATCTGCAGCCGATGACCGTGATGTCGTCCGACTTGTGGAAGCTCGCGCGGCTCTCGCCCGGCGAGTGCGTGCGCTTCTATTCGCCGTAGACGTAGCCTTCGCGCGCTTTCACTTTGAACTCGCGGTTCTTCAGCGTGACGGCGACCTTCTGGTATCCCTTCGAGCCTTTCGGTTTCTGCGTGTAGTACGTCAGCAGATAGTAGCCATTGTTCGTCTGCTCGACGTGAGACACGGGGGAGGTGAAGCTCACGCTGTTGCGGAAGTACTCGCCATTGGTATCCGCGGCGAGCGACTGCAGCGTGTCGTGATAGACCGGCAGCGGAGGCGCGTCGGCCTGCAGATTCACCGAGTACACGGTGACGTTCGCCGCATTGAGTGCGTGCACCATCGGCTGGTAGTAGCGGCTGTGCGCGATGATCACGCCGTCGCGGACTTCCTCGCCCTGTTCGACGATGCCGGGTGAGAAGAGGATCAGATTCTTGCGTGCTTTGATCGAGCGCAGCGCGTCGCCGAGAACGTTGAGGGCCTCGTACGTGGTGCCGCTGCGGAACATCATCGACCTTCCGTCGACGGCGCCGAGGATCGATTGAGGCGCACTGCTGCCGTTCTTGGCGAGGCCGAGTCCGAAGGTCAGCGCGGTGTCGAGTGCCTTGTCGAGTTGCGCCTTGTCGCTGGTGAAGTCGCTGTAGACCTTGAGACGAACGTCGTGACCGACGATCGCGACGCGGTCAGCTGGCAGCATCTCGTGATCGATGAACTTCTTTGCCGCGTCGCGCGCGAGGCGCAGCCGATCGTAGAGCACCGCGCCCTCCGGCTTGTCGAAGAAGAAGACGAAGTAACGCTCTTCGCGAACGTGCTCGACTTTGAACACTGCGCTCTTCTCGTTGCCGCTGAGGAGTGTGCGATTCGTGAAATAGTCGATCGACTCGACCTTCTGTTGCCTGCCGTTTTCCATGACGACGAAGTCGTCCTTGTCGAGACCGAGGATCTGGTGGCCGTCTGTGTCAGTGACGATGGCGTCGACGAGCACGAGGTTGACGTCGACTTTCTCTCCGAACTGCGGGACCTGCTGCTGCGCGGCGAGAGGCAGCGACGCCAACAGCAGAGTCAGGATTGCTGCACTGCGAACCATGGAAGCCTCCTTCGACGCTTGGGAACGCCTCATGACCATGGGCTCTTCCGCGTTCACGGGACTGTTTCTTGCTGTGCTTCGTTGCATGAAGAAGTTTTGTTTCTTGTTGCTGTTAGCTGTCGCAGGACCATCACTGATGGCACAGCGCGGTCTGGAAGTCATCGTTGATGCGGAAGGCGTGCGGCGGACAGGACGAACGATGGAGCTCATGCCCGGCCAGCAGAGTTTCTTCCCTGAATTCTCGAATGGCTGGGGTGCGGGCGCGGGGTTGAACTGGTGGTGGTCGGATCGCGTCTCGCTCGAAGCCAAGGCGTCAGGGTTTCGCTCGCGCTTGCGCATCACCGCAGGCGGCTCGGATTCCGTGGCCAACATCGAACTCGGCCATGCGCAGATCTACCCGGCTCTGGCCGATGTTCAATGGCCCCCGCCCGAACACTGAAA
>CAZKID010000026.1:5359-24700 GCA_964552405.1 uncultured Thermoanaerobaculia bacterium
GGTGGGTTGTTGGATCCAGGGTGTTAGGTGTTACTTGGGGATGTTGCTAAACCGAAGTTGGCTCGTGTTACGTGGCGAAAATGGATCTCGGCCATGCGCAGATCTACCCGATCATGGCGATGGTGCAATGGCACCCGCTCGAGCATGGAACGTTTCGTCCATACATCGGCGCCGGCGCAACGTACGTGATCCTGAAGAATGTGAATGAGCAGATTGGAAACATCGGCGTCAGGGGAATCGAGTTCAACGACCCGACGGGGCTGCTCCTCGACGCGGGAACGCGAATCCATTTCTCGGATCGCTGGTCGGCCATCGCGGATGTTCGCTACGTGCCGGTGGAATCGAAAGGCGAGACGAAGTTTCCCGGCTCGACGCAGACGATCCGACTGCAGGTGAAGCCGCTGATCGCGGGGTTCGGAGTCGCGTATCGGTTCTGAATCGTTTGCCGGGTCGAGTATCGTGGAATGAAGTACTCCCGGGCGCCGTTTGACCGGGCGGCGCGATTCCCCTAGAATGCGCCTCCTTTCCTGCCGTTCGGGGCATAGCTCAGCCTGGTTAGAGCGCACGGTTCGGGACCGTGAGGTCGGAGGTTCAAATCCTCTTGCCCCGACCAATTCTTCAGTGACGAGTAACGAGTTGCGAGTGACTAGTAAAGTCCTGCTCGTCGCCACTCGCCACTCGTCACTCGTCACTCGTCACTCGCCACTCGCCACTCGTCACTCGCCCCTGTGACATCCGTCATACCGGGAATGGTGTCTCTGCGCGATCCTGTTGAAGATGAGACTCAGTCTCAACTAAGATAGGAACCCAGCCATGATCGTCTGCCTGTGCCGAGGAGTCTCTGACCGCGAAGTCAACGAAGCCATCGACAACGGTGCGACCTGCGCCGGCCGCCTCGAACAGGCCGGCATCGGCGGCGACTGTGGCGGCTGCGAGCGCATGCTGGAGAAGATGCTGGACAAGGCCGAAGAGGCCGGCCGTATTACACGCTGCAGCACCTGTGCGTGCGTCGAGACTCTCGCTTCTGCATAATGTCGCCCCATGAAAGGCGATCGGAAAGTCATCGACGTCCTCAACGACGTTCTCACCTCTGAGCTCACCGCCATCAATCAGTACTTCGTCCATGGTGAGATGTGCGAGAACTGGGGTTATCTCCGCCTTCAGCACGCAATCCGCCATCACTCGATCGAAGAGATGAAGCATGCCGAGGAAGTGATCGAGCGCGTGCTCTTTCTGGAAGGCATTCCGAACATGCAGCGCCTCAGCAAGGTGAACATCGGCGAGAGCGTGGCGGAGATGTTCCGCGTCGATCTCGCGCTCGAGATGGAAGCGGTGGAACGCCTGAACAAAGGGATCGAGACCTTTCGCGAGCTCGGCGACAACAACAGCCGGCATCTGCTGGAAGAGATTCTCGAGGATGAAGAAGAGCACATCGACTGGATCGAGGCGCAGCTCGCGCTGATCGAACAGGTCGGGATCCAGAACTATCTCGCGCAGCAGATCAAGAAAGAAGGCGAGTAGACTCACGCCCCCATGAAGCGGATCCTCGTTCTCGTTCTCTCTTTGCTCGCCGCGCCGTCGCTGTTCGCCTGGGGCCAGAAAGGCCATCAGATTACGAACGAGGCGGCCGCACTCACGCTGCCGAACGACATGCCGCCGTTCTTTCTCGCGGAAGTCGGACAACTGACCTACCTCGGGCCGGAGCCCGATCGCTGGCGCGCGACCGGCGAGTCGCTCGACGCGATGAATCCGCCGGATCATTTTCTCGACTACGAGTACGTCGCCGATCTCAAGCTGCCCGCCGACCGCTACCGATTCATCGATCTTCTCTACAAGTCGGGAACGCTCAAGCGACATGCGATCTACAACTCGACGACCGGCTTCCTGCCGTGGAGAATCGCTGAGCTCGAGGACCGGCTGACGACGGAGTTTCGCGTCTGGCGCGCCACGCTGCCGGGATCCGCTGAGCGGCTCTACACGGAGCGGCAGATCGTTTCGATCGCCGGGACGCTCGGGCACTTCGTCGGCGACGCGTCGAACCCGCAGCACGCGAGCACGAACTACAACGGCTGGACCGATCCGAATCCGAATGGCTATGCAACGGACTGCGGTGCACACGACCGTTTCGAGCTCTACTTCGTGACGCAGAACCTCGTCACGGGGGATGTGCTGCCGAAGATCGGTAAGGCCGAGTTGCGCAGCGACTACTTCATGACCGCGCTGGAGTTCATTCGCGGGACGAATGGCATGATCGAGACGCTCTATCAGCTCGACAAGCAGGGCGACTTCGACATCTTCCGCAAATCGGTCTCAGAAGAAGGAAAAGCGTTTGCGACGGATCGCCTTGCCGCTGGAGCTGCGCTACTGCGCGACTTCTGGTGGAGCGCGTGGGTGAACTCGGCGAAACCGGCGAAGCGCGGCGTTTGGCTGGGGCCGTCGTAGTTAGCTTCGCCACTCCACATCCGCGACATCGTTTTTCAGATTCGCGAAGCGTGCGGCGACGAACAGGTAATCCGAGAGCCGGTTGAGAAACCGAATCGTCGTTTCTGCCGGCGGTGATTCGTCGTGCAGCGCGACGACGAGTCGTTCCGCTCTCCGGCAGATCGAGCGTGCGGCATGCAACTGCGCGGCAGGCAGGGAGCCGCCGGGCAAGATGAAGTTCTTCAGCGGCGCGAGCTCGCTCTCCATCACGTCGATGCTTTGCTCGAGCGACTCGATGCGTGCGGCGTCGACGCCTCCGAAGCGCGTCGTCCCTGGCGAGGCGAGATGTGCGCCGGCATTGAACAGATCCGACTGCACGCGCCGCAGCTCTTCATCACATGGAGACGCCGGCCACGATGCGCGCGCGAGGCCGATGAACGAATTCAATTCGTCGATCGTGCCGTAGGCCTCGATCCGGAGATCATTCTTGGGAACGCGCTTGCCGCCAAAGAGAGACGTTTCGCCGCTATCGCCGGTGCGGGTGTAGATCTTCACCAGCTATTCAGCCTCGAGCTGCTTGATCCTCTCTTTGACGACCATCTCCGCCATGTCGGGGATCACTTCCCACGCGATGTTGCGGACGACCTGCTCCGACATCAATTGCACCACGCGGCGCGCGATGCGATCGATCTGCTCGTCGTTGAGATCGAACGAGCCGCCTTCCGCCGGTGCGGACATCGACACATCGGAGAGTTGCGAGCTGCCCATTTCCTGATAGCTGCTCGCCGCCGGTACTTCAGGCTCCGGTTCGGGAGCGCTCCAGGCGGGCTCGGAGGACATCACAGCTTCCGGCGCCGGCTCCGGCTCCGGCTCTGGCACTACAGGCTCCGGCTCCGGCTCGCGTTCGGCGAAAGGAGAATCGAATGAGGGGATCTCGGCTACGGCGGTCGATTGATCCCACGGTGCAGGCTCCGGCTCTGGCTCAGGCGTCGAGGCCGCGGCGGACGGCTGTTCTTCCCAGGGGGATGGTTCCGATGGTGCCGGTTCCGGTGTGCTCGGCATCTGCTGCAGTTCGTCGAGCGACATGCGCGGGAAGGCACGAGTCTCGCCGCCGAACGCCGGCTGTTCATCCCACGGAGATGCTTCCGGTTCGGCAGGAGCGGGAGGAGGAGCTGGTGCAGGCTGCTCCATCTGTTTCTGCAGCTCGTCGAACGACATGCGCGGGAACGCGCGGGTCTCGCCGCCGAATGCCGGCTGTTCATCCCACGGTGACGTTTCCGGTGCGGCAGGTGGTGCAGCGGGTGGTTGGGGTGCTGCTGGCGCGGGTTGCTCCATCTGCTTCTGCAGCTCGTCGAAGGACATGCGTGGAAATGCGCGCGTCTCTCCGCCGAATGCCGGAGGCTCTTCCCAGGGTGAGGGCTCCGGAGCTGCGGGTGGAACCGCCGGTTGACTCATCTGCTGCTGCATCTCGTCGAACGACATACGTGGAAACGCGCGCGTCTCTCCGCTGAACTCGGCGGGTGGCGCATCGAACGGCATCTCGGTCGTCGGAGGGGCGGTGGCGGGAGCTGCGCCGAAGATGTCGCCACCATGCGCGAACGGTTCCGGCGCGGCGAACGGTTCCTCATGCGTTGCCGGTTCCGAAGGCTCTGCCGGCGCATCGTCCCACGGCGATTCCGTCGTGCTCATCGGAATCGGAGCGGCCGCTGCGGCCGCTGCAGGTGTTGCGGACGACTTGCTCGCGGAGATGAGCTCTTCGACCTTATGGATGAGGCTCTGTGACTCGAATGGCTTGGTGACGACGGCGTCGCAGCCGGCCTTCTCCGCTCGATCGGGATCGAACGGTTCGAAGGTGCCGGTGAGAAGCACGACCGGAAGATTGCGCAGCTCGGGATGCGATTTGACGTACTCGCAAACCTCGTAGCCGTTCTTTTCCGGCATGATGATGTCAGAGAGAATGATGTCGGGACGCATCTCCGACAGTTTTTGAATTGCCTTGGCGCCGTTGTTGACTGCTACGACCTCGTAGTCGCCGTCTGAAAACGTCAGCTCGACGACCTTTTGGATGGTGATGCTGTCATCCGCGAGGAGGATCTTTTTCGGCATGGAATATCTCTCCGTTCCTCGATGCAACGTAGCACGTTAGGTGCGACCCGACAAGAGATTGCGACGATGTCTGATCAGTTTTTGATCCTTGGTCACCGCGGGAGTCCGACGCAGTTTCGCGAGAATACGCTGCGCTCGTTCGACGCCGCGCTGCAAGCCGGAGCGGACGGTTTCGAAACCGATCTCCGCCTGCTGTCCGACAACACGGCGATTCTCTTTCACGACGACGAGATCGACGACCGCGATTGCGAATCGTTCACTCTCGCCGGGCTCGCCGAGCAGAAAATCGTCGTCACACAACTGCACGAGCTCGCGCAGTACGCCGGTCGCGCGCACATGTGCCTCGAAGTGAAGCGCAGCAAGTGGGAGGACGTGATCCTCCAGCACGTATCGAAGTGGCCGAACATCGTGATCGCCTCGTTCGATCACACGGTGATCGCCGAGATTCATCGGAGGAACAGCGGCATCGCGCTGGGGCTGACGATTCTTGGCTACATCGTTGATCTCGCCGCGTACGCGAGGCGCCTCGGTGCTACGTGGGTGTATCCCAATTACCGGTACGTGGATGAGTCGATGGTGTCTTCGCTTCACGATGCGGGCGTGCGCGTGGTTCCCTGGACGCCGAACCGCGAGCGGGACTGGCAGCGGCTCTACGAAACCGGCTGCGACGGCCTCATCACCGACTTCCCGATCGAAGCGTCAAGTTGGTTTTCGGGGGTCACACCTGGAAAATCAACTTGACGGGTGCGGCTTCGATTTGAAATTTGAAATTCGAAATTTGAAATTTGAAATTTGGGGTTTCGTGAACCCGCGAAAAAGAAAATTAAAAATTTCAAATTTGAAATTTCGAATCACAAATTTCTTCGAAGTTGAATTTAACCTCCTCTCCCCACTACACTTTGCGTCCGGGAGGGGGAGCCGACCATGAAGACGTGGGAGTACAAGATCATCAATGTCCGGTCGGAGAACTACTCGATGGACCCGCGTCGTGCCGAAGAACTGAACCGTCTCGGCGACGATGGTTGGGAGCTCGTCAGCATCACGTCGATCAACTTCAAGACGGGTGCGACCGATCACATCGGGATGGTCTTCAAGCGCGAGAAGCAGCCCTCTGCGTAATCTGATATTTTCCTGCGGCGCATGAGCCGCCCTTTTCTCATCCTCATCGTCATCGATGGCTTCGGCTGCCGAAAGGACAGCGAGTACAACGCCATCGCGCAGGCTGAGACGAAGCGCTTCGACGACCTCTGGCGCAATTCGTCATGGACCACGCTCGAGGCCTCGGGCCTCGCCGTCGGCCTTCCCGCGGGACAAATGGGGAACTCCGAGGTGGGACATCTGAACATCGGGGCCGGGCGCGTTGTCGATCAGGACATCGTGCGCATTTCGAAAGCGCTCGATCATCACCAGGTGAAGCTCGACCAGGTGCGCGGAAAGAACGTGCATCTCGCCGGGCTCCTCTCCGATGGCGGCGTGCACTCGCTGCAGTCGCATCTGCACGGACTCATCGACGCGGCGCTCGACGGCGGTGCGAACAACGTGTACGTCCACGCGATCCTCGATGGCCGCGACACTCCGCCCAGGTCCGCTGAGAAGTACCTCGGCCTTCTCCTCGACTTCCTGAAAGAGAGGCCGAAGGCGCATCTGGCGACGATCGCCGGCCGCTACTTCACGATGGACCGCGACAAGAGGTGGGAACGCGTGCAGCGCGGCTACGACCTCATGACGATGGGCGTCGGCACCGAAACGAAAGAGCCGATGGAGACGGTCCGCCGCTTTTATGAGCAGAACGTCACCGACGAGTTCATGGAGCCGATTTCTGTTCTGACCTCGGAAGGCTCGCACGAAGGCCGCATCGAAGATGGCGACGTCCTGATCTTTTTCAACTTCCGCGCAGATCGCATGCGCCAGATCGTGACGGCATTCAAAGATGGATCCCTCGACTCTGCTCGGGATGACATCGGCTTCGCACGCGCCGCGACGCCGAAAGTCAACATCTTGACGATGAACCAGTATCGCGAGGACTTCGGCCTCCCCGTCATCTTTCCGCCGAACCAGGTTCGCAACAACCTCGGCGAAGTCCTGTCGAGGAACGGCCTCACGCAGCTGCGCATCGCGGAGACGGAGAAGTACGCGCACGTCACGTTCTTCTTCAACGGCGGCTCGGACACACAGTTCGAAGGCGAGCAGCGGATTCTCGTGCCGTCACCCAAAGTCGCGACGTATGACCTCAAGCCGGAGATGTCCGTCTTCGAAGTGGTCGACAAAGTGATTCCGGTCATCGAGCAGAAGCAGGTCGATGTCGTGATCATGAACATCGCGAATCCCGACATGGTCGGCCACACGGGAAAGATGGATGCCGCAATCGATGCGGTGAAGGATACCGATGTTGCGATCGATCGCATCCTCACCGCGGTGGAGAATGTGGACGGCATTGCGCTGATCACCGCCGATCACGGCAACTGCGAGTTGATGTTCAATACGGCGACGAATCAGCCGCACACGGCGCATACGACCAATCCCGTGCCGCTGATCCTCTTCGATCCGAAGAAACGCTACGGCGCGCTGCGCAGCGGCGGATCACTCGAGAACGTCGCACCAACCATCCTGAAGATCCTCGGCCTCGAGCAGCCAGCGGAGATGACCGCCGAGTCGCTGCTTCCATCGTGATCGACCAGCTGATTCTCGTCCGCCACGGTGAGACCGTTCATAACGCGGCCGGCATCGCGCAGGGTTGGAACGACAGTGCGCTGTCCAGCAAAGGCGAAGCGCAGGTACGTGCGCTCGCGAAACGCCTGCGCGGCTACGGCGCGGATGCGCTTTACAGCTCTCCGCTCGGACGCGCGATGTCGACCGCCAAGATCATCGCCGATGAAGTCGGAATGGAAATCCGTTCGCTCGACGGCTTGCGCGAAATGAGCTACGGCGAATGGGAAGGAAAGTCGTATCTCGAGTTGCGCCAGCATGAGGTCTACGAGCGCTGGCTCGTCGACCCTGACTGCGCCTGCCCGGGTGGCGAGTCGCACACCGATCTGCACACGCGCCTGGCAGGCACGTTCCCGCTCATCGATGCGAAGCGTCCCATCGTTGTGGCGCATGGCACTGCGATCCGCGTCAGTGCGACGGTTTTGATGGAGCTGCCGGTGATGACCTCGCGCCACTTCGCGCAGGACAACGCCGCCCTCAACATTTTCGTGCGACGCGGTCCGCGCATGGTTTTGAAAGTCTGGAACGACACGACGCATTGCGGAGAGTGCGAGTACTGAGTACTCAGAACTCAGTACTCAGTACTCAGAACTCAGTACTCAGAACTCAGTACTCAGAACTGGAGTGACCTTGATTCTTGAACAGATCGTCGACCAACTATCCGAAACGTTGAAGAACCGCGTGCTCGCGCTGTTCGGGCATCCGATCGACCGCGTGATCCTGCAGACACCGCCGAAGTTGAACATGGGCGACCTGGCGACGCCGCTGGCGCTGGAGCTGGCGAAGGTGCTCAAGCGCAAGCCACGCGAGATTGCGGAGTCGCTCGCCAACGGGCTGGAACTGCCGATGTTCGTGTCGGCGGTTACCGTCGAAGGGGCTGGCTACCTGAACTTCCGCTTCGACCGCGGCGGCTTCACCGCGGCGCACATGAAGACGGTGATGCAGCCGCAGGCGATGGCCGGCCAGCGCGTGATCGTCGAGCATACGAACATCAATCCGAACAAGGCCGCGCACATCGGACATCTGCGCAACGCCGTCCTCGGCGACACCTATGTCAGGTGCATGAAATGGTTAGGCTGTCGCGTCGAGACGCAGAACTACATCGATGACACCGGTGTGCAGGTCGCGGATGTCGTCGTCGCGTTCGAACATCTCGACAGGAAATCGATCGACGAAGTCCGCGCGCTCACACAGCAGCCGAAGTTCGATTACTACTGCTGGGACGTCTACTCGCGGATGGCGGCGTACTACAACGAGCATCCCGACTCGAAGGAGTGGCGCCGCGAGACGCTGCACAAGATGGAGACGGGCGAAGGCCAGACCGCGGAGCTCGCGGCGGTGATCGCCCGCGCGATCGTCCGCCGTCATATCGAAACCATGCTCCGCCTCGGCATCACGTACGACCTGCTGCCGAAAGAGAGCGACATCATCGCGCTGCACTTCTGGAATCGCGCCTTCGAGCTGCTCAAGCAGTCGGGCGCAGTCATCTACGAGCACGAAGGAAAGCACAAAGGCTGCTGGGTGATGAAGCTCGAAGGGAGCGAGGAGTTTGCCGGCATGGACGAGCCGGACAAGATCCTCGTGCGTTCCAACGGCACGGTCACATACACCGGCAAGGACATCGCGTATCAGCTCTGGAAGTTCGGTCTGCTCGACCGCACGTTCGGGTATCGGAAGTTCCCCGCGCCATACACCCTGTGGGAGACGACCCATGACGACAATTCGGAATCCGGTGCGCCGAAATTTGGCGGCGCGGAGATCGTCGTCAACGTCATTGATGTGCGTCAGGCATATCTGCAGAAGGTCGTAAAGCAGGGCCTGCATCAACTCGGACACAAGAAGGAAGCGGAGAACTCGATTCACTTCTCCTACGAGATGGTGGCGTTGACGCCCGAGACAGCGTCAGCGCTCGGCATGGAGATCACGGACGAGGATTCTACGAAAGCCTACGTCGAGATGTCCGGCCGCAAAGGCCTCGGCGTCAAAGCGGACGATCTGATGGATGCGCTCGAGAAGAAGGCGATGGAGCGCGTCGTCGAAGGCGGACGCGGTGCGGAAGATGCGGAAGAGATCGGACGCCAGATCGCAATCGGCGCGTTGCGCTACTTCATGCTCAAGTACGGCCGCAACAAAGTCATCGCGTTCGACTTCAACGAAGCGCTCGCATTCGAAGGCGACTCAGGCCCGTACCTCGTGAACTCGACCGTGCGCGCGAAGAGCATCTTCCGCAAGATGGCGGAGGAAGGGATCGACGCGATGATCAGCGATGACGCCGTCGATCGGCTGACGCTGAGTGAAGGCATCAACCACGATATGTGGGAGCTCGTACGAATGAGCGCGGGCTTGCCGGCCTCGATTCGCCGCGCGGTGGATGGGCTCGAGCTCTCGATCATCACGCACGACCTGCTCGAGCTCGCGCAGAAGTTCAACAGCTTCTACCACAAGTACCCGATCAAGAATGAGAAGGACGACGCGGAGCGTCAGCGCCGCGCAGTGTGCGCAGAAGTGTTCCGGAGAACGATGGTCGCAGGGCTGGAGCTTTTGGGGATCGGGGTGCCGGAGAGGATGTAGTGTGGGAGTAACAACGCCGAGGGATTCCTGAAACGATCCGCCTGCGGTGGCTTCGTCATCCCGAGCGAAGTCGAGGGACCCGGGTGGGCGGGCGGTACGAAGATCATGTCGCGCGCCTCCCACACACACAGGTCCCTCGACTTCGCTCGGGATGACGAGAGATCGGTCGGCGCACGTCCCATCTCGTCCCACCGCATGAGCTCGCCCGAGACGCGTCTCTTGCCCTACCATTGGCGCAAGGTTCGTCCAATGGCCCCCATCGATTACGCTCTTCGTGCCCTCTTTCTGCTCGCCGGAGTTCTGTCCGCAGTGCTACTCGTGATGAAAGGACAGACGCAGGCTCTCGCGCCGCTCGCGATTGGCGCGACGATCGGCGTGTTTGCGATGCGTGTGGACACGTCCGAGGAGTAAGCGTCGGTAAAAGCGGCAGGCGCCGCGAAACTTACGACGCCTGCTGCTGCGAAGAATCGACTCGGTGTACGTTTTCCGCTTGCAGCCCCTTCGGGCCTTGCTTCACATCAAACTCGACGCGTTCACCTTCATTCAGCGTGCGGTATCCCGACGCCTGAATGGCTGAGTGATGGACGAAGACATCCTCTCCGGTGTCTCGTTTGATGAACCCGTAACCCTTATCGTTGTTGAACCACTTGACGACGCCAATTTCAGGCATTTCCTTACCTCCCCGATGGGCTACTCGGAATCCTTCCGGGCAAGCAGATTTCCTGCAATGTTCGGGCCGCCCGGTTCACCAAATCAGGGCCCGATTGACGCCAATCCTCTGAAATCCGAGCGATTCATAGAGACGAATCGCCGGATGATTGAAGTCGTTGACGAATAGCGTCACCGTTTTTCCCTTGCGGAAGAGATGGCCGCAGACCTCTCGCAGGGTCGATCGCATCAGGCCGCGGCGGCGATACCGCGGATTGGTCCAGACGCCCATCAGCTGGACGGCTTCATCGGTCACCGCGGAGAACTCGCACTTGGTGGCGATGACTCCATCGACGACGCGGATGACGGAACGCTTTCGATCGACGAGCTCTCGGACTCGCTCGCGGTAGCCGGTCGCGTCGCGCTCGAGCGGATCGATCCCAACCTCCTCGCGATGCATTGCCGCGCACGCGGGAACGAGTGCGTCGAGATCGCGCATCATCGAGAGCCGGGAATCGTGAAGATCGGGAAAGTCGAATCGTTTGCGAATCGCGTAGATAGGCTGCGTCATCCGGATGACGGTCGGCGGATCGATGCGGCTGTGCAGATGAAGCCACAGCTCCTCGACGAGCGTGGCCGGCGAGATGATCGCGCGCACTGGGATCAGGCGCGTGATGATGCGATCGGCGACGAGCGCCACCGCCGACTCGGTGATCTCGCGCGGTGTCGCGGGTGCTGTACCGATGACGATGTTCGTCGCCAGCGAGGCGATGAGGACGATGTCGCGGTTGTGCCGCACTTCCACCATCTGGCTGGCGGCAAGCGCGCGCTCTTCGATCAGGCGCGCGATGAGATAGACGTTGATCAGCGGATCGCGCCGCAGAAATTCGAGTGCCGGCTCGATGCCCTCTTCCGAGAGCGTGCGGACCGACCAGCGTCCTTCAGCTGGCAGTGTTGCCATACCTCGCGCGTTCTCCGCCACTCAGAGCTGCCCGTGGCCCAGGTATGCTATGCCATCGATCGCCTTGTGCCAAAACGAGCGCGATCGCCACTCTTCGAAGGTGCGCTGCCGCGATTCGCGCATGTCATGTTCGAACGTCGCGTGAACCTGCGCCGCGATCGACGGATCGATGAGGCCAAGGCTGATCTCGTCGTTGTGCTGGAAGGAGCGATCGTCGAAGTTCGTCGAGCCGATGCACGTCCAGACCCCGTCCACCTCGATGACCTTCTGATGCAGGAGCGTCTTCTGATACTCGTAGACCTTGATGCCGCGCTTCAACAGCGTTCCGAACTGATGATGGCTCGCATGCTGAACGACGGGGCTGTCGGTGGACGTGGTTGCGGGCACCATGATGCGGACATCGACGCCGCGCTTCACCGCGGCCGCGAGCGAGTCGATCGCCTGATCGTCGGGCAGCATGTAGGGGTTTTGAATCAGGATCTCGCGGCGGGCGGCGTTGATCGCAAGGTAATAGAGCACCTGCACGGATGACACTCCGCCGTTCGGCGACGTGAACGCCACGTGCGCCGACGTGCTGCCCGACGCGGGAATCGTAGGGAAGTATTTTTCGCCCGCCGGGATCTCGCCGGTCTCTTCGATCCAGTTCTCGCAGAACGCGCCCTGCAATCGATTGACGACCGGGCCTGTGATGCGGACGCCCATGTCGCGCCAGTGATCTTTGTCCTGCCCGTTTCCGGTCCACTCCTTCGCGATCCCGAAGCCGCCGACGAAGCCGATGCGGCCGTCGATGACGGCGATCTTGCGGTGATCGCGATTGTTCATCCGGCCGAGATTGCTGATGCGCAACGGATGAAACTTGCGGACCTGGACGCCCGCGTCGCGCATGCTCGCTTCGAGCTTGTCGTCCAGCTTGTGGCCTCCCGATGCATCCAGCAGCAGGCGAACTTCGACGCCTTCGCGCGCCTTGCGCGCCAGTACATTCGCGAGCTGGTTACAGATGTCGCCGTTCCACCAGATGTACGACTCGACGTGAATGCTCTGCCGTGCCGCAGAAATGTCGCGCAGCAGTTGAGGGAAAAACTGATCGCCGTTCTGCAGCAGCACGACTGCGTTTCCCTGATCCAGCGATGATTGTGTGAGACCGACGATCGACGGCACGAGCGCCCCCAGCTCGCCGGGCTGCTTCACGTTGAGTCTCGTCTTGCGCCCTCGCTCCGCGGACCAGAGCAGAAGCGTGAGGCCGATGATCGCCAGAATCATCGCGGCGAGCGCGATCGTCGGCATTCGAACGACGTGCGTCCCGCGTTTGTCCCAGATGCTCGGCTCAGCGCGTCTGGTCACCGGCGTCCTCCCGATTCCACCAGAGATCGACGACGACAGGCCAGTGATCGCTTGGTCCGATGTGCGGGACGCGCGGATTCGCCCAGGCCCAGCCATGATCCGCGTAGATGTAGTCGATTCGGCGATGGCCGAGGACCGAGTGAAAGGTGTCTCCGATGTTCACGCCACAGAGCTGTGAGCCGTTCTCGTGCCTGAATGCGCGGATCTCCGATGATTCGAGCGTGTTGTTGAAATCGCCGAGCAGAAGATACGGATATTGGCTCGTGCTCACCTGCTCCGCGAGGCAGTGCAGCTGCTCCGCGCGATTCCGTTTGTTGAGCGAGCCCCATGTCGTGAGGTGGGTGACGTAGACATTGATCGGCTGACCATCGAACCGGATGAGCGCTTCGAGCAGCGTGCGCGGCTCGCCGACACTCGGCAGCTTGTGCACGATTTCCGAAACGAGCTCCCCGCGCGTGAGGATCGCGTTGCCGAACGCGCCGCCATGCTGCTCGTAGCTCAGCGCGAAGAAGCCATGCATCCCGGTGAGGTTCGCGAGCTCTTTCAGTTGATCGTGACCGCGCGCCTGCCAGGTGGCGCGATGGACTTCCTGGAGACCGACGATGTCGGGCTGTAGTTGGTTGATGGCATCTGCCAGCTTCTTCACATGATCGCGATCGAGCAGCTCGTCGTGACCTGCGATGTTGTACGTGACCACGACGAGGGGCTTTGTCCGATGTGCGATCCGCGGCGGGAATGGCAGGTACGGGCCTCCGGGATGAGGTGAGCATTCGCCGGAGCGGACGGTATAGACGGCGAAGACGCGGTAGACGAAGACGAGAAGGAAGAATAGAAGACCGATGGAAACCATCTTTCCCATACGTCCCATCTGTCCTATCCGTCCCATTCGTCCCATCACCTGCTCGTGAACACCGTCACATCCCCATGCAGATGCAACGCGCTCGCGGGAAAGGCTTCATTGATCTCGCCACTCCGCAATCGCTCGACCGCGGCCTCTTTTCCCGATCCACTCACCAGCAGCACGATCGCGCGCGACTCGAGAATGGTTCCGATTCCCATCGTGATCGCATGCGCCGGTACCTTTCCGTCTGTGAAGAGCGAGGCATTCGCGGAGCGCGTCGACTCGGTCAGTGACACCACACGAGTGCGTGATTCGAACGACGTGCCTGGTTCGTTGAAGCCGATGTGCCCGTTGCGCCCGAGGCCCAGAAAGGTAAGGCCGAGGCCGCCGGCCTTGCGGATCGAGCGCTCATAGCGCGCGCACTCTCCGTCGAGATCGGCCGCGCGGCCGTCGGGGATGTGCGTGCGCGAACGATCGATGTCGACGTGATCGAACAAATGCTCGTGCATGTACGTGCAGTAGCTGCCGGGATGATTGCAGGCGATCCCGGCGTACTCGTCGAGATTGAATGTCGTCACTTCGCGGAAGCAATGATATTTGCGCGAGCAGATCGCGACGACGCGTGCATACATGCCGAGCGGAGTGCGTCCCGTCGGGAGCCCGAAGGCGACGCGAGGATCGCCGTGAATCGCGTTGAGCATCTCCTCCGCGGCGCGCGCGGAGAGTGCTTCGTAGTTATCGAACGTCTCCCACTTCATGACCGCGTACCAGAACCCGTTCGCACTCGAGGCGTTCGTCGAGGATGACGAGATCGGCGTCGAAGCCGAGCGCGATTCGTCCTTTACGATCCGCGACGCCCGCAATCCTCGCCGGGACTGTGCTCGCCAGCGGCAGCACATACTCGATCGGGAGACCTGCGAGCTCGACCATGTTCTTCACTGCAAGATCCATGGTGAGCACACTTCCCGCCAGCGTGCCGTCCGCGAGCCGCGCTGCGCCGTCTGCGACGGTCACATCGTGTTCGTAGAGCTTGTAGGTGCCGTCGTCCAATCCGCCGGCGCGCATCGCATCGGTGACGAGTGCGATGCGGTACGGCATCGCGCGCGCTGCGATCCAGAGCGCCGCCGGATGCACGTGGACGCCATCCGCGATCAGCTCCGCCGTCGCATCGCTCGATGCGAGCGCCGCTCCGGTCACGCCCGGCTCGCGATGATTGAACGGCGTCATGGCATTGAATAGATGCGTGAAGTGCGTCGCGCCCCACTCGAGCGCGGAGACTGCCTCGGCGTGGCTCGCATTGGTGTGACCGATGGAGAAGAGCACGCGGCCGCGGAACTGCGTGATGAGCTGATGCGCGCCGGGGACTTCGGGTGCGATCGTCATCATCCAGCGCAGGTCCGGCGCGATCGCAAGCAGCTCCGCCAGCTCATGCGGATCGGGACGGCGGATCGATGCGCGATTCTGCGCGCCGGCGCGATTCGCGTTCACGTATGGACCTTCGAGATGAATCCCCGCGATCCCGTCGATCCCTTTGATCGCCGCGATCGCGTTTCGCAAATCGTGGCGTGATGCGGAGAGCGTCGTCGCCATGAGAGAGGTCGTTCCATGCCGCGCATGAAATGCGACGATCCTTCGATTCGCCTCGGCGTCTCCATCCATGAAGTCCGCGCCGTCGCCGCCGTGGACGTGCACGTCGATGAAGCCGGGCGCGATGACGCCTGGGACTCGGAGCGCGTTATGCGGAGGGTTCGCAGTCTGTTCGATCGACGCAATCACGCCGTCGCGGAGCTGAATCAGCGTGTCATCCTGAATCGCGTTGTCGAGAAACGCGCGGCCAAAGATCCGCGTCATAAACAAATCTTTCCCAGCACCGTCGGCCTTCCTCCGGTCGCGCCCGCGACATTCGTGTGCATTCCGGCGACGGAGTCGTTCGCGATCATCGCCATCGCCATCGCCTCCTTCGCCTCGCTCGCGGTGTACTTCCTGATGTCGATCTTCGGCATGCGCACGCGCAGCATCTGCACGAGCGTCGGATTGTTGGCGCCGCCGCCGGCGAGCAGCACCTCATCGATCGGACCGCGGTCTGCGATGAAGTCGCGGTAGGAGCGCGCGATGCTCTCCGCGGTCAGCGCCGTCGCGGTCGCGATGAGATCTTCCGGCGAGATGCCGTTTGCCGCCGCGCGAATACCCCGTGCGAACTGCGCGCCGAACAACTCGCGGCCGGTCGTTTTCGGTGGTGCCTTGGCGAAGTACGAATCCGCCATCCAGGTTTGCAGCAGATCCTCGTGAACGTGTCCCGACGCGGCGAGCTCACCGTCGACGTCATACGTCTGGCGTCCGTTCGTCATCACATACGCGAGCTCGTCGATGATCATGTTGCCGGGGCCGGTGTCGAAGGCGATCACGTCCTCCCACGAGCCGTTCGGCGGGATGTACGTGACGTTGCCGATGCCGCCGATGTTCTGAATGCAACGCCCGCGCTTCTTGTGGCGAAGCAGGACCCAATCGAAATACGGCACGAGCGGTGCGCCCTGGCCGCCGGCTGCGACGTCGCGCACGCGAAGATCGCCAATGGTGATGATGCCGGTGCGCTCGGCGATCACGGCCGATTGTCCGATCGCAAACGTCGAGCGCGTTTCGATCGGATGATCGATCCAGTCGACGTCGGTCTGCACGAGCACGGGCTCCGGATCGTGCCAGATCGTCTGGCCCGCGGCGGCGACGAGGTCGACCTTCGCCATCTTCGTTTTCGTTTCATCGCAGAAGCGGATCACCGCCGCTGCGAAGAGCTCGCCGAGGATGAAATCGTAGCGGCAGATCTGATCGACGCGCGCACGCTCGGGGCGAAAGAGATCGCTGACCGCGCCGCGGATCTTCTGAGGGAAGGGAAAACTGCGGAAGTGCTCCAGCTCGATCTCCGCATCGGCGCCGTGACCTTTGATGACGACCATCGCCGCGTCGATTGCATCGAGTGACGTGCCGGACATGAGGCCGATGATGCGGCGGCTCTCCTTCTTCGCAATCGCGACGAGGCGTTCGACGCGATTCACTTCAAAACCTCGCGAAGATTCTGCGAAGCCAGCAACCGCCGCGCCTCCTCGGCATCCACCTTCTTCTTCGCCATCACCGCCGCGACGCGCACATTTCCATCCGCATCGCGCATCGCCTGCACGGCCATCGGCCGTGTGACTCCCGCCGCGAGCTCGACCATCCGCACCGCGCGGCTCCGCAGTTTCTCGTTCGTCGCCGGCATGTCGATCATCAGATTCGAATAGACGTGGCCGAGCCGGATCATGACGCCGGTGGAAATCGCGTTGAGCACCAGCTTCTGTGCAGTGCCGCTCTTCATCCGCGAAGAGCCCATGATCACTTCGGGGCCGGTCTGCGGAACGATTGCGATGTCGGCGTCGCGCGAGAGCGGCGAGCCTGGCACTGAGGTGATGCCGACGGTCAGTGCGCCGAGGATGTTCGCGCGGCGAACGGCCGAGACGGTGTAAGGCGTCGTGCCCGACGCTGCGATGCCGATGATCGCGTCTTCACTCGTCACTGCTTCGCTGACCGCGGCGATCGCTGCGTCTTCGTCGTCTTCGGCACCTTCGGCAGCGGCGAAATAGGCGCGCTCGCCGCCGGCCATCAGCACGCGAACCAGGTTCGGATCGATCCCGTAGGTCGGCGGAAGCTCGGACGCATCGAGCATCGCGATCCTTCCGCTCGTTCCGGCGCCGGCGTAGAAGAGGCACCCGCCATGCGCGAGGCGGTCCGTGATCTGATCGATCGCGAGCGCAATCTTCTCCGCCTCGGCAGCAACCGCTTCGGCGACGAGACGATCCTGCTCCTGGATCAGCCGGACGATCTCGAGCGACGATCGCTGATCGATGTCGAGAGTCGAGTCGAGGCGATCCTGACTCATGGTCTGAACTGTATCATCCGCATCGTGGCCATCGGGTTCATGCAGAAGCTGCGCCTCGCCTTCAACGGATGGGCGAGACGACGGGAAGAAGCACAGCGCGACTTTCTCGCAAAGAACGCGGCGTGGAGTGGTGTACGACAGGCGCCCTCGCCAGTCGCAGGTGCCGGACAGGCGGGTGCCGGACAGGCGGGGGCGCCTGTCCTACACGATCGCGAGGGGCTGCAGGTTGCGTTTCTCGACGACTCGGGGCGCATCGTCTACTACCTCGATACCGAGAACGGCGAAGTCGTCGAGTCGCGCGACGGTGAGAAGCTCGCAGAACCGCGGTACAAGCGCGTGCCGCGCCGCAGCGCCGCGTCGGATGCCGCGGATCAGCGCGAGTTCGTGACGACCCTCGAGCCATCAGCGATGCGCGATGCGTTGCGCGCGGCGCGCGATCCGTCAGCGTTTCGCAAGGTCCTCGCGCAGGATCGCAAGCTCGAGCGTGCCTGGTACGTGTTCAAGAATGACCGTGCAACCGCGGCGATCGATTCGTGGTTGAAAGGACTCTGATGTTCGGGCTCTTCCGGAAAAAGCTGCCGCCGCTTCCAGCAGGGCGCGAAGTTTTCGTGACACTCACTACGACGTCCGGCTGACGACGACCACCGTCACGTCATCGCCAAGCGATTCCGCTTCGCCCACGTGCGCGATGACGGAGTCCTCGACCACGTTCGCGATCGCCCCCGCGGCGGAGCCGTGCATCGTCTTCAGCTTCTCGGACACGAGCGATGATCCGAACTCGTTGCCCTCCGCATCCTCCGCTTCCGTCACGCCGTCGGTGAAGAGAATGAGTGAGTCGCCGTGCTCGAGTTGCAGTGTTCGCAGCGTGTATTCCGCGTTCGTGACGATCCCGAGCAGCAGATCCGTTTCTCCGAGCTCGGTGACCTGCGTCTTTCCAATTTGCAGCGGAGGTGTGTGACCCGCGTTCGCGTATTCGATCAAGCCCGTCTTCGTATCGAGCCGCCCGAGGAAGAGCGTGACGAACTTCGACTGTGGGAGGTTCTCTTTGAGCGTGACGTTGAGCTGCGACACGAGCTGTGCGGGATCGGGATCGTTCTTCGCGTAGATCCGGAACGCGGCCTGAAGCCCTGCCATCATCAGTCCCGCGGTGACGCCCTTGCCGCTCACGTCCGCGATGACGAAATAGATCTTTCCGTTGGGACGCACGACGAAATCGAAATAGTCGCCGCTTACAGTGCGGCAAGGCCGATTCGCGCCAACGAATGTATATCCCGGAATTCCTGTCGGCGGTTCGGGCAGAAGACGGCGCTGAATCGTCGATGCGGTCTTCAGCTCTTCGTCCATCAGCCGTTTTTGAATCGCATCTTCGCGAAGCCGCGTCGTTTCGAGCTTCGCTGCGGCAAAGCGTCCGATCTGCGCGACGAGCTTCACATCTTCCGGAGAGATCTGGCGCAGGTTGAACAGGTAATCGACGTAGAGCACGCCGACGACGGACTCGCCGATGATCAGCGGTGCGCAGAGAATCGAGTGAATTCCCTGCATGATGATCGACTGTGCGCGGCTCAGCTTCTCATCGACCATGACGTCCATGAAGGCGAGCGCTTTTCTCTCTTCGACGACTTCCTGCAGCAGCGTGTGACTGATCGTCAGTTCGGATGAATCGTTGCGATCCTGACGCCGCACTTCGACCTTGACGAACGAACGGCCATCGGCGCCGAGCAGGCCGAGCGCGCACCGCGAGGGCTGGAGGTGCTGCATTACTCGATCGACGATGAAGCCGAAGAGCTCTTCCATGGGGCGGTCTTCGATCAGCTCGCGGGCGAGCAGATTCAGCGG
>CAZKID010000027.1:0-24604 GCA_964552405.1 uncultured Thermoanaerobaculia bacterium
GCACGCCGAAATTTGCTTCGTCGTAGACGTCATCGACATCGATGACGGTCGCGCTGATCCCGTCGCGTTGACGTGCGGAGGCGAGCGATGCTGCAGCGGCGCTGAACTTCGAATTCGTGATGATGAGGAGACTCGCGCCCGACTTTCCGTCGCTCCACGAGGAGGGGTGATTGGCCACCAGCTCCGGAGCCGTGAGCACACGCGTCGAGTCGAAGACGAGCACGGTGCGCGAGCCGGCGTCTGTTGCCGTGAACGTCGCGCTGCCGTCGGCGCTCATCGTCGTCGCGAGCTCCGAGGGATTCTGCGGATCGGTAATATCCATCGCGCGCACGCGGCTCGTTGCGGTGAAGCCGCCGATGGTGATGGCGCGCTGTCCCGGGATGACGATCTCGAGCTCTCCGCCATCCGCCTTCAGCAGATGCTGATACGTCAACTTCGCCTCGGCGACCACGGTTACGTCGTTGTCACCGTTGAGCGCATTCATCGTGAGCGTGTTGGAACCACCGACGAGGAACGATTGCGGGAACGCGATCGTGAAGGTCTTCTGCTCCTGATTGTCGAGTGCGACCTGGCCGATGTTGCGGCCGTTGATCGCGAGATCGACACCGTGGTGAGTCTGATCAGAGCCGCCCTGGATCGTGATGTCTAACGTTGCGTTGCCGCCGTAGGACGGATCGAGCGCACCGACGACGAGCTCCTCGTTCGCCGGGCCCCAGGTGCTGATGATCTGCCCGAAGAAGTTGGTCGCATCGCCGTTGTTGGTGAGCGCGGTGAAGAAGACGGTGCGCTCCTTCCGGTCGTAGGTGAAGGACAGCGGCTCGGTGATCGGATTGCCACCGTTGTTCTTTGCAACGTTGATGCGATTCCCGTTGCCTTTCCCGCTGCGCAGCCAGTAAGTGCGTGCGCCGGTGGAAACGGTGTCGAGCGGCAAACCGTAGAACTCGATGCCGTCGCTGTCCGCGACGATCGGCAACTCGACGCCAGAAGTGTAGAGCGAGAGCTGCTTCTCGTTCTTGCCGGGATCAAAGCCTGCCGCGGTCATCTGCGCGTACGTGACGCGATACCAGCCTTCCTGCGAGACGAAGATCTTGAGAGCGTTACCGGAAGCGAGATCGAGTTGTGCTTTGGTTTGCTTGTCGGTGGGCTGGGGAAGTGCCAACGGATGGACGACACCGACCCCAACCGGCGATTGCAGCACGCTGCCGCTCAGGCCGAGGCCGGAGAGCGCGGGACTGTCGTCACCGTCGGGAATGGTCCCGACACCTGGAACGATCGGCCCATGCATCGTCTTCGTGCCGTTCAGATCGACGTCTTCGAGCCAGTACTGCGGATAGGTGTTGGCCGGCACCTTGTCGCGGAATCGATACGCATGACTTGCGTTGGGCGTGTTCTTCTTCGTGACGAGCGCGGAGCCGGCGATCAGCTTCTTGTTGATCTGCGTCCGCACGCCGCTGACATCGCGATAGAGGTTGAAGCCGAGATTGTCGCTCTCGAAGCTCGTCTCCCAGGTGACGAGGACTTTGTCCTTATCCTGGATGGCGTTCGTCTTGCGCAACCGGACGAAGGTCACCGCAAACACGGTAAGAGGCGCCGTACTGCTGTCGTTCGCGGCGACGGGATCCGTTTGATCTGCACCGGTCCTGGTCGCCGTGTTGTTGATGGTACCGGCCGTCGTGGCCTGCGCGATGAAGGTGATTACGGAGGTGGTGTCGACAGGGATCGATGCAATGGTGCAGCTGATGGTTGCGCCACCCGTGCACGACACGTTGGAGGAAACGGAGCTGAACTGGAGCGAGGCCGGGAGGGGATCGGAAATGGTCACGTTCGTCGCGGTTGCCGGTCCGTTGTTCGTTACGGCCAACGTATAGTTGACGAGCTGTCCCTGTCCGACCGGGTTCGGTGAAACGCGCTTGACGATCGCTACGTCCGCGTTCGTTGCGGAGGTAACGAGAGTCGGTGCGCTCGTGGTGTTGTTCGCGGGGACGTTGTCCGCTGCGGTCGTGCCGTTGATGTTGCCGACCGCGGAACCAGTGATCGTCGTTCCCGCCACAGTCGCCGCATTGACCTGGAAGACTGGCTGGAACGTCGAGGTCGTTGCAGTCGTGAATGCCTGGTTGACGCCGGCTACCTGATACGTGCAGGTGATTGTGCCGGCGCTTGCGCCGACAGCAGGCGTTACACAGACCCAGCCCGCGGGGAATGTGCCCATCGACTGGAAGTTGGTGTTAGCCGGAACGTTCATCACCCATTGCACGCCAGCTCCGGTGGCTGGCGCACTCGCCGGCCCGTTGTTGGTCACGACTGACGTGAAGGTGAGGTTCTGAGCCGGTGCGACAGGGTTCGCGCTGACGGCCATCGTTGCCGCCATGTCGTAGCCGGCCGCTCCCCGTACCAGGAACGACGAAGATGCGGAGTTGTTGGAGGTGTCGTTGTCGTTCGTCGCGGCCACATCCGCAGTACCAGTGATCGTCGTGCCGGCTGCAGTGCCGGCGAGCACCTTGAAGACGGGAGTGAATGTCGATGATGCGCCGGCAGCGAAGGAGCCGCTGAACGAGCAGTTGATCGAACCTGGTGCCGTTGCGTTCACTGCAGGTGTGATGCACGTCCAGCCGGCGGGGACACCGATCGACTGATAGCTCATGTTCGGAGGGATGGCCATTGACCAGGTGGTTCCTGTCGCTGCGCTGACTCCGACATTCTGTGCGACGGACGTGAAGGTCACGTTCGAGCCTGCCGTCGTGGCAGTCGTCGCGTTGTTCGTCAGGGTCACGGAGACATCCGATTGCGTGCCCCAGACGACCGGCTCTTGCGCCGTGGCCGTATTGTTTGCGGGATTCGAATCGGCGGTCGCGCTCGAAACCGTACAGGTGTCGACGATGAGATAGCCGGAAGGTGTACCGCCGTTGGCTTGCACGACGACCGAGAAGTTCTGGACTCCGTTAGCCGGAGTCAGTGTCGGACGCGTGCAGGTGATATCGCCCGTACCGCCGACGGCCGGAGTGATACATGTCCAGCCTGCAGGAACGGTCATCGATTGGTAGATCGCGCCGGCAGGAATGGTCTGCGTGAAGACGACGCTGTCCGCGGGCGACGTCCCGTTGTTGACGACTGTCTGTGTGAAGGTGATGTTCTGGAGGATGCTGACGGGGATCGCGGACGTCGTGTTCGTCGTCGCGAGATCGGCCACCGCGCAGGACGCGCCGTCGCCGCCCGGCAACACGTTGTTGCCTGCGATGAACTGCACGATGCCCGGCGTGCCCGGAAGTGCGCCGAAGCTGTCATTGGCGAGCGTGGTGACGCCATTCGCGCCGGCGCCCACATCGGTCGACGCTGCCGCGCTCGAGAGCAGAATGTAGCCGCCACCACCACCACCGCCAGGGCCGTGACGGTTGTTTCCGGCGCCGGGTCCATTGGAACCTGCGGCCTGCAGCAGCCATGCGCTGCCGCCCTTGCCACCCTTCGCCTGAAGCGTCAGGCCGGTCAGCGTTCCACTCTGCGTGGTGAAGAGAATCGAGCCGCCAGCGCCGCCGTCGCCACCGCCATCGCGGCCGACGTTCGCTGCGTTGAATCCATTCGAAGTCACCGTTGCTGTGCCGGTAGCCTGCAGTGCGCGGACGATGATGACACCGCCGCCATTGGAGCCTGAGCTGTAGTAACCGTTTGCTGCCGCAGTATTGTCCGCGAGCACATTGCCGGCTGCGTCGGCTGCCGATCCGTTGTTCGTCGTTCCGGCACCGCCGCCACCGCCCATGGTGATGCGAGTAAGACTCGGCGAGATTCCTGCGCCACCTTGTCCACCCGTCGCAAGACCGATGTTCCAGGAAAAGCCGCCGGCGCCGCCGGAACCGCCATTACCGCCACCACCGCCGCCGCTGTTCTGATCGTTTCCTGGAGGGTCGCCGTCCGTCGATCCGCCGCCGGAGTTTCCTGGCGCTCCACGGCCGTAGCTTCCGCCAACCAGTCCTTCGACACCTGTGTCGAGCGCGGCATTCGCGCCGGGCGCACCGATCGTGGCGCCGCTTTGATAAATGTAGCGTGGTGTTCCGACGATGCCTTCGGCTTTCGATCCATTCGTTGCGAGCGTTGCCGAAGTGCGGTAGTCGGTGTTCGCTAAGCCGCCGGTCGCATCACCGCCGAGGACGCGTCCCGCTCCTCCTCGGAACCCGAGTCCGTTGACGGAGACCGTTGCTCCGCCGAGGCTCAGCGTGCCGCTCACATCGATCGCGAGCACGCCTCCCGTCGAGCCATTCCACGCGAGCGCCGTGAGTGTCGAGCCGAGAGTCGCCGTGGTGTATTGCGGCACGCGAATCAACTGCCACGTGCGCTGACCTTGTGTCGTCGTCGTCGCGAACGTCTGACTCGTGTAACCGTACAGCGTGCCGCCGCCGACGCCGCCACCTGCAATCGTGAGTGCGCCGCCGCCGGCTCCTAGTGCGCCTGCGGCAATGACGTACTCCCAGCGGCCCGCATTGTTGAGCGTCGTCGCCGCGCCGCTGCCGGTGCCTGTGCCGCGAGTCGAGCCCGAGCCTTCACCGTAGGTTTCATCGTTCGTCGTGTCGAACGCGGCATCCTGCATCTGCATGAGGATGAGCAGATCGCCGGCAGCGATGGCGTTGCCCGCGCCTCCCGCGACACGTCCGCCGACGGTGATCGAGGTTGCACCCGAAGCGAAGGTCGACGTGCCCGGCCAATAGTCGTTGCGGATGCCTGCCAGCGTGCCGCCCGCGCCGTCTTTTCCCGGCGTCGCGCAGACTTGGCCTTCAACGAGTGTGTTGACGGTCTCCGTGAAATTCGGAGTCGCGTTGCCGTTGAACACGACGGATGCGTTGTTCGTGATGTTGCCTGCGCTGTTCGGCGTCACCGTCATCGTGTATGACGCTGACGTTGCTCCGGCCGCGAGTGTGCCGACTGTACACGTCACAGGACCGGTACCTGCGCAACCAGTTTGCGAAACGAACGTCGTTCCTGCGGGAAGAGGAATAGTGATCGTCGTCGTGGTGGCGCTGGCCGCGCCGTAGTTGGTCGCGGTGACCGTGTAGGTAATCGACTGACCGAGTTTGATGACGTCCGCTGAACTGGTGATGGTCAAGCCGACCGTCGCGAGTTTCAATGGGATCGCACCCATTGCCCACGTCGCACCGCCCCCCGTTGCAGTCCACGACATCGTGACGTTGGTGTAGCCGTGTGCGCCGCTGCTGCTGCCCGCGAAGTTCGTTGCCGTGCCACCTGCTGCGACGAGTGCAGCGTACCGCTGGTCCTGCTGCGCGCCTGAGATGGTCAGCGTCTGGTTCGAGTTGTACGCCACAGTGTCGACCACGTAGTCGTATGGACTGTTGGCGACCACGACATTGGGAGTGTTGTTGTTGGCAGAGTTCTGGGCGAACGTGCCGATTGGAGCCTGCTGCTCGATTCCGCTGAACGTCTGCGACTCTGCAACGACGGACGTTGCGCGCGCGCCGGCGGGAGCGGTGATCGTCGCGGTAATCTGATGCGTCCCTGTTGCTGGCGCTGCGAGGCCCCACAATTCAGCGCGGACGTTGTTTCCGTTGGCTCGGAATCCGATTCTGGTCAGCGCTTGATTGGGACCGCCGCCCTCCGTGCCATAGACGAGGTTCGTGACCGTATACAGGTTTGCGCTGTTGGCCTCGTCGACGTCTACGCCGACGACGAGGTAGCGGTTCGCGGCGTTGGTAGTGGTGTGGTTCCAGTTGCCGGAGAAGCTCAGTGCGTTGCTGGAGAACGTGGTTCCCGCAACCGAGTCGAAGAGAATCTGCGGGCTGGATGGCTGCAACGGCACGGCAGCGATCGCCCATGTCGAAACTGCGCCGGCGGTCCACGACATCGTCGAATTCGTCGTGCCCGTTTCCATTGAGCCGCCGCCGGAGAACAGCGGGTTGGGCCCCGAGCTCGTCAGGTTGAAGGCATTCGTCTGGCCCGCGCCAGCGACGAGGGCATTGTTCGAGTTGAATGCCACGGCGTCGACGACCGCTGTCGTAGGACTATTGGTCACGGTTACGGTCGGGGTCGTGGTATTGCCGGTATTGGTGACGAGACCGGCGGTGGCAGCGCTCTGAAAGACGTTGGAGAACGACTTCGCGCCGGCAACGACGACGACATTCTGGGCGCCCGCGTTGTTGACGGTCACCTGGATCGTATGCGCGCCAGGAAGTGGATTCGGAAGGCCCCACAGTTCGGCACGCGTGGTCGTGCCGTTCGTCGCGGCGCCGAGGAAGGTCATCGGTGCGAAGGGACCGCCGTTTTCGACACCGTACAAGATGTTGCCGACGGTTGCACCGCCGCCATTGAGTTTCAGCGAGACGGAGACGATCACGTACGGCTTCTTTGCGGTTCCGACCGTGTGATTCCATGTCGTGACGATCGAAGTTGCGGTCGATGCTGTGGGAGCCGCCATGTTCGACGCCGCGTCGAAGACGACTTGCGCGTTCAGTGGAATGCCAAAGATCGACAGCAGGGCACTGAGCGCGACGATACGAAGCACGTTTGATCTCATCGTTGTGCAACCTTCGAACAAGAATCGTTCAGACAGATTTCGGATGGAGTACACCGGCGATCGGGGGATCGCCGCCGGCCGTACCGGCAGCGGAGAGTTGGACCAGGAGAACACAAAGCTCTCGTGCTGTCATGATCTTACGTGGATGTGACGGATCTGTCGTTCCGGCGTGAGAGCTTCGTCAAATCGCAATATGGCTGATGGTGCGTCTGCTATACTGCGTCGCGTCTCTTAGGTAATTTTTTCCGATGGAGAAGAACGACTCGACGATTGTCGAGATTTTTGGACAAACATATAGCGTACGTGGGGAAGGAGACCCGGAGTACTTATCGGAGCTTGCGCGGTTTGTTGATGGGAGGATGCGAGAAGTTGCAGGCCAGGTGGCCACAGTCGATCCGATGAAGATCGCCATTCTCGCCGCTCTCAACATCGCCGACGAGTTTTCTCGATACCGCAAACAGCGCGAAAGCGCCAAGGGGATGTGGATCGAGAAGACGGAGGAAATATCGGAGCGGCTCAGCAGGATCATCAGCTGAGCCGGACGTGAATTAGACGTCGAGCTGTTTTTCGGAGTCCCTGCAGAGTGCGTGATGAATGATCTAACGCTTGAACCGATGCTTTCTTACTTCGGGTGCTCGCGTCTCAGGATTGCGTGCACGCCTTCGCCGTTCATGTGACGGTATTGAAGGTAGCTAAACGGTCCGAGTAGGGCGCCCACCTGCTTGGCAGGTTCAAGTAAGAATCCCTCACACGGCTCACGTGGGGTTCTCCGATTTTTCCTTCACTGCGCGGGCCTCCCCACCGGGAGGATGCGAGTGAGTCTTACAACCATTTTGATCGGTGTCGTAGCTGGCGTGATCGCCGGCGCGATCACAGCTGCCCTGGCCTGGGGCGCCGTCTATCGCAAGCGTGGAGAGGCGCAGCTCGATGAAGCGCGCCGTTCCGCGGAACGCATGGTCGACGACGCACGCAAGCAGTCCGAAGCGCGCGTCAAGGAAGCCGACCTCGAAGCAAAAGAGAAACTGCTGCAGATGCGCAGCGACTTCGATCGCAAGGCGCAGGAACGCCGCGACGAAATGAAGAAATCGGAGCAGCGGCTCCAGCAGAAGGAAGAGAACCTCGACAAGAAGACCGCGCAACTCGATTCGCGCATGGGCGAAGTCGAGAAGCGCGATCGCACGCTCAACGATCGAGAGAAGAAAATCGAGTCGCGTGAGAACGAGCTCGAGCAACTGGTCGAGGATCAGCGCCACAAACTCGAACAGGTCGCCGGCCTCACCGTCGAAGAGGCGAAGAAGGAACTGATCCGCGGCATCGAGAACGAAGCGAAGCTCGAGGCGGCGCAGATCATCAAGCGCATCGAGACCGAAGCCAACGAGCTCGGTCACCTCAAAGCCAAGAAGATCCTCGGCATGGCCATTCAGCGCATGGCCTCGGACTACGTCGCGGAGAACACCGTCTCCGTCGTCGATCTCCCGAGCGAGGATATGAAGGGGCGCATCATCGGGCGCGAGGGGCGCAACATCCGTGCGCTCGAACTGGCGACCGGCGTCGATCTCATCGTCGACGATACGCCGGAAGCGGTCATCCTCTCCGGTTTCGATCCGATCCGCCGCGAGATCGCGCGCATCTCGCTCGAGCGCCTCATGCAGGACGGCCGCATTCATCCGGCACGCATCGAGGAGCTCGTCGAGAAGGTTCGTCAGGAGCTCGATCAGAAGCTGTTCGAAGAAGGGGAGGCCGCAGCGTTCTCGCTCGGCATCACCGACATCCATCCCGAAGTGCTCAAGCTCCTCGGGCGCCTTCCTTACCGCACGTCGTACGGACAGAACGTGCTCGTGCATTCGCTAGAACTGGCGCAGCCCGCGGCGCACATGGCCGTGGAGCTCGGCGTCAACGACACGATCGCGAAGCGCGGCGGCTTGCTGCACGACATCGGCAAGGCGATCGATCGCGAGATGGAAGGGACGCATCTCGAGCTCGGACGTCAGGTGCTCGACAAGTACGGCGAGAAGCGCGAGATCATTCACGCGATGGAGTGCCACCACGGCGACTACGATCCGACGACAGTGGAAGCGGTGCTCGTGAATGCAGCCGACGCACTGTCGGCCGCGCGCCCCGGCGCACGCCGCGAGATTCTCGAGAATTACGTGCATCGCCTCGAGCGCCTCGAGTCGATCGCGAATCAGATGGAAGGCGTCTCGAAGAGCTTCGCGATTCAGGCCGGCCGCGAGCTGCGCATCATCGTCAACAGCGAGAAGATCTCCGACGAACAGTCGATCTGGCTGTCGAAGGATGTCGCGCGCAAGATCGAGTCGGAGCTGCAGTATCCGGGGCAGATCAAAGTGACCGTGATTCGAGAAATGCGGGCAACGGAGTTTGCAAAATAGGTTGCGGGGGTACGCGGGTTCGAGGGTACGAGGTTACCCCGAGCCCTCGAGCCCTCGTGCCCTCGTTCCCCATGATCAAGATCCTCTATATCGGCGATGTCGTCGGCCAGCCTGGGCGGCGCGCGTTGCATCAGAAGCTCGAATCGGTCGTCGATCGCGAGAAGATCGACTTCACGATCGTCAACATCGAGAACGCGGCGGGTGGATTCGGCGTGACCGAAGCCATCATGGAGGAGCTCGCGGAGCTTCCCATCAACGCGTACACGTCGGGGAATCACATCTGGGACAAGAAGGACTTCGTCGACAACTACGAGCACTATGAGCACGTCGTTCGTCCGGCGAACTATCCGACGGGCAACCCGGGCAAAGGACGTGTCGTCCGTCAGACGGCGGCAGGGATCAAGGTTGGCGTGCTGCAGCTCATGGGCAATGTGTTCATGCCGCCGTGCGACAACCCTTTTCATGTTGCGGATCGCGAGCTGAAAGAGCTCGATGCGATCAAGGTCATCATCGTCGACATTCACGGCGAAGCGAGCTCGGAGAAGCAGGCGATGGGCCGCTACCTCGATGGCCGCGTGTCAGCCGTGCTTGGAACCCACACGCATGTCCCGACAGCGGATGAGCGCATTCTTCCGAATGGAACTGCGTATCAGACCGACGTCGGGATGAGTGGTGCCTATGACTCCGTGATCGGCTTCCGTCCGGAGGAAGCGCTGCATCGCTTCCTCTACAACACCCCGCGCAAGCTGGAGGTCGCGAAGCGCGACATCCGCCTCTCCGGCGCGATGATCGAAATCGACGAAGAGACAGGGCGCGCGTCGCGCATCGTGCGAATTCACGAGCGCGTCGAGGAGTAGGCGCGTGGATCCGGCGGCAGGAACACTGTCGATCGTGACGCTCGGTCACGTGCACGCTGAAGATCTCACGGCGCTCACTCCGCACTTCACGAAGCTCGAGCAGCTCGTGCTCGATGTCCCGCCGCGCGTCGCGCTTGCCGATCATCATGCGGAATTGAATCGCGCGATCGACGCGGGATCGAGTGACTGGATTCTCATCGTGCGCGAGCGCGAAGTGATCGGCGGGGAGCTTGCGCTGGAAATCGCGAATGCGATTCGCGACGGAAAAGCGAAAGGCTTCCGCATTCGCACGACACCGCTCTATGCCGGCAAACCCTTGCGGCTCGGCCGCGACGAGGGAGAGCTTCGGCTGCTGCACCGGCGCTTCTTTCTTCGCCGGGGAGAGCTTCTGGTGCAGGGAACCGTTGTGCGTCTCGTGCAGACGTTTCAGGCGACGACGTTCGCGTCACCGGCGGAGCATCGCGAGTATCTGGCGAAAACCGGAGTGCCGCATTCGGGCCTGCGGCACCTGCTGCTGTTCATCCGATACGCCGCCGCCGCGAAGACGTTCGATCGCGGCACGCTGCGGTATCTGTGGATCGAAGCCGGCTTTGATATGCACATGTAGGACAGGCGCCCCCGCCTGTCCATCGTATTCAGACAGGCGAGGGCGCCTGTCCATCGTATTCAGACAGGCGAGGGCGCCTGTCTTACACGTTGATTGCGGTCAATTTGCGGAGATCCAACCCAGGCTTGTGCGAGCGGAACTGCCGCGGCGACATCCCATAGCGTTCGCGGAACTGCTGCCGGAAGTAGTTTTCGGAATCGAAGCCGCAGCGCCGCGAAATCTGTGAAACGCGCATGTTGCCATTCCGCAGCAGGCGTGCTGCTTTCTCGAGCCGCTTTTCTTTCAGGAAATGACTGAGGAGCCGTCCTGTCACCCGATGAAAGCGGCCCGAGATGTACTGCCTCGTGTAGCCGAGCTCCTTGGTGACCGCCTCAACGCTGACCTCTTCATCATCGCGAAGGCGTCGCCGAACCGTCTTGACCAGTGAGCGAAGAAGACCGTCCATACTCGGTTCTCCTGTCCTGACAACGGCCGTTGAACGACTCCCGTCGTCCGCAGTACTCTTGCAGCGCGGCGGGCACTTCAAAATTGTTTGTAAGGTATGGAGCGATTCTAACTCCATTTCGGACAGGAGAGGGTCGTGGGCGACGTTAATTTTCTTCGTGGAGTCACACTGTTCGCCGAGTTCGAAACGCATGAACTGGACGAAATTCGCCGGACGATGCAGATGAGCCGCTTCGCACCAGGCGATGTCGTGCTGGAGGAAGGAAACGCCAACCGCGCCCTGCACGTGATGGTCAGCGGCCGGATCCGCGTATCGCGGAAGGTCAACGATCGCGAAGTCTCGCTCTGCGATCTCATCGAGGGACAGACGTTCGGCGAGCTCTCGATCATCGAAGACGGCGTCGCCTCAGCATCTCTCCGCGCGGTCACGGAGACCGAAGTCCTGTCGGTCTCGATGCACGAGCTCGCGCAGTTCCTGCGCAATCAACCCGCCGCGGGCGCGAAGTTCTGGCGCGCCATCGCGATCGATCTGCGCCGGCGCCTCCTGCAGACCAACGACGTCGTGAGGAGCTACTTCGAAGTGAATCGCGCGCTGATCGAGAATCCGACGTTTCGAGAGGCATACGCGATGTGCAATCGATGAAGTGGGAGTAACGAGTGACGAGTCGTGAGTGACGAGTCGTGATGCCTAGCAACTCGTCACTCGCTACCCGTCACTCGCTACCCGTCACTCGCTACTCGTCACTCGCTACTCGTCACTCGCTACTCGCCACTCGCCACTAGTCACTCGTTACTCGTCACTCGTCACTCGTCACTCGTCACTCATCACTCGTTACTTTCCTACTTCCACCGCTTCGCATCTCTCACATACAACTTCTCCATCAGCCCTTTCCACGCCTCATCCAGCTTGATGCCCTCGGAGTTCGCGAGGCATACCGCAACGAAGATCAGGTCTGCGAGCTCCTCCGCCACATCTCCCTCTTTTTCTCCCGGCTTCGGTTTCTTGTCGCCGTGCTTGTGGCTCACGGCGCGCGCGAGCTCGCCCAACTCCTCGGTCAGCCGCGCCATCATCATCAGTGGTTGGAAGTAGCCATGGGTATGGGTCGTGATCCACTCATCGACCTGCGATTGCATCGGCTCGAAGCTCATGCCCTCATTTTGGCCTGTGCTACCATCACCGGACAATGCGTCTCTTCCCCCTCGCTCTCATCGTTGCGATCAGTGTCCCTGCCGCCGCGCAGGTGCAGCTGGTCGTCAGGGGCGATGGCAAGAAGGTGATCTCGAACATCGGACCGGCCAGCAACGGAAAGAGCTCGGACCTGAAGTGGCTCGCGAAGCAACGTGACCGCCGCTCGCCGTACGACAGGGTCATCGAGCAATATGCCGACGAGTACAACGTCGATCCCATCCTCGTCCGCGCAGTCATCCAGGTCGAGTCGAACTTCAATCCGGCCTGCGTTTCCAACAAAGGTGCGCGCGGCCTGATGCAGCTGATGCCGGAAACCGCGAAGCGTTATGGTGTCTCGCGCATGTTCGATCCCGAAGAGAACATCCGCGGCGGCGTCGCGTATCTGTCCGATCTCCTCGAGATGTTCTCGTATGACCTGCCGCGCGCGCTCGCCGCGTACAACGCGGGCGAAGGCGCCGTGACGAAGCACGGCGGCATTCCGCCTTACAACGAAACGAAGAACTACGTCAGCCGCGCGCTAACGGTCTACTACGGCAGACCCTATGGCGGCGGTGCGGTCTCGTTCGCAGGCGGTCGTGGCCGCAATCTTCTGCGCGGCGGTTTCAAGGCTGCAGCACCGCTCGCTGCCGCTGCCGTCATCCCCGGCTTCCGCTATCTCGGCACGCGATAATTGACGTTGGTGTGACGGACACACGTGCACACTGGCGCCGCAGCCGCTACAATCCACGTCGGAATGCCAGATCCCGTCATTGCTGCCCCGTTCGATCAGGGTGTCTTCCTTCTCCATTACAACCGGGGCCGCGAAGCGTTTCAGGAAGGGCGATATGCCGAGGCGCGGCGGGAACTGGAAGGAGCGCAGAAGCATCGGCCCGATGACTCCGATGTTCTCAATCTTCTCGGTCTCGTCTACTTCAAGACCAATGCGTTCCCCGAGGCGGAAGTCATCTACCGGCGCCTCGCGCATGAGAATCCCAACGTCTTCATTCTTCACTCGAACCTCGGACTGATCCTTTTCAAGCAAGGGAAGCTCGACGAAGCCGAGCACTTTCTGCTGCGCTCCGTCGAACTGCGTCCGAACTATGCGAAGTCGCATCTCTATCTCGGGCTGTTGTACCGGCAGAAGAGAAAGTTTTCGCAGGCGCTCGAGCATCTCAAGTTCGCCGGCGCGGACAAGCTGGTGAAGGAAGTGGAAGCGGAACATCAGCCGCCAGCACTTGCGCCACGACCTGCTCCCGCACCTCCACCCGCACCTGCAGCGCCGCCACCTCCGCGAAAAGAGGGCACCACGCTCGCGGTGAAAGTGGATCGCATCAACACTGCGAAGATCGCTGCTCTCCAGCCGATTCGAGAGCCGCACATCGATACGCGCACGAAGCCTGGAACGACGCCGCTTCCGGAGCCGCCTGCTGCACCTCCGCCTCCGCCAGTTATGCCGCCGCCCGCTCCCGCACCCGCGATGGAGATGGCCGGTCACACCGCTGCGCGCAAGTTGCAGGAAGCCGTCGACGACACGCCGGCGATCGAGGAGAAGCGCCTCGACCTCGGACACAAGATCGAAGGTGCATCGAAGACCTTCACACTGCACGAGAACGGATTCCTCGAGATCAACTTCGCGCGCAGCGTACACGTGAAGCGCGGCACCGTCTCCAGCTACTCCGGCAATCTGAAGTTCGTCGCCGAGTCAGGTCTCGTGGGTACGACAGCGCAGACGTTGGTGAAGGCGGTTGGACAAGGCAAGATCTTCGTGTACGAGAAGGGACGCAAGACGTTCCTGCTCGATCTCAGCGAAGAGTTCATCTATGTCGAAGGGCACAACCTGCTCGCTCTCGAAGATACGCTGACGTATCGCGTCGAGCCGATCTACGACTCGACCTATCAGCGGAAGATCGATACTGTGAAGATCTTCGGCAAGGGCTCACTCGCCATCTCCACATCGATCGAACCGCTCACGCTGCGCGTGACGCGCGAATATCCGCTGTCGATTTCATCGAATGCGCTCGTCGCCTGGACAGGCAATCTGATTCCGCAGGTGATGGACGACAAGTCGCTCGAGAACGTGATGATCGAGAACGAAGACGACGCAGGGTTCAAGATTCGCTTCGAAGGCGACGGCGTCGTGGTGTCGGAGCAGTAGGGGTGTAGGACAGGCGCCCTCGCCTGTCCATCGCACGACAAGCCAAGGGGACAGGCGAGGGCGCCTGCCCTACACTCCCGCTAAGCGCAGCGCGACCGGGATGATCACGAAAATCTGCACGGCATCGAACACTCCGTGCGCGATCACGCCCGGGATCAGGTTCTTCGTCCGATAGAACGCGCTGCCGATCACGAGCGAGATCATCGTCACGCCGACCAGAAGCATCGGCTGCCCGTAGCTGTAGTGCGCGAGCGCGAAGAGAATCGTCGAGGCGAGCAGCCCGATCCTCTTCTGGAAGAAGCCGCGGAACAGCGCCTCTTCGATCGTCATCGCGGAGACGACGATGAACAGCTTCTTCCACCACGGCAGCGTCGCGAAGAAGCCGATCATTGGCGAAGGCTGCATTCCCTCGGGAATCATGTTTGCCACCTTCAGCATGGCGACGATCGCGAGCATCATCAGGATCGTAAAGATCCAACCGGCGAGCCCGAGCGCGAATCCTGCGAGGACCGCCTCGCCGGTTCGTTCTCGTGGAATGTTCAGGAAGACGCGCAGCGGCGGCCGTTGCGTTGCGAGCCACCAGCCGAGGAGAAAAACAATGAAGCCGAGGTGCGGAACGAAGAGGGAAAAGAAGGGCGTCTTTGCGAGTTGTTGCGCAGTCGGCGGATGAGCCGCGGAGAGTGTCGTCAGAATGCCGAGAGAAACGAGGAAGAGCGTGAGCCACGTGTAGGCGAAGATCTTCGCTCCCCGTGATGCGAAATCATCGCAGCGAAGCAGGCGGAAGCGCTCGTTGGCGATGATGATGCCGGCCGAAACGAGGATGGTGAATGCTGCAGCGATGAGATAGCTCACGCGCGGCTCACCTCGACGAGGTTGTCGTAGAACGTGGCGCCGTGGCCGATGTCGGTGATCGCCTGAGACGTCGTCTGATTTGCATTCGTCTGGTCGGAGGTCATCTTCGGCCACCAGACCGATGGCGCGCTGACGACACCGGGGCGGACGCGATCGCTGATCACGGCCTCCGCGGTGAAGGAGCCGCGATCGTTGAGGATGCGAACGCGATCGCCCGCGTTGATTCCGCGGCGTTGCGCATCCTCAGTGTGAATCTCGAGCGTCGGTTTGCCCGCGGAGCGGCGCAGCGACGCGACGTTCACGAAGGTCGAGTTGAGAAACGAGTGCGCGGGCGGCGAGATGAGCGCGAGCGGAAAGCGGCGCGCTAGTTCCGGCGCGCGCTCTTCCGACTCGTGCGGCGGTACGTAGGATGGAATCGGATCGAGTCCTTCCGCGGCGAAGCGAGACGAGTCGAGCTCGATGCGGCCGCTCGGCGTCGGCACCTTCGTACCGCTGCGATAAGGAAGGTGCGGCGAGGGGACGTTGAGCCGGAGCCAGCCCTCGCGTTGCAGATCGTCGAAGGCAATGCCGGGAACGTTCGCGATGGCGTGCCGGATCATCGACTCGTCGCTCTCCTTCAACTCCGGAAAGTCGAGACCCATGCGCGCGGCGAGACGGCGGAAGATCTCGGTGTTCGACAGCGATTCGCCGAGCGGCGCAATTGCCGGCTTGTTGTACGAAAGATAGAGGTGACCGTACGCCTTGTGCAGATCTTCATGCTCGAGCTGCGTGGTGGCGGGAAGCAGCACATCCGCATAATCGGCAGTGTCGGTCTGGAAGTGCTCGAGGACGACGGTGAAGAGATCATCGCGGCGAAGGCCGGCGAGCACCCGCTCGCGATCGGGTGCGATGGCCGCAGGGTTCGAGTTGTAGACGACCATCGCCTTCACCGGAGGATCATTCGTCTCAGTGAGTGCCTCGCCGAGGCGAGTCATGTTGATCGTGCGAGTGCCGGGAGGAATCAGATCGGTGCGCTCGAGATAGGCGGTGTCGAGCGGAAACGTTTGCGACGTCGACAACTGTGCGCCGCCTCCGGCGAGATTCCAGTCGCCGGTGAGCGTGGGGAGCAACGCGATGGCGCGGACTGCGGAGCCGCCTCCGCCGTGCCGCTGCAATCCATAGTTGAGACGGATGAAGGATGGCCGCGTCGTGGCGTAGCGGCGTGCGAGATGTTCGATCGCCTCGGCCGGCACGCGAGTGATCGCCGAGACGCGCTGCGGCGAGTAGTCGGCGAGAGCGCGGTCGCGGAGCTTCTCCCAGCCGAGCGTCATCTCGTCAAGATATTGACGATCGAACAGCTCGTCGCGGAAGAGGACGTGCGCGATCGCCAGCGCGAGCGCGGCGTCGGTGCCGGGCCGGATCGCGATGTGCTCGTCGCAGGCGTCGGCGGTGCGCGTGCGAAGGGGATCGATGCAGATCGTCGTCGCGCCGTTCGCCTTCGCCTTGCGGATGAACGGCCAGAGGTGCGGATTCGAGGTGAGTGTGTTCGTGCCCCAGAGAATGATCAGCTTCGACTGCGCGATCGTCTCGGTGTCGGTGCCCATGCGGATGCCGTAGACCGCATTCCAGGCAGTCATCCCCGCGGTGGCACAGATCGTCCGTTCGAGGAGCGACGCACCGATGCGATGAAACAAGCGCATCGACAGCGAGTCACCCTGGATCGAGCCGAGCGTGCCGCCGTACGAATAGGGAAGGATCGACTGCGGATTCTGCGCGCGAATCGCGTTCAGTATTTCTGCAACGAGCGAGAGCGCCTCGTCCCATGTGGCCTGCCGGAACTTTCCTTCGCCCTTCGCACCGACGCGAATCTGCGGATGCAGGAGGCGCCCCTCGTGATAGGTCCGCTCGAGATACTTCGCGACTTTCGTGCAGAGGAATCCGTTCGTGACCGGATGATCGGGATCGCCGGCAATGCGGATCGCACGGCCATCCTCGACCGTGACCAGCATGCCGCAGGTATCGGGGCAATCGTGGGGGCAAACTGCGCGGACCGTGGTGGGCATCGTGATTGTCGGAGTGTACATGGTTGGGTTCGCGGTTGCGCGGGCCCGCGGGATCGCGGTGTCGAGGCCGTCACCCCTTTGTACTGTCATCCACAAAGAGTCGCTGTCATGTTCGTATAACGGGCGCGCAGCGCCGATTCGCCGCTTCCAAGAAACTTCCAGGGTTTATGCGGGTTTGCGGCCTAATAGGTGAGCTCCCGTCATCCCAAGCGAAGTCGAGGGACCTCGCGCGTGTGGGAGGCGCGCGACATGATCTTCGTACCGCCCGCCCACCCGGGTCCCTCGACTACGCTCGGGATGACGGCAGCTTACGATCGCGTGCCGTGGTTTCTTTCTCTCAGTCGCGGCGTGTGCGCGCGCCGTTGCTCGCTCGGATGACGAGAGATCGGTCGCTGCAGAATCACTTAGCGCCCCAGCGCCCCAGCGCCCCAGAGCCCTACTTCTCTCAGCGACGACAGCGTCATATCCGCCTTCGCCGCATGCAGGGAATCGTGATTCGGATAGGGTCCTGGAACTGCTACCGAGTAGACGCCCGCTGCTCGCGCCATCTCGATGTCTTCGGCACTATCGCCGACGTACACCGCTTCCTCCGGTTTGATCGACAGCCGATCGAGGCACAACAGCAGCGCCTCGGGGTGGGGCTTCTTGTTGTGAACGTCCGTTCCGAACACTGGATGCAGCAACTGATTCGCGAGGCCATGCGCATCGATCTCACGGACGACGCGCTCGCGGCTGCCACTGGTGACCACGCTCGTTGCGATGCCTCGTGACGCGAGGCCAGCGATGACCTCGGCCGCACCGTCGATCAGTTCGACGGTCTCCTCGGCGAAGTAGTCAAGCCATCGCCGATCCGCTTCCGCCCAGTGCTCCTCGGCAAGGTCGAGGCAGCGGAACGTGTGATACCAGTTCGGCGAATATGTGCGCGCGTACGTTTCGCGGTCGAAGGGGAGGGAGAACGACTGGAACAGGCGGACATAGCAGCGGTAGCTCGCCTCCGCCGTATCGACGAGCGTTCCATCCCAGTCGAAGACGACCGCACGTGGATTCGCAAGTTGCT
The DNA here is from genome assembly GCA_964552405.1 of uncultured Thermoanaerobaculia bacterium. GTDB lineage: Bacteria > Acidobacteriota > Thermoanaerobaculia > Gp7-AA8 > Gp7-AA8 > JAJPHC01. The sequence goes on from CAZKID010000027.1 coordinate 18,084, forward strand.
TCATCACGCGATGCGGCGCCATATTGTCATGGATGAAGCTCGCTGTCGTTTTCGTTTGCCTGCTGCCTTTCACGCAGCTTGCCGATGATCTGGCGGGGTTGAGTGACGAATTCAACGATGCGTCGACGCTCGCTCAGTGGCAGCGAGTCTATGCGGTGGAAGGCTGGCCTGCGAATCAGCTGGAGCAGCAGGACATCAACGGCACGATTCCGGGAAAAATGCGGATGATGCCGTTCACCAGTACCTGGTACAACGACTATCGCGGTGAGCTGACATTCAAGCTCGTGCAGGGTGATTTCGTCGTGACGACGGACGTCACCGCGACGCAGCGAAATGGGACGGGTGCGCCAAGCTCGCTCTATTCGCTGGCCGGCATCATGGTGCGCACGCCGCGCCAGATCACTCCATCGACGTGGCAGCCGGGCGGCGAGAACTACGTTTTTCTTTCCCTCGGTGCGGCGAACACGGCGCGCGCCTTTCAGTACGAGGTCAAGACGACAGTCAATGGAATCTCGACGATCGTCGTCGTTCCGGCGCCTGGGAATCACGCCGTGATTCAGGTGGCGCGTCTCGGCGCGCATGTGATCACGTTGCGCAACGACGGCAGCGGCTGGGTCGTGCACCGCCGCTACTATCGTCCCGATTTCGCGCCGCTGATGCAGGTAGGGATGACGGTCTACACCGACTTCCCGTTCTGCTTCAACAACTACACGGCGCTCGCGCACAACTCGACGGTGATTCACGGCGGGAACGCCGATCTCGTCGGCGCATTCGACTACTTCCGATTCCGCCGTCCCTCCGTTCCGGCCTCGCTGACCAATGCGAATTTTTCCGATCCGAATGCGGTGAGCGATGCGCAGTTGCTCTCGTTCCTGGGCGCGAACGCGGAACAGGCTCAGACGAGCGCGGTTCGACGGCGGGCCAGCGGCCACTGACCTCAGGGCGACGCCTCGCGTGCGACCTTCCGCGCATTGCGGGTACGGATGCGGATCAGGTCATCCTTGTGCTCCTGCGCCCATTGGAAGAGGACGGCCATGGGCTGGACGAAGCTGACTCCGAGCTCAGTCAGCGAGTACTCCACGCGCGGCGGTACCTCGGGATAGATCTCGCGCTCGACGTAACCGTTCTCTTCGAGCGAGCGCAGTGTCTGGGTCAGCATCTTGGGCGAGATGCCGGCGATCTGCCGTTGGAGCTCGCTGTAGCGCTTGGTCCCTTGCGCGAGTGCGTAGAAGACGAGCAGTGTCCACTTGTCCGCCAGCCGCCCGATGGCCTGGTGTGAGGCACAAGTCTGATCGAAGACGTCGATGGAGTGGATACAGCGCAGCGCCTTCTCGGCCATCTGCTGCGTAGTGGCAGGAATGTCACTCACTCGTCGTCGCATGACTTACCTCCGGGTATCTACTGCACTGTTTGGTGCATACTTCCCATTGGATAGTAGCGATGATATTCATCCATTGCAAGGAGAATGAATCATGGATCGTGCTACTGCCGTACGCCTCGCTGCGGATGGGATCAGTTTCGATGAAATCGCCGTCCCGCCGCCGGGCTGGGGCGAAGTCGTCGTGGCCATCAAGGCCGTGTCGCTGAACTACCGCGACCTGATCGTCGCGGCGCGCAAATATGGAGCGCCCGACGGGCGCGTGATCGCTTCCGACGGCGCGGGCGAAGTCGTTGCGGTCGGACCAGGAGTTACGCGAGTCGCGCCTGGCGACCGGGTCGCCGGAAGTTTCTTCGCAGGCTGGTTCGACGGAGAATATCGCCGCGAGTACGGCAAGAGCTCGCTCGGCGGCGCGTATGTCGACGGCGCGCTCACCACGGCTCGCATCTTCGATCAACGAGCGCTCGTCAAGATTCCCGGACACCTCAGCTTCGAGGAGGCTGCGGCGCTGCCATGTGCCGCGCTGACAGCCTGGCACGCGCTGATCTCCGTGAAGCCCGGCGATACCGTGTTGATTCTCGGTACCGGTGGCGTGGCCGTCTTCGCGCTTCAGTTCGCGAAGCTGCGTGGCGCGCGCTTGATCATCACGTCGAGCAGCGACGAGAAGCTCGCGAAGGCGAGACGACTCGGCGCCGATGAGACGATCAACTACCGCACGACTCCCGAGTGGGAGAAGGAAGTGTTGCGGCTGACCGAGGAGCGCGGTGTCGACAACGTTCTCGAACTGGGCGGCAGCGACACGTTCCCGCGATCACTCCGATCGGTACGGGCCGCGGGGCAGGTGAGCGTCATCGGACTCGTGACCGGCACGCAGATTCCGATCGACGTCTCCGCGATTCTGCCGAATATTCGCGTGCAGGGGATCTACGTCGGTTCGGTCGCTATGTTCGACGAGATGAATCGCGCGATCGCGCTGCATCGTCTGCGGCCTGTCATCGATCGCACGTTCGCGTTCGATGAGGCGCGCGAAGCGCTGCGCTACCTGGAGGCAGCGCAGCACTTCGGGAAGGTGGTCGTGAAGGTGTAAAGCGAGTGCGGACGAGGAGTCCGCACTCCACGTTTACCAAATCAACCGCAGGCCGATCTGCGCCTGGCGCGGATCGCCGAGGCCGCTCTGCACCGTGCCGTCGAAGTTGAAGACGAGGCTCGTCACCTCGGGATGCTTCAGGTTCTTGCTGTTGAAGACATTGAAGATGTCGACCGACGGTTCTGCGGTCAGTCCGTTGCCGAGCTTGAACGGCTTCGAGATGCGGAAGTCGAGCGACGAATACTGGTTGTCCTTGCGGCCGAGGTTGCGCTGGGTGACCGAGCCGTCCGGGTTGATGCGGTCGCTGGGCGAGGCGGCGATGGCGTTGAAACGCGAACCGCCGAAGGCGTCCTTTCCGCAGAACGCTTCGCTCACGACGCAGGACAACGACTGCGGCTGTGCCGAGCGATACGAGTAGCGGAAGTTGACGTCGAGGCCCGCCGGCGCATTCCACAGCAGCCAGCCGTTTACGCGATGACGCTGATCGCGATCGGAGTAGCTGTACTCCGGACCGAGGTTGGTGATCTTCGCGTAACGGAACGAGAACGGATCGCGCTCGTTGTCGTCATCCGACTTGTCCTTGGAATACGTGTAGTAGAGCTGGAACTGCACGTTGTGCGAAGGCCGCTTCGTGAGGCCGAGCGTCACGCCCTGATAGAGGCTGCGCGCGGACGATTGCACGACAGTCAGCGTGCCGATTCCATTCTTGCCGTCGGCTCCGAGTCCCGTCGACCACGGCGAACCGAGCAGCGGATCGTTGCCATTGATGAAACGCGTGATGTGATCGCTCTTCGCGTAGTTGTACTTCACGAGCACCGCGTAGTCGGGAATCGCTTCCTGCTCCCACGAAATGCTTGCCGACTTCGTGCGCGGATTCTCGAAGTTCTTGTCGAAGACGAAGACGTCGGGATCGAACGGTGACTGGATGCACGACGCGGCGAGAGGATTCGGATAGATCGGCAGGCAGCCATCGGGATTGAATCCGCTGTTGCGGAAAATCGTCTGACCGCGGCTGCCGTTGGTCGAACGTGAGGACGCGAGCGAAAGACCCGGAACGCGTCCATAGAAGATGCCGGCGTTTGCGCGCAGCACGCTCTTGCCGTTGCCGCTCGGGTTCCACGACATGCCGAGGCGCGGCTGCCACATCTTGCGATCGGAGGGAACCTTGCCGTTCGATGGGAACTCCTGTCCCTTCGAGGTCGTGCCGATGAACTTCGCGTAGAAGACCTGGTCGGCGGGCGTGATCGGATCGGGTTCGATCTGCGCTTCCCAGCGCAGACCATACTGCACGTTGAGATTGGGAGTTGCCTGCCAGCTGTCCTGCGCAAAGACGGCGGGCTCCTTCTGCGGGATGCTCTGCGTTCCGGCCTCCTCCACGCTCAGCCCACCGACACCGGCCTGCTGCAGGAAGAGCAACACGTGTTTGTTCGTGTGGTTCTTCAGATCTTCGAGGAAGCCGGCCGTCGAGTCGAAGATCCAGCGCCCGTTCGCGAAGCCGACGAACGTCTGCACCGAATTCACGCGGTTGTACTCGACGCCGAACTTGTAGGAGTGCGGTCCGCGGAGGTAGGAGATGTTGTCGTTGAACTGCACGCGCGTGTCGTAGTACTTGACCGGAATGAAGAATGGCTCGCCGAAGCGATAGCTGCTGCCAAAGTCGAACGCCGTGTCGGGAAGCGGGCGGCTCTGTCCCGTGATCAGCGGTCCGTTGTAGGGGCGCGGCCGATTCTCTTTCGCGAACTGGAAGCGGAACTCGTTCAGCAGGTCGACTGCGAACGTCGAAACGAGTGCGCCGGTGAGTGCGTGCGACGAATCGCGCTCGATCGCGTTGGCGCTGCGTCCCCATGAATCGACATCGAACGTGCCGTTCTTCTGTTCCGCCCACGTGTAGTTGTAGCGGAACGTGAAGAGGTTCTTCGCGCTGGAGTTCCAATCGGTCTTGAGCAGGAGCACGCGCGCATCGTTCGTGCGGCTGATCGGGCCATTCTCGTCGGGGCTGCCCAGCGCCGCGAGTGCGGCGACGACAGCCGGCTCGATGCGCGACGGGTCCGTCTGCTTCGTCGAGCGAGCCTGCTGCACATCGATGGATCCGAAGTAGAAGAGTTTGTCCTTCACCAGCGGTCCGCCGAACGTGCCGCCGCCCTGATACTGATGGGAGTCGAACTTCGGCGCGGTCTTGCCGTTGCCCGCTTTCGAGCGTGAGCTGAGCGAGTCGTCCTTCAACGTGAAGTGCGCCGTGCCGTCCATCTCGTTCGTGCCCGACTTCGTGATGACGTTCACGAAGCCCGACTGCGAGCGTCCGAACTCAGCGTTCGCGCCATCGGCAACCACGACCATCTCTTTGACTGCATCGAGATTGAACGTGAAGGCAGGACGCTGTCCGCCGCGCTGCTCGCCGAAGAACGGGTTGTTGAAGTCCGCGCCGTCGACCGAGACGTTGTTCTGAATGCCCTTCTGGCCATTGATCGAGAGCTCGTCGCCGTCCGGCCCCTGCACGATGCTGACACCGGGCGTGAGCTTGGTCAGCTCGAGGAAGTTGCGGCCGTTGTTCGGAAGGCCGGCAACGGACTTGTCGTCGATGCGCGTCGCCCCTTCGGTGCGCGCCGTCTCGATGAGCGGCGCCGCAGCGGTGACGACGATCTGCTCGGACACCGCGGCCTGCGTCAGCTTGAAGCTGAGCGTCAGCGTCTGTCCGACCTGGAGCTGCAGGCCCTTTTGAACCTGCGAGCCGAATCCTTCCAGCGTCGCGCTGACCTGGTAGGGACCGAGAGGAAGGAGCACGCCGCGAAAGCGCCCTTCCTTGTCGGTGACCTGCGTCTGTTCGTAATTCGTGGCGGTGTTCTTGATCGACATCGTGACGCCCGGCATCACCGCGCCGGTCGCATCCATCACCGTGCCTTCGATGACACCCGTCGTTGCCTGAGACTGTGCGAATGCGGAAAGAGGGAGGAGAGCCACTACGAGGAGAACGAGAAGCGACCGGAGCATGGGGCGCATGAATTCCTCCTGTGTGCGATTGGGCCGAGTGGTGGGTATTGTAGGACGAATGAGGGCAGTTGCGTCCCTCGTCATCCCGAGTAGTCGAGGGACCCGGGCGGGCGTGAGGCGCGCGACATGAGTTTCGTACCGCACGCACGCCCGGGTCCCTCGACTTCGCTCGGGATGACGAGGACGCACTACGCCGCCGGCTTCCAGGGCACTCCCGGCATCCACTCTTCCAGTTTCCTCGCATCCATTGGCCGCGCGAGATAGAACCCCTGCACATCATTGCAGCCGAGCTCGCGCAGCCTCTCGTAGATCGGCTTGTTCTCGACGCCTTCCGCGACCACGCGCCGGCCGAGGTTTTGGGCGAGTTGAATCGTGGAATGGACGATCGCTTCATCGGACGGTGTCGTCAGCATGTCGATCACGAACGATTTGTCGATCTTGATCTCATCGACGGGCAGGAGGCGCAGATGTGAGAGGGACGAGTAGCCGGTTCCGAAGTCGTCGATCGAGAGGCGCAGGTTCATTCCGCGCAGCTTCGCCAGCATCGCGCTCACGCGATCGGGATCGGACATGATGCTGCTCTCGGTTAGCTCGAGCTTGAGCGAGCCTGCTTCCAGCCGCCAGCGATGCAGGTTCTCGGCGATCAGGTCCGCCAAGGCGGAATCCTGCAGCGTGCGGCTGGAGAGATTCACCGAGACTCCGAGCGAGAGGCCCGCGTCATGCCAGGCGCGGCATTGTGCGAGCGCTTCATTCAGAACCCACGACGTGAGCGGAACGATGAGGCCCGTGCGTTCGGCGAGCGGGATGAACTGATCGGGCGGCAGGAGTCCGTGCTGGGGATGCTCCCAGCGGACGAGCGCCTCGAGATGCGAGAACGTTCCCTTCTCGAGATCGATGATGGGCTGGTAGTGCAGCACGAGCTGGCCATGATCGATCGCGTAGCGCAGTGCACTCATGAGCGCGAGACGCGTCGGAGAGTTGCTGTCCTGTTCCGCCGAGTAGACGGCGTAGCCGCTGTTGGTTTGTTTGGCGATGTACATCGCGACATCCGCGCGGCGCATCAGCGTC
>CAZKID010000028.1:0-3435 GCA_964552405.1 uncultured Thermoanaerobaculia bacterium
ATCGAATGTCTCCTACGCGGAGACCTTCGATCCACGCACTCCCAACGGCGGCGGCGCCAATGTCGTCTCCGCGAAGTACCTCGGCAACGCGATGGCACTTTACCGAGTCACGCCGAATCTTCTGATCACAGGACGCTACAACTACGTTGGTGCGCGCATCGCGACGATCGGCTACAGGACGATGGACCTCACGGTGTCACGCCAGGATCTCTTCGCCCCTGGCTTCGGTCTGCGAGGAGGCATCAAGAACGGCTTCGACGCGGACGTCTCTTACGCGACACTCCGTCCCAACGGAGTCGTGGCGGTGTCGCATTGGCCCCGGCGCAGTGTTTGGGTGCAGGCGTACTGGAAGCAGTAACCTGGTGTGGAGCGCTAGAACGCTTTCGCGAACTGCACGCTCGGATCGTTAGTCGTGTTGTCCGTCGTCGATCCATAGATGATCGCACTGCCGTTCGTCACACTGAAGTTGATCGACTCACCGCCCGTCAGGACATAACCATCGAGCAACTGTGCGGGTGACTGCTGCGTGAAGAACGTCGCCGCCAAACTCTTCGTAACGCTCTTGACGGTCGCGCCATCCTTGTCGCGGACGGCGATCGTCAAAACCACTCCCGACCCGAGTGTGCGGATGCCGATGTTGAGACGGAACCGTTGCACATCTGAAGGAGCGAGCAGTGCGGCGTTGCTGCCGGACTTGAGAGCGTCGCCGTCGCTCAATGCATCTTCGACCAACCCTGTTGTCCCCGACGCACCCGCATCGTTGAACACACGAACGAGCGTGAGAGGCAGCGGAGAGTTCAAATCCGAGATGATGTCCGCGGTACCGAGGCCACTGTTGATCCCCATCGCAGGCAGGAGATCAGCGTAGCTGACGGTCTTCCCGGGTCCTACCGAGTAAGCAAGAGACGGATCGGATGAACCTCCCGACGCCGCCTGCGTATGAAACACGATCTTGCCGGTAGACACGACCGTGTTGGGATTGTAGAGCTGCACGGACGTCTTGAAGTTCGAACCAAAGCTGCCCTGCACGGAGCCGACGACTGCGAGGAACCTGGTCTCCGAGACCGGGGCAGGATTGATGAGCACGGACATCGCTGACGAGTAGGCGGAGAAGTTGTTGCAAGTCCCCGCTGCATTGTGCGCACGTACGCGGTAGTAGTAGCGGGCGTTGCCTTCGGTGTGCGTGAATGATGCAGACGTCGTCGTCACCGTCTGAGTCGAGGTTCCAGTAAGGAAGTCTGAGCTCGTTGATTCATCGAGCTGATATTCAGTCGCATCCGTGACCGCATTCCATGACACGCTGTACGCAACACCTGCGTTTGCGCTCGTGGGCGCAGTGAGCACTGGAACTGCGGGAGTGTTGCACTGCGGAGGCGCCTCAATGACCGTGATGTCAGCGGTCGCGGTCGAGTTTCCGACAGTGGCCGTGACGACGGATGTTCCGATCGCGAGGCCGGTCACACTGAACGACCCGAAGGTGGAGCCCGACGCAATGATGACGGAGCTCGGAACACGGGCCACCGACGGCTTCGATGAAGAAAGCGTCACCGTGGTATTTCCGGCCGGCGCAAAGTTGAGGACGGCGCTCAATTGACCGCTGCCGTTCACCGTCACGGTCTTCGCCGACGGAGAAAGAGAGACGGAGAGGTTCGGTACATTGATCGAGCCGTTGACGAGAGAAAGAGATCCATTTCCCGTGGTCTCTTTGGTTGCAGAAGTTCCACCCTGATCGGTCAGTTGCGTGACCGAACTATCCAGCGTCAATGAAATCGAGGACCCAGGAGTGGCCGACGAGTTGAGTGTAAAAGTGAGATGCGCGACGAGGTTTCCCGGCGCCGCTGCATCAAGCGCGAACGGGACCAGGTTCGTCGACTCCTGAAACGTGTCGAGTATCGAAATCGAGTTGCTCGTAGAAGGTTTCGACTCGAACGTTGGATTCAGAGATGCGGTGATCCCAGCACGAGCAATCGATACGGAGTCGACCGCGGACGACGGCGAGTACGTCACCTTGATGCTGAACGACTGGATCTTCGAACCAGCCGGTTGATCGATGCCGAGAGGTGTTCCGGAAACATCGCGAACGTAGATCGGCACGTCGACGGTTGGACTGCTGGCATTGACGGTGGCGACGGTAATCACATCGGACGCGGCGTGCGCCGCAGCCGGCCAGAATGCACAAAGGACGGCTGCGGCGGCAACGAGAAGACCGAGTTTCCGGGGCATGGGGATTCCTTACATACGAAGTCGGACGGCCACGACTGCGAGCGCGAGCGCAAGAACAGCGAGCGCCCATTCGGCGAGTGTCGGGATTACGGGCACCGCCGTCACCGTGATTTGACCTGAAACCAGGGTCAGAAAACTGTTCGTGGTGGTTTCAGTAGTCGTTCCAGCCTCATTGGACAACTGGGTGAGCGCAGGAGCCAGTGTCAGCGAAATGACCGTGCCCGGCGGCGTCCCAGGTGCGATCGTCACGTGCAGGTTCGCAACCTGATTGCCGGGCAGTGCGGCATTCGAGGTGAACGGAATCAGATTCGTCCCTTCTGAAAACGTGTCCAGCAGCGAGATCATCCCCGGGGATGCAGGCTTCGACTCGAACGTCGGAGTCAGACCCGCCGTGATCCCTGCCCGGCTGATGCTAATCGCCTGCACCGCGCTGGCCGGCGAGTAACTCACGCTGATGCTGTACGCCTGGATTCGAGAACCGGCCGGTTGATCGATCCCCAGCGGTGTGCCCGAGGCATCGCGGATGGAGATCGGCACATCGACGATCCCACCACCAGTGACCGTGGCGACCGTCACCGTGTCCGCAGCCTGCGCGGCCGCAGGCGCGGCCGGCAGGAGCATGATCAGAATCGATACGAGCAGTGTTGCCCGAACGACGAATTTCATTGTGCGTTCGTTCCCTTCAAGTCAGATTTCGGCACGCGGATGACGCGTTCGCCGTCCAGGTGCAGCATTCCGTTAGACGTCGTTGCCGTACGAGTTCCACCCAGGTTGCTCAGCAGCGTGCGCGACCCATCGAGCGAAACTCTCGAGTCCGCACCACTCACTTCGATTTCGGCGATGACCGCCGTGCGATCCGCTCCCAGCGTCAGTGGCGTCCGGGGATCGATCGAGAGGAGATAAACCACCGAGTCGTTCGCCGCACGATTGATCTCGAACAGCGCCTTCAATCCCTCGGCTCCCCCAGCGCGATGAATCGCGTTGCCACCTTTCACAACCACCGAGAAGGCCTGCGGTGTCTCTGACCCCTCATCCATCGTTAGAACCACCGGCACAACCATCCTGCCATCTCGCAGCTCCGGCTCACCGAGCTTCAGTCCGCCCGAGAGCTTCGCGCTTGCCGTCCCGCCCCCCGTCGCAGGACGCACCGCAACCGCCCATGGCCAGGGTCCGCCTCCGACCAGGAAATTCACCCACCAGCAAATGTCCCAC
>CAZKID010000028.1:3445-16366 GCA_964552405.1 uncultured Thermoanaerobaculia bacterium
CGCAGCACCCCCCGCCGCGGGAGACACTGCCGCAACGTCCCCTGGCCGAGGCCCGCTTACGAACAGGTAATACACCACATAGAAAATGTCCGACGGATCGACGCGGCCATCACGGTTCGCGTCACCTGACGGCATTCCCGCCGCTCCATGCGGAGCCGGTCCGCCCAGGAAGAGGTAGTTGACCAGGAAGAAGATGTCCGATGGATCGACGACGTTGTCGCCATTCGGATCGAAGATCTGCGGCTGATACGTGTAACCGTTGGTTAGGGTTGCCGACTGAGTGTTCGGAAGGGTCGCTGTCACATTGACGGCACCTGGCGAGTGCGCGGGTGTTTTCGCCGTGATCTGTGAACCGCTCACGACGACGACCTGAGTCGCCGCAGCTCCGCCGAATGTTACGGTTGTACCGGTGACGAAGCCTGAACCATTGATTGTCACGGGCTGCACACCGAAGTATGGACCTGAGGACGGTGTCACGGACGTCAACGTAATAGCCGGCGCAACGGTGACATTCGCGGATTTCGAAGTACCGCACGCAAGAGAGTTCGTGACGGTCACATTAAGAGTGAGCGTGCCGACCGCGCCCGCAGTAAACGTAATGGACGATGTGCCTGTGCCCGCGGTGATCGTGCCGTTGGTAATGCCCCAGTTGTACGTTGCTCCAGCGCCGGCGCTGGGCACGGAAGCAGTGTTGCCGGTTGACCCGGAGATCGAAACCGAGGGAGTGGTGATGGTCGCATCGACAATGCTGTCATTGACTGTGCCGTTTTGATCGTTGTAGTTCGGACTGCCGCTGAAGGTCCAGGCGTCCCCTGAATACGTGCCGGCAGCGGTATGGGTGGTGGCGGTCACGACCAGACCAGCGGCAAGGGACTCGCCGATCACTCCGGTCGCCGATGAGGCGGCCGTGTGTGCCGAACCATCGAAGGAAACGCAGTAACCGGTTACGACAACCGTTGCCGAAGCCTTGTTGATCCGCAGCGCGTTCGGCAGCGAGTCTTTCGCATTGTTGTTGGCGTCGCCTACGGTGTGCGCGGTCACGAGGTAGACACCGACGTTCGTCGGTGCCGTTGCGGTAGGTCCCCAGGTAGTTCCCGAGATCCCCTGGTATGTCAGCGTGACCGGCAGGTTCTCGCCCGCGCCTCCGATTGCCTGCCCGGTGCCTACTTCGGGAAATCCGTTGTAAGTGAACGTCCCGCCGTGGGCGGCCATCAATGGGTCGAACTTGTTGATCGTCAGGGCTGTCGGTGATGAATCGGCGGCGGCATTGTTGGCGTCGCCTGGCGTGTGCGCTGTGACCGTGTATGTGCCCGCAAGGCTTGGGGCAGTAGCAGTCGGTCCGTAGGTCGTCGCTCCGGTGCCATTGTAGGTCAATGTCACCGGCAGAACTTCACCACCGCCTCCAGTCGCGGAGCCGCTTCCACTCTTCGGGTTGCCGTCATACGTGAACGTTCCCCCGGTTGCGCTGATGTTCGGGTTCGCCTGAGTAATGCTAAGTGCGGCCGGCGCCGAGTCCCCTGAAGTGTTGTTGGCATCGCCGGGAGTGTGAGCTGTCACATTATATGTGCCCACAAGTGTAGGAGCCGTGGAGGACGGACCGTATGTCGTGGACCCTGTTCCCGTGTAGGTCAAGGTCACAGTCAGCGTTTCGCCAGCACCGCCGGTTGCGCTTCCACTCCCTGCCTTCGGCGTGCCGTCGTAACTGAAGGTGCCTCCCGTAGCAGTCACGACTGGCGTGGCCGGGTTGATTGTGACAGTCGTGATCGACGACGTGGGGCTCACGCAGTTGTTCTGAGTAACGATGACGGTGTAGTCGCCTGAGGCGCTTGCGGTATAGGCCTGATTCGTCGCAGTCGCGATGGGGTTGCCACCCAGATACCACTGGTTGCCGGTGGCGCTGCTCGAATTCAGCGCGACGGTGTTCGGATAGGTAACTGTCGTCGGGCCAGTTGGCGTGATAGTGGGCGTGGCCGGAATCGGATTGATCGTGACGTTGGTGCTATTCGACTGATGGCAGCCGTTCGGCAACACGACGTTGAGCAGCAACCCCACAGTACCGGACGCGCCGGCTGTGTAGGTCACAGTTTGCGATGTACCGCCGCCGGTGATCGAGCCGTTCGTGATCGACCACGAGTAGGAGTTCATTCCCGCGGGTCCACTGGCAGTGTTGCCCGTCGAGTTCGCGCAGACTGCCGCGGGGGACGGTGTGATCGCCGGTGCGCCGCTGCAGTCGACGTCGTTGAAGCACATTGTGGCGTCGTTGAGCGTTGACGTGACTGCGCTGTTGGTGCTTGCAAGGAACGCTTTGTATTCGACGTAACGGAAGTTGTAGAACTGCGCGAGCGACGCGGGTGAGGTCGTGAAGAACGTCCCCGCCGTGCCGTCCGGACCCACGAAGTTGAACGGGCCACCCGAATTGTTCGAGGCGGCGACCTGGAACTTCAGCGATGTGTTCGCGGGCGTCGAGGCATTCCACGACAGTGTGGACCAGATCGGCGTAATGCCGCCCGCAGGATTGGCGTCTTTTACCGAGGAAACCAGGTTCCCCGATGCGGCGTAACCGACCTGCATGTAGGCCTTGAAGTTGAAGTCTCGGGTCGAATCGGCTGTCCACGTCACACCGTTGTCAGTCGAAATGACACGTTGCCCATTTGCGTAGCTGCTGGGGCTGGCGCGAATCCAGAAGTAGCCGCCAACCGAAGGAGCGGCAACCGGGCGAAGGATCAGGGCGTACTGTGTTCCCGAAGTCAACGTCGCGGGTGCGCCGAACGTCGCGGAATAGTAGGTGCCTGCACCACTCGAGAACCCGGGGATCGTCGCTGAGGCGAGATCCGCGCCTGTCGGAAGACCCGCAATTGTGGGGGGAACGGAAAGCGTGGGATTGGGGGTCGTGCCAGTGCAACCGCTGCAGAAGAGCTGAACATCGGTTTTGACGAGCTGCCCCGTTACCGCTGGAATGAAGGTCTGACCACCCCAACTGGTGGTGGCGAAGCCGGTGCCCGTGGTCGTACCAGCCGTATTCTGTTGATCGATCGTCGGCGCGTTCGACAACGTCACGTCGCCAGGGCTGGTGTTGAGATCGACGTTCGTGATCGCGTTCGCAGTCAAAAAGTCCGACTGCGTCGTGTCGGTGAGACACGCGCTGGCTGGAGCAGCTGTGAGTGAGAAGTTCTGTGTCGTCGTGCCGCCGTCAGTTACGGCGATGCTCGAAGCCGACGCCGAACCAAAGCCCCCCTTGCTGGCGCCAATGGTTGGATAGGTTCCGGCAGGAATGCCGGGGAATGAATAGTTGCCGGATCCATCCGTGGTCGCGGATCGCGCGCTGAGATTCACGGTCGCGCCGGCGATCGGAGCGCCGCCCGGGTTCACAGTGACCGTGCCACTGACCGTGCCGCCCGCACCGACCGGGACGCACCCAGGCAGGGCAGGTATTGATCCGAACTTGGTCTTCCAGCGCTTATTGAAGGAAGTTGGATCGACCGTAGTGTTGTCGAGACCCGTGGCGTACTCGGTGGTGTACCAGAAAGTGCAACCATCCGGGTCAAGCGTCATCGAGCTGTAGTCGCCCCAGCGAGTGGAGCTGAGTTGCGAAGCAGTTCCAGTGAAGAACGTCTGCTCAGTAAGGCTGAACGTGTTGACCGGATCGGCCGCTACTCGACCGGCGTACTTGATCGATGGAAACGTCGAGCTGTTGGATGTGCTGTAGCCCATCAGCATGTTGCCCGTACGATCGAGCGCAAGGCTTGGCATCCAGCGATGCATGACGTTTGCGGCATCGGGATCCCACGTCGTAGCCTGCGGAAGGTTCGCAGCAACGGTGCCGCCGGTGACATCGACTTGATACCAGCGCGGTGCCGCGAATCCCGTCGTGTTTCCACGACGAACAGTGTGCGGAACCCACAAGGATTCGACTCCACCGAAATTCGTGTACTGATTCTGGACCATCGCGCGGATTTGCAAGGCATCAAGCAGCTGCGTCGTTCCGGACTGCGGAACGTTGGCAACCGCCGCGTTCGGCCAGCTCGTCGCGGCAAGCGGAACATCCGGACCGGTGAACGTCGACAGCAGGACGTTGTTCCAATCGGGTTTGAACTTGTAAACGGTTAGTGCGTTCAGGAACTGCCATGTCGAGACAAACAAGTTCGGCCGGCCCGGCGGCGGCGTACCGGTTTGCAGTCGCGCGTTGCTGGGCATGACGGCAAAGTCCCCGCCAGGGATATCGAAGGTCACGACCTTGACCGTCGGACTTCCCGCGTACATCTGCGCTTTGTTGAACGCCCAGGCGCGCGCGCCTTTGAACGATGATCCTGCGCCGAACGAGAACATGTTCGCCGACATGTAGATGCCGTCCGGCCAGACGCCGAGCTTGGGATAGTCGTTGAGATTGTCGGTCACCTGGGTCGAATAGAAGTTCCAGCCGCCCGTGAGTGGATTGCCATTCATCGAAACGGCGAAACACTCGTACGCCGGCGCTAGCACGTTGCCACTGATATCGGTCAGGAACGCGAAATCGGTGATGACCCAGCGATCTTCGAACGTGTCATACAACACGACCGGATCGCCAAAGTTGTTCGTATCGCAAAGGTTCCCGAATTTCCCCTGCGGAAGGATTGTGTTGAAGTTGAAGAGGGCTCCCTGGCAACCGTAAGACTTACGGAACAGGCCGATCGACCTGTTTACAGTCTGGACGTAGTAGGTCGTGCCGGCATCGCCGTTCGTATCCGGCGGGCTGCCGGCGCCCCAGTTGAAACGATCGAGGCCTTCGTACACAGCGGTTGGCGCCGGAGCTGGAGCGTTCGAGACGATTGGAGGCTGGAAGCCTGTCTCGAAATGCGGCGCGGTCGGATTCTCGATCGCGACCGGCGCTGGCTCAGGTCCCTCGAGCTCGACTCGCTCGTGCGCGGGCGGCGGCGTATGCGGAAGCCTGCGAAGGTCGATCCGCTTACCGCTTCCACTGGCCTTGGTCAGTTTCAACTCGACGGGCGGTCCAAACGAGCGCGGACCGGGCGCAGGTACGACCTTCTTGTCGTCATCGCTGCCCTCGACGCCAGCAGCCTTCCGCTCGGGCTTGATCGACCCGGCACGAATCGGGCGATCGGCATCTTTGTCCTTCGCCTGGCAACATTCCATTTCCACGGTGGCTGGCGCGGGCTTGGGTTTCCGAGGTCTGCGCGTCTTGGCGGAAGCGACGCCTCCAACGAGAACACACATCGCGACGAGGAGAAGGAAGAAACGGCGGACATTTTGCTTGACGATATTCATTGGGCAACCCTTCGAACTCAATGTGATCAAGGTGATTCCACGAGACGCGCGGACAGACCTCGGCCGCAGAACACGCATTCGATATTTGTAGTTGGACGCCGAGCTAACCCACCCGCCCAGTAAGCGAAGTCGAAATGTTACTCCAAAAATGCGAAACGCTCGTCTGCTTTTTCACGGGCGGGAGGTTCGCCGCCTTGCTCGCGGCTCGTTCCCGATCACGAAGAGGTGCCCCGCATTTTGCGTATAGATCCGCCCATCTCCACCGATCGACAGTGGCGTATACGCGGCGCCGAGTGCGAGATTCAGGAAAAGGCGCTGACGCAGCCTCCCCCCCTGCTCGATCGCATAGACGTTCCCGTCTTCGGCATTCACATAGACCACGCCCCACTCATCGACGGCGACTGCATTCACACACCATTCGAAACCGGAAGGATGATCGGCGACGCATTGAATCTCGGAGTCGACGCGCGCGCAGCTTTGCGTCTCGGTATTCTTGAACTTCCATTCAGGCTGCAATGAAGGTCCCAACTGCGTGATGAAGTATTGCTCCGGATCGCCCGGCGTGTTGAGCGTGCGATCAGCCGGACAACTCGCAACGCGATCCGAACAGTACGGTGGCGCACTGTAGTGATTCTCCTTGAGCAGCAGCGAGTACGTCCCATCGTGCCGATACACTGCAGGAGTCAGATCCCATCCCCATCCGTACGCGCTCTCGAAATTCCCCGACGCACCGAACGCCATCAGATGTCCCTGTGAATAGTTGTAGCGCGTGTACGAGCCATAAAAGACGCGGCCATCCGGACCCACCACGGGCGATGAAGTTCCGTTGTCGCTGACGCGTCCCGAACCAGGAAGATTGTCCGCAGGATCCACGCCGGTCACTGCTCCACTGCGGCAACCACCCGGTGTCCCATTCGGAGGGATCGTCACATTGCAGCCATCATGAAAGCGATTGCGCAGCGACGCCGTCCACTTCGGCATGAGATCGGAATGCACTGCAACTAGATAACCCCAGCGAGCTGTGAAGTGCGCGCGGCTGATCGTGTAGACCGTGCCGTCCGGCGCGACCGCGGGAGCAACATTGATTCCGGGCCGCTGCGAACCGCACGTGATCGCCGGTGCGATTGCATTCGGCGAAGGCGGCCATGGGAGCTGCGATGAGGCGAACGCATTCGTGCATTGCGCATTCGCCGCCGGCGCGGCTGTTACGATTGTGCTGAACGACGCCTTCGTCATCGTGCCATCGTTCCCGATCCGTACGAGCCACGCGCCCAAAGCATCCGAGGTCCATGGCGCGTTCGCGTCGAGGCGAATGGTGTTGTAGTAGATGTTGCCCTGCTCATCGACCGCAGGAGGTCCCGTCACAAAGATCGACGTGTCGAGAGTGACGCCGAATGGATTGAAGCGTGCGATGCGATGACCGTCCTCACGACTGACGCGATCGATCGTTCCCCCGAGTCCCGGAATCCAAACGTCCGTCGCCGTCAGAGCAGGATGAAACACCGGCTCCCACACGGGCCCGCCTTCGCCTGGAGTCGGAACCGGCTTCCAGTCGCTCGCATAGACCCAACGCTCGCTATAGGCCGGCCCACTGCGGTGGATCGCGCGTATGTTCCACGACATCGTCGAGCGATGAAGGTAGTCCGTATAGGTACCGCCCTTGAGCAGGAGAAAGATGTCATCGCCATCGACGAGCGGCACTGGATAGTGAGCGAGCAGATCGCCGTCCGAATCCGCCATCTCATCGTTTACGAACGGATCGATGACGATCTCCGCTTCAATGCGATCGAGCCGCTGGCCTGCCGATTCGACCGAGCTCTCGTGCCGGGCGTTTGCGCCCCACTGCATCCAGCCCTGCGCAAATAGCGACATCGAAGCGGACAGCAGCAGGATCACACGCGCCATCATCTGATTGTAGAGAGCGCGGGTCGCGAGGAAGGAACAATCCGGTGAAGGAGTGCGGACCTCGTGACAGACAGCAGTCAGCAGACAGCGGGCAGCAGGCTATGAAGCACTGCTGCCCGTTGTCTGCGGGGAACGATCGCTACTTCACACCATTGCGAAGCTCGTTGATATGAGCCGCCTTGACCTTCGTCGAGGCGACGGTGATCGTCGTATCCGTATAGGAGATCGCCGAAAGTCCAAGCGTGGAATGTGCGAGAGTGAGTCCCGTCCGAAGCTCCTGGATGTGCACTTTCTTCACCTTGACTCCCGTCAACGACGAATCGGTGAAGGTTACAGTCGGCTGCCCCGCGGCCACGAGCATCGCATTGACCGCGGTACGCAACTGCGTAATGTGAACCGCCTTGATCTTCGTGCTCGTGGTCACGGGATCATCAGTAAAGATGATCGTCGTTGCCGGATCGAGTGCACTCTGCGGGCCGTCGTTGAAGGCACTGTCGCGGGCGGCCACCTTGTAGAGATACGTGGTGTCGGGCTGCAGCGTGATCGAATTGTCCGTAAAGGACGTGCCCGAGGGCTGTCCGACCAACGCGTATGCGGAATTGTGATCGCTGCGGTACACGTCGTAGCCGGAGGCGCCGGAAATCGCATTCCACGAGATCGAGATGCTGCTCGTCGACGTTGCCTGCGCGCTCGAAATCACGGGCTGCGCTAGCGACACGGTCTGCGTGACGCCTGCTGACGTGCTCGACTCGTACGTTCCATCCCCACTGTAGAGGGCCGTAATGGTGTGATTGCCGATCGTCGTAAGAGCCGTCGTGTTGAGGGTTGCGGTTCCACCGCTGACCGGCGCTGTATTCAGCGTGGTCGCCCCGTCCTTGAATGTGACAGTGCCGGTGGCAGGCGATTGCGAGATTGTTGCGATCAACTGCACGCTTTGCCCCGGGAACGAAGGATTCGGTGAGTTGGTGGTGATCGTCGTGGTCGTCGCGATCTTCGCAACGAACGTGATCGTGCCGACGATCGTTCCGGTCACCGTGTCCTGCACCGTGACGGTCTGACTGCCCGCGGCAGTCGGCGTCACATTGAATGAATGCGCCCCCTCGCCTGCAACGAATGTGTAGTTCGCGGGCAGCGTTGCCGAACCTGTCGTCGAGAAATGAACGATGCCCGTGTAGCAAGGCACGAGAACATTCGAGGCATCGAGCGGGCTCACCGACACGGAAATGCTCGAGCCCACGGTGGCGGTCGACGGACCCGTGACGCTGAGATGTGTCGTCGCTGTCGTACAGACCGCGTAAAGCTCCTTGCCCGCGGCAGTGGTCGTGGCTGAGAAGTAAACGAGATTGCTGGCCGCCGTCACATAATCGGGCGCCGCGCCGACGATGCCTGGCTCGAGATCAGAGGTCACCTTCGTTCCCGCCGCCGTACCGTCACTCACCCACAGCTCGTCACCAACGTACGGGTTCGTCGCGCGGAAGTAGATTGTGCCTCCCGATGCGACGAGTGACGTCGGATTCGAAGAGCAATCGTTGGGACAGATGTCCTTCACCATCGCTGTGCCGCCGGCGGTGCCGTCGGACTTCCACAACTCGACCCCGTGAACTCCATCATCCGCTGCGAAATAAAGGATTCCGCCCGCGACGACGGCATTGGACTTCGTGAACACAGGTACACCACTGCCGCTGCCGGGATTGATATCAAGGACCAGCTGCGCAGTCGTGCCATCGGTCTTCCACAACTCGCGTCCATTGGTTCCGTCGTTGGCCGCGAAAAGATTTGTGCTGCCGACCGGCAACACGACGCTGACGCTGTCGCCTCCGCTCGGATTGATATCGAAGACGCGGAACGTGCCGCCACCAGTTCCGTTGCTCGTCCAGAGCTCATCCGTGCTCGTGCCATCAGCGGTGAAATAGAGCTTCCCGTTCGCGTAGCTGAGGTTGCGGGGAGACGACGATGCGGAACCCGATGCGATGTTCGCAACCATCGTCGTACCGCCGGACGAACCATCGCTCTTCCACAGCTCGCGGCCGAAGTTACCGTCGTCGGCCGAGAAGAACAACGTACCGTTGGCATCGGCAAGCTCGGCTGGCGAAGACGAGCCCGTCGGATTGGAGTCCTGGACGATAGCGGTTCCTGCCAACTGACCGTTGCTGCTCCAAAGCTCCACGCCAAGCGTGCCGTTGTTTGCGGCAAAGAAGAGTGTGTTGTTCGATCCAGTCAGCGAGGAAGGATTCGAGCTGCCGCTCGCATTGATGTCCTTCACCAGCGATGTGGTCGTACCGTCTGTTTTCCAAAGCTCGGTACCGTTGGCTGAAGTGGTGGCCACGAAGAACGTCAGACCATTCACCGTCGCGAAGTTGGATGGTGACGACGAGGCGGTGCTGGGCTCGATGTTGCTGAGCAGACTGGTCCCGCTCAGCGTTCCGTTCGAGATCCACGGCTCGCTTCCGGCCACAGGCTCCGTCGCTCTGAAGACGACGCGCCCATCAGTCATCGCCGTGATGAATGAAGGTGACGAATCACCTGAGGCGTTGATGTTCTTCACGAGATAAGGCGGCGTGCTGCTCACCGGTGGAGGGCTGTTGACGATATTGAACGTCGTATCGCCGTCGACGGGAACTGTCGTCGCGCTTGCGGTGATCGTGATCGAGCCGGGAGTCGATCCACCCGTGATGGTGATCGTTGCCACGCCGGCCGACGCCGTACTCGCGCCGAGGCCTGTCACCGTCCCCGTCCCCGCAGTCTTCGCAAATGTCACTGATGAAGAGCTGTCGGTGATGACCACGTTATCGTTCGGGTCGTGAATCTCTGCTCTCAATTGTCGTGTCGCGTTGAAGTCCAGATCCGCGGTCGACGAGGTGAACGAGAAGTGATCGGCCAGCGACGCAACGACATTGAACGTCGTCGTCCCGTCGTTCGGCACGCCAGTCGCGTGCGCGGTGATCGTCACCGAGCCTGCTGTGAAACCTGTGATCGTCAGCGAAGCAATTCCATTGATGGCTGTGGTCGACGTCAGACCGTCGACGCTGCCACTGCCGCTGATCTGAGCGAACGTCACGGACGTCGCGCTGTCGTCCGTGAGCACATGCTGATTGACATCGCGGATCTCCGCGGTCAGCGGACGCGAAGTCGTCGACTCGAGGTCGGCAGTCGATGACGTAAATGTGAAGTGATGGGCAGCACCAACGATGACATTGAATGAGCTCGTGCCATTGTTGGGCACTCCCGGCGCCGACGCCGTAATCGTCACGGAACCTAGATTGAGACCGGTCACGTTGAGTGTCGCAATGCCGTTGACCGCGTTGACGGAGCTCGTTCCCGAAACCGAACCGGTGCCGCCCGTCTGGGCGAATGTGACGAGAGTCGTATCAGCCGTTCTCACATTCTCATTGACGTCATGGATCTCGGCAACGAGGGCTCTCGTCGCGCCGGATTGCAGATCTGCATTCGAGGAAGTAAACGTCAGATGATCCGCGGAACCAACCACGACGCTGAACGTCGTCGTGCCACTGGTCACGCCATTCGAAGACGCGGTGACGGTCACTGAGCCTGCAACCACGCCGGTCGCGTTCGTCGACGCGGTGCCTCCGGAGAATGTGGATGAGGACAGACCGCTCACACTGCCGGCTCCAGCAGTTTGTGCGAACGAAACGCCCGTGCTGCTGTCGGACGTTAGGACGTTCTGATTCACGTCGCGCAGTTCCACCGTAAGAGAGCGCGAAGCGCCAGATGTGAGGTTGGCAGTCGATGAGGTAAACGTGATGTGGTGAGCCGCCCCCGCAACGACCTGGAATGTCGATGTGCCGGAGAACGAGATGCTGGGCGCTGATGCGGTAATGGTCACCAAACCCGCGCCGACGCCTGTGACCGTAACGGATGCGACGCCGGCTGTTACCTGCTGCGATCCGAGACCGGTGAGAGATCCGGTTCCTGCGGTTTGCGCGAATGTGATGATCGTCGTGTTGTCGGTGGTCTTCACGAACCCGTTCGAATCGCGAATCTCGGCGGTGATGGATCGCGAGGTCGCGGAGGGAAGGTCCCCTGCAGACGACGTAATGACGATGTGATCGGCCAGGAACTTGACGACATTGAATGAAGGACTGTTGCCCGCGGTCAGCGTGTCACCGCTCGTGGAGCTGGCGCGGAGGACGACCGTTTCCTCGGTCGAGTACGTCAGGCCGCTGATCGTCAACGTGTTGGTATTCGCGGTGATGATGCCAGTCGTCGTGCCGCCGAGCGAGGCCTGCGTCCCGCTGAAGACATCGATGGAGACACCGGTGTCATCTTTGACGTTCGTCGGATTGTTGTCCGCGTCGAGCGACTTGACCACGATTGAGAACGGCGTTCCTGCCTCCACGCTGGATCCACCGTTGACTGATGTGATGATCAGTTTCGTTGCCCGTGCGTGTAACTCGTAGTCACCAAACGCAGTCGCGTTGTTGGTCGTGACACGATTGTTGACCGTATCGAGTGTCGAGGCTGGATAGACCCAGGCCGTGCCTGTCCATCGGCCGAGGGAGTAGTTCGCTTCTGTACCGGCAATGTCGGTCGGATCGAGGTAATTGAACGTGAGGTCGGCAGTGGTGATCAGCGTCGAACTCGTCGTCCAGTAGCGGCGCAGTCCGTCCGGACCTGGCACATTAGGATGCGAACCCTGTGTGGCCTTCACGAGGAAGGTCGCCGGAAAGGCACCCGCCGTTGCGTTGACCGTCACCGGGGAATAGCCGCTGGATGTACCGACCTCGAAGCTCAGTGATGACGGGCTGTTGAAGGTCTTGACGAAGTTGCCGATGATGAACCCGGTGGTGCGCGTCACGCTCCCGCTTCCGCCAAGTGTGAGCGAATTGGAGCCGGTCGTGATGTTGCCGCCGGCGAGCGTCAAAATGCCGGACACGCTCGCGTCGCCGTCGAGCGTTCCACCGAGGCTGCCGCTGATCTTGAGTTTCCCATAGGACGCCGCGTTGATCGTTTGCGACGACGTGCCGTTGTAATCGACCGTCAGGTTCGTCAGCGTCCTAGTTGTGTGTGTGTACTGATTGAGGAATCCGTTCAACGAAGGCGTCTTCGCGGTTCCGCTGCCGGTCAGAGCTCCGCCACTGATCGTCTGCGCCGTCGATGGGGAGAGGGTGCCGTTGATGGTTAGAGTTCCCGGAGTGTTGAGCGTCGTGATCGATCCGCCGGGAGTGAGCGTCGATGTCGCATTGATCGTCACATTGTTGACGCTGATGGTCGTTGCGCTGCCGGTAATGCTCTGAGTCGTCCCGCTGAACGTCGCGCTTGCCGACGATGCGCTCAGAGTGCCGTTGTCCGTGACGTTTCCACTGATCGTATGACTGGAGGATCCGAGATCGAGCGTCGTTCCCGCACCGATGCTCACATCCTTCAGTGTCAGTGCCGCTCCCGCCGTTGACGAGGCGGTACCGCTCAATGTGAACGTGTTGCTCACTGTCGTCGCGGTCGCAAGATCCTTCGCACCATTGCCGGACATCGTGAGGTTGTAATACGTGATGCCACCGCGAGCCGTCTGTGTACCGGCCTTGTTGTAGTTGACGGTGCTCGTCGCGGCGGTGAACGTTCCGGTACTCGTATTGTCACCACCGACGTTCAAGGTGCCGGCGCCGGTGAACGAGATCGCGCCGGCCCCGCTGACATTACCGTTCGCGTTGATCGTGCTCGCGCGCGCGTTCAGCGTCCCGCCGGAATCGGCCAGACTGCCGGTGATTGGCAGTTGGAAGTTACTGGCGGAGGTGTCCA
>CAZKID010000028.1:16376-24046 GCA_964552405.1 uncultured Thermoanaerobaculia bacterium
GTCCAGCGTGCCTGCCTGAATCGTCAGCACTTCGGCCACAGTCATCGCTCCAGCCAGCGTCATCGTCTTGCCGCTGCCATTGATGGTCAGGTTGCGATAGGCATAGACCGGAACGGTGCCGGTTCCCGTCAGACCAATTGTCGAACCATTGAACGGTGTGTAGGTCAGTCCAGCCGAAAGAATCGTCGTCGTAAGCGTACCGGTGCCGGTGAACGTTAGTTTCGACTTCGCCGAAACGCCCGCCGCCACACCACTCGCGCCATTGACGGTCACGGATCCGCCGGTGTTGATGGTGAGTAGCGCGACCTTGCCTGAACCGCCGTTTGCACCATTGATCGTGAGAGTGCCCGACACGGTGAGTGCACCACCGCCTTCGACTTTCAGCCAGGCCGTCGAAGAGACGCTGGGCGCATAGGTGAGTGACGCAACGGTGGCCGCGCTCGTCAAGGTTACAGTCGTGCTGCCGTTGATCGAAACGTCGTCCGTGGTCGAAGGCACACCACCTGTTCCATGACAACCAGTCCAGGTCGAGCCCGAGGTCCATAGGCCGGAAGCCGTGCTTCGACAGCCGGAGGCGGCAAAGGCGTTTGTGGAGCAGATCAACAGCAGAACTGCCGAAACCAAAACGCGAGATACTGCACACGTCGAGCGACGCAAAGACGTCACGAACATGGCAACCCTCCCCGGCTGTCAAATCGCCAAAGCAGCGACAAAATTGAATTGGGAAATCCGGGAATAGTGTACGCTACGTGCGTCGCGAAAATCTCATCAATTGGGCAGGTGTGCCGGAGGTTTCCGGCACGCAATCGGAATGCAGCAAGCAGGCACATTGCCGATCAGCATGGCAGGCACTATTCTTATTGATGCGAGGGTCCGCTTCGCGAATCAGAAAACTCGGAGGAGAACGTGCTAAATCGAAGGGGATTTGTAGCAACTGCAGCAATATTGTTTTGCGTAGGAAGCGTGAACCTACTCGCACAAAACACCGAGGGCAGGCGCGCAGCGACGGACGCGCCGAAACGTCCCGCGACCGCAGTTGCAGGCACGGGTACGTCCGGCACTCTCGCCAAGTGGACCGACAACTCGGGTACCCTCGGTAATTCGGTCATCGCAGAAAACGGAGGCTTCGTCGGAATCGGCACGACGACGCCGTCGGGTCCGTTTCACATCTTCGGAAGCGCCACACAGGACGTCTTTGAAGGCATGGGTCCAGACCTCGTCAACGGTCCGGCCTTCAACTACGGGTATTCCGGCTCGTCCTTCGGACGCGGTTCAGGCTTCTTCAACGTCAGACCTGACGCGAGCGCAGTCGCACCGAACCCATCGATCCGCATCGCAACTGCAAACGTGCAGAGAGTCATCATCACGAATTTGGGTAGAGTCGGTATCGGGAACCTCAACCCTGCGAAAACGCTGGATGTCACTGGCGATGCCCACGTCACGCTCGACCTGACGGTCGATGGCAATATTGCGGCCCTTTATCAGGACGTTGCCGAGTGGGTGCCCACATCGGAGAGCCTCACCCCCGGCACCGTCGTCGTAATCAGCTCTGCAAAAACCAACGAAGTCGCTGCGTCATCCAAGTCCTATGACACTCGCATCGCCGGTGTCGTTTCTCAGCAGCCGGGCCTCACACTCGGCAAGAAGAGCGATGACAAGTCGGCGATCGCAACTGTCGGCCGCGTGAAAGTTCACGTCGATGCGACAAAGGCGCCGATCAATGTTGGCGATCTGCTCGTCACGAGCGACCGTCCCGGAATGGCAATGAAATCCGAGCCGGTCGATATCTCGGGCATCAAGATGCATCGTCCCGGGACACTGCTTGGCAAAGCTCTCGAGCCACTCTCGTCCGGGACGGGAGACATTCTCGTTCTGTTGAGTCTGCAGTAACGAAGAACTCCCAAAGTAGAAATCACGGCGGCCCCAAAGGCCGCCGTTTTCATTTGCGAACGATCAATGTGAACTCATAGAGCTCATAGTCGTGCAGCAGTGCGACGTGCCTCGACACGTTGCGCTTTGCCCAATCAAACAACTTGCAGGGATCTGCATAGAAGAGATCGCTCCGCATCCGGTCACGATCCGAATAGCTGGTGAGGAAGTTTGCTGCCCACCCCTTCGCCGACTTGCGATTCATCAGCTCGAGCGTCTCGAAAACGTAGGTGCTCCATCGTTCGTCGGATTCATTCATTCGCACGTTGAAAATTCCGCTGCTGACCGCGTAGTCGGAGACCGGCGCTTCGGAAATGGCGGTTTCGAACGCAGCGCGCGAATCTCGAATCCGGCTCTTCGCCGCATCGATCATGGCCGGTGAAATGTCGACGCCCATGTAGTGAAACTCGCTGAATGATTCCGTCAGGAAATCGAAGAATGCCGCGTATCCGCACCCCACATCGAGTAGCGTGAACGGTTCGGACGGGATGACCTTCGCGAGCTGCGCGAATCGGATTCGCTGGGACTCGGCACCATTCCAGTCGACGCCCCGTGGTGTGCAGCCATGCTCCACGAGCTTGGCCGTGTAGTAATCGGAAACGAGTCGATGAATATCCTCATTGGTGTTCATGTCACATCTTTCCGAAACTTCGCACAAAATCAAACGGCGGCCTCGTGGCCGCCGTTTTCGTTTCTTCGCAGTAATTTGGTGGAGCCGATGAGGATCGAACTCACGACCTCCTGAATGCCATTCAGGCGCTCTCCCAGCTGAGCTACGGCCCCACGAGTTTGTTGCTAGTCGGCTAACGCGAGCGAGCGACGAAAATTCCGACTACCGGCGCGCATTCTAACTGATTCGGTTTACGATGACGCAAATGCGCAAGCCGAGTTTCGGAAAGCCGCGTTCCGCGGCCGCAGCATTTTCACTCTCGAGAAAGCTTCCGCGCCTCAAAGCACCACTGGGCGCAGCAAGCATCGCCGTGCCGCGCCCGCGGCCGCAGATCGGCAAGCCTGGCTCGCCGCTCGATCCGCCTGCGCTGGATCTCTCTCTCTGTTCTCGCTGTCAGCACGCAGATTCTCTCCACCCGCTCCGCTATGTCTGCGACAAGTATCCATACGCCGATCCTCTGAAAATCTGCGGTTGTGACATTCCACAGCCGGCCCTCGAGCCGTGCACAAATTGTGGTCACTCCGCGAGACGGCACAAACTCCGCAGGAACTGCCGCGCGGGTGACGGCTGTGGTTGTTGGGCATACGATCCGCAAAAGCCAGCGTGACAAGTCGAGAGTGACGATGTTAACGTCGCTGACCTCAGGACAAATCAGGCGGTTCGTTTTTACGGCGCGACCGTGTCGAACTGTCGAAGGGATCAACCGCCATGTTCGATGACGTCCTCATTGAATCCGCTGGACGCGACAAGAAGAAGGCTGGCTGGATCACTGGCCTCATCTCCGCGGTCATTCACCTTTTCATCGTCGGCGGCGTAATCGCCGCCGGGCTGTATGTGAAGGAGAATCCCGAGGTCGTCGAGAAACCGATCCAGGCGTTCATGGTGCAGGCGGCACCACCTCCACCGCCTCCTCCGCCGCCACCTCCAGCATCGAGCGCATCGACGCCGCACGTGAAGGTCGAGACGCCGAAAGAACAGCCGACGTTCCACCAGCCGACCGAGGTCCCGAAAGAAACTCCGCACGAAGACGCATCCACCGACACCTCTAATTCGTCTCAAGGTGTCGTGGGCGGACAAGTCGGAGGAGTCGTCGGAGGCGTCGTAGGCGGCGTGGTGGGAGGTGTCGTCGGTGGAACGCTCGGCGGCCAGCTCGGCGGCCAGCTCGGCGGCACGGGAGACAAGCCGATGCGCGTCGGTGGCGATGTCAACGCGCCGACGAATATCTCGCGGACGCAGCCGATGTATCCCGACATTGCACGCAAAGCGCGCCGGGAAGGGATCGTCGTCGTCGAAGCGATCATCGATCGCAACGGCAACGTCACCGATGCGCGCGTTCTCAAAGGCCTCGGCTTCGGTCTCGATGAAGCCGCGGTCCACGCCGTTCGCCAATGGAAGTACCACCCCGGCACACTCAACGGCGTTCCCGTTCCGGTCATCTTTACGCTGACAGTCAATTTCCGGCTGCAGTAAATGGTTAGGGGTTTCGAGAGGAGAGTCGCATGGAAGGGATGAACACAAATTTCAGCCTGATCAGCATGTGGCATTCGATGAACTGGGTCGCCAAAGGCGTCGTCATCGTGCTGGCCATCATGTCCGTCTGGTCGCTCACGATCGCCATCGAACGTCTCTGGCGGTTCCAGAACGCGAAGAAGCAGTCGCTCAAGCTGGCGCGCGAAGTCACGCCGATGCTGAAGAATCACAAGCTGGAGGAAGCGATTCGCCACGCCAACAGCCAGCAGTTCCGCCACAGTCACCTGGCGAAGGTGCTCAGCGCTGGACTGACGGAGTTCCAGTACGAAAGTACGCAGGACTTACCCGAAGACTTCGACATCGTGGAGTCGGGCAAGCGAGCCATCGAGCGTGAGACGCTGATGACCACCGCGGAGATGAAGAAGGGGCTCGGCAATCTCGCGACGATCTCCACGACCGCGCCGTTCGTCGGTCTCTTCGGCACGGTCGCCGGCATCATCCACGCGTTCCAGGGTATGGCGCTCACCGGCTCGGGCGGCCTCGGTGCCGTCTCCGCGGGGATCGCCGAAGCACTCGTCACGACCGCCTTCGGCCTCTTCGTCGCGATTCCCGCCGTGTGGCTCTACAACTACTTCCTGCAGAAGGTCGATCGCTTCCAGGTCGAGATGTCCAACTCGTCCTCGCAGCTCGTCGACTACTTCATCAAGAACGAAGCACGCGCACGCGCGCGGTAGCGGAGGCGAGCAATGGCATTCGGAGCCGGTGGCGGCAGTCCGGACGAAGTCAAAGGCGACATCAACGTCACGCCGCTCGTCGACGTCTGTCTCGTGCTGCTCATCATCTTCATGGTCGTCACGCCGATGCTGCAGTCAGGTGTCGACGTTCTTCTGCCGGAAGGTCCGCACGCGGAGAAAAGACCAGGCAAGGAAGGCGATCTGATTCTCTCGATCAAGCCCGATGGCACGGTGTTCGTCGGACAGGACTGGATTCCCGATCGCGACGTGTCGAAATACATCACGGCCGAACATCAGAAAGATCCGAACCGCAACGTCATGCTGAAGGCCGACAAGCGAATCAACTACGGCAAGGTGCGCATGGTGATGAAGGCGGCCAACGACGCCGGCTTCACGCAGGTCGCATTCCTCACGCAGAACCAGCAGGCGGGCGAACAGATCGCAAAGGGCGGAGTATGAGTGACGAGTTGCGAGTGACGAGTTGCGAGTAACGAGTGACGAGTAGCGAATTGCGAGTTCCCACTCGTCACTCATCACTCGTCACTCGTCACTAGTCACTGGAGGTTTCATGGGATTCGGTGGAAGCAGCGGTAGCGGGGTTCGGAGCGAGATCAACATCACGCCGCTCGTCGATGTCGTGCTCGTGCTGCTGATCATCTTAATGGTGGCGCCCCCGATCCTGCAAATGGGATTGGATGTCGAGGTGCCGCCGAAAGTCGAAGTACAGGGCGCACCTCCGCCACAGGAACAGAATCAGCTCGTCGTGACCGTGCGTCACGACGGCATCTATCTCAATTCGCAAAATGTCGGCGACACCAAAGGATTGCTCGACGCGCTGGGCCGCACGGGACTTGCGAATCGCGCTCCCGCCGATCGCGTCGTCTTCATCAATTCCGAAGATCAGGTGCCGTTCGATCGCGCAGTGGCGGCGATGGATGTGGCGCATGAAGCGGGCGCGCAGAAGGTCGGATTCCTCACCGATCCGCCGCATTGATTCTCTAACAGCGGGCGGCAGACAGCAGACAGCAGGTTAGAATCCATCCCGGTCTGCTCCTGCTGTCTGCACACTGGGGAGGCGAATGGGGTCTGGTGGCTCCCGCGGTCTTCAAAACCGTTGCGCCGGCGCGGAAGCGTCGATGGGTTGGTTCGATTCCGACGCGCCTCCGCCATAATGCCCGCCACGAATGACGCTCCTTCTCCCCTTCTACGCGTTCGCCGTCGGTGCGATCATTGGCAGTTTCCTCAACGTCGTCATTCACCGCTATCCGCGTGAAGAGTCGATCGTTTTTCCAGCGAGCCACTGTCCGCACTGCAACGCGATCATTCGCTGGTACGACAACATCCCGATCCTCAGCTACATCATCCTCGGTGCGCGCTGCCGCAATTGCCGCGAGCCCATCTCGTTGCGTTATCCGCTCATCGAGCTAGCGAACGGGCTTTTCTACCTGGCGATCTTTCAGCGGACCAGCGTTTCGCTTACGTTTCTCCCACTCGCTGCAATCGTCTCGATGACGATCGCGCTGATCTACATCGATCTCGAAGTCGGGTTGCTCCCGGATGTCATCACCTATCCCGGCATCATCATTGGCATCGCGATCGGGTATCTGCAGCTCGGCGCGATGTATCCCGAATTCACGCTCGCGGATTCGTGGATCGACTCCCTCATCGGAGGCGCGATGGGTGCCTTGCTCATCTACGGGATCCGCGTGACATGGCTCTTCGTACGCAAACGCGAAGGGATGGGTTGGGGCGACGTGAAAATGCTGGCGATGATCGGCGCGATCGTCGGCTGGCGCGCGCTCTATCCGGAGCTGATGATCGCCTCGATCACAGGCGCCATCGCGGGAGGACTGGTCGCGCTGCGCAGCGAGCGTGGCATGCAGGCCGCGATTCCGTTCGGCATCTTCCTCGGCCTCGCGCTTTTGGTGGTCATCTTCTTTGGACCTACACTGCTCGGATGGTATCTCGCCCTGCTCCTGCGCTGACCAAGATCGGCTTCCGGCGGGATATCAAGTACTTCCTCGCGGTCTACGTCGGTTTCCTCATTTTTCTCATTCTGATTCTGCTGTCTCTTCTTCAGGCGAACACGACTGCCGTGGAAGAGAGCATGCACGATCAGTGGACTGTGATCGCGGACGCAGCGAGTAATGCGTTGAGCACGACGCCGGGCGAAATCGACATTCGCGACCGCCTCTCGTCCTTGCGCACCGAATACGGCATCGCGTCGATCGAGTTCCGGCCACTCCTCTCGGGCCGCCCGTTTAGCGTCGGCAACAAGCCAGACAGGACATTTGAGATCGCGCGCAGTGTGCCGGCAGGAAAAGCGATTTTTCGATTCGATGACGCGAGACCCGATCTTGCGCGTCGCCGCTTTCAATACACGGCAATGATTACGCTCTCCGCAACTGTAATCGGCACGTTGCTGCTGATCGGCTTTCTTCCCCGAGTCGTCCGCCCGATCGAGCAAATGCTGGATCACGCCAGAGAGCTCGGCGAACGCGAGGCGGGAGAAGACGAACAGGCCTATCTGATCGAAACGTTCCGGCGGTCGATTGCTACGTTGAAGACACAGGAAGAAGAGCTCAAGCAACTTCACGAGAAGGAGAAGCTGCGCGCTGACGAGCTGGAGCTCGTGACTGCAACGCTGACGCGCAGCCTCACTTCGGGATTCCTCGCGGTGGATCGCGACAGCTCGATCGTGGAGATCAACGCTGCAGGACGCGAGATCCTCGATCTGGATGAGAAACCATACCGAGGCATGACCCTTTTTGATGCGTTGGGAGACACGCCGTTCGCGAGAGTCGTATCCAACGCTTCTGCGCAGCAAACGACACTCAATCGATCCGAAGTGTTCAACGATGGGCGCT
>CAZKID010000028.1:24056-24415 GCA_964552405.1 uncultured Thermoanaerobaculia bacterium
GCCAGCATCGGCTCGGAAGTTGTCAACGACGGGGGCTACGTCATGGGCGGGTCGACCGTCCCGCTTCTGACGGAGGCCGGCGGGCACGTCGGTATGTTCGTCCTCTTTACGGCCCTCTCGCCTGTCCGCGCCCTGGAGTCACGCGTTCGCGAAATGCAGACGCTCGCGGAGCTGGGAGAGATCTCGGCAGGTATCGCGCACGAGTTCCGCAACGCTCTCTCCGCAATTCTTGGATACCTCAAGCTTGCCCGGCGGCATGAGCTCGCGCCTGACGTCGCGCTGAAATTGAGCAACGCCGAGAAAGAGGCCATTGTGCTCTCCCAGGCAGTCGATGGTCTGCTCAGTTTCGCGCGTCCGAT